>JAEXQJ010000334.1 GCA_023438785.1 Pseudomonadota bacterium
GAGCAGCCCGAGGCGCGAGGAGGGAGAATACTCGACGTATTTGACCGACGAGCAACGAAGGGATGCGACGCAGATCCGCGTTTTCGCGACCGATTCAAACCGTTCGGTGCTCTAGAACAACCGTAGCTGCCGTTCGGCGGGCTTGCCGTCGACGAGTACGTAGGGCGAGGCGATGCGCCAGGACGCGCCAGAGGCGCGCAAGACCTCCGGGTCGCGCAACCTGGCCTGTCTGCGCATGGTGACGAGGCGCTTGGCCGTGCGCGGGCCGATGCCAGGCACGCGCACCAATTCGCTGGCCGGTGCGGTGTTGACCTCGACGGGAAAACGCTCGGGATGGCGCCGGGCCCACACGGTCTTGGGATCCGCGTCGAGGGGTAGCTGCCCGTCCTCATCGAAGTGAATCTCGTCGACGGAGAATCCGTAGCTGCGCAGCAAGAAATCGGTCTGGTAGAGGCGGTGCTCGCGCTCGAAGGGCACGGGGGCACGTTCCGCCACCGGAGTCCCGGGCACGGGCTGCAGGGCCGAGTAGTACACGCGCGCCAGCCCCAACTCGCGGTAGGCGCCGGCCGCGGCCAGGGTCAGCTCGCGATCGGTCTCGCCCGCCGCCCCCACCACCAATTGCGTAGTCTGCCCGCCGCGCGCAAAACGGCCCGCGCGCATGGCGCCCGCCACCTGGCGCATGGGGGCCAGGATCTGCGAATCGAACCGCTTGCCCGGGGCGATGCGCGCCAGGTGCAAGGCCGTGGGCGCCTCCATGTTCACGGACAAGCGCGTGGCCAGATGCATGGCGCGCTCGACCTGATCGGGCCCGCAGCCCGGGATCATCTTCAGGTGGATGTAGCCGCGAAAGCCGTGGCGCCCGCGCAGGAGCTCGGCGGTGGCCAGCATGCGGTCCATGGTGGCCACCGCCCCATCGCGAATGGCCGACGAGAGAAACAGCCCGAACACCCGCCCGCTGCGCTGCAGGTCCATGAAGGCGCGCGCCAGGGCGTCAGGCACCATCGCCAGCGGTCGCCTCTGCCCGCCACACCGTTCTACGCAATACACACACGACCGCTCGCAGCCCGTGGCCTGCAGCACCTTGAGCATGGGCACCCGCTGGCCGCCAGGCAGGGCCGCGGGATAGATCCACAGCCCGTTGCTGCCTCGCTGGCGCGGCTGGGTCGGGCCGCACGCGCAGGACAGATCGTGACGAGCCGCTTGCGTGAGCGCCTCCAGAGTGGTTTGCAGGGAGGGAGCGACCCGAGCGCGTGTCACGAGCCCAGCATACTGAACATCTGCCCAGGGCGACAATTCCCAAAGCGCGGCACAATGGATTCAGAGGCACCCCAATGAAGCATCAAGAGAAGCAACGTCGTCGCCGCGGCCGTGATGACGACGCCCCCATGGGCTATCGCCACGCGCGTCTGCAAGAGCTGATCGGGGCCGAGTTGGCTTCGCTGCTGCGGGACGAGGTGGCCGATCCCGTGCTCGCCGACGTGCGCCTGACCCAATGCGAGCTGTCCGTCGATTACGCCAACGTGCGCGCTTGGTTCACCATCACCGGTCCCCAATCGCGTGAGCGCCGGCGAGCCGCCGAGACCGCCCTCGAACGTGCCAACGGATTTCTCCGCCGGCGCCTGGCCGATGCCATCGAGATGAAGCAGACGCCCAACCTGCGCTTCATCCACGACGACGTGGCCATTGGCCCGCCCGGCGCCGAGGGCCAGTAGTCTTCACAAGGCCGTGCGCGTGCGTTGGGCCAGCTCGTGGAGCTGCTGCGGCCGCACCCGGCGTCCCGAATCGAAGCGTTTCTGCAGGACGCGCGCCCGGCTCACCACCGGCTTCAGCTCGTTCTGCACACCACTGGCGCTGGGCGCGCTGGCGATCTGCTCCAGCGCGCCGGCGGCCTGGTTCACCAGCGTGCGAGCCTGGTCCCAGTTCCCTCGGGCAGCCGCAGCAGCCGCGGCGCGCAAACTGAAGCGCACCGGGACCATGGGCGCGGACACGTCCACGCGGTCCACCACGAGCGGCACCTGGCGCAGCAGCCGAAGCGCTCGATCGGAATTGCCGCCGCGCAACTCGGCACGCGCCGCCACGACGCGCGCGTAGGCGTCCTCGATGGGCGCACAGGCCACGTCCTCGCCCAACTGTCGCTGCGCCATGACCAGGTTCTCCTGTGCGCCAGCGCGGTCCCCCGTGCGAGCCTTCTCGTCGGCGCGATCCACGCTCCTCACCACCTCGGGATCGAGATACACGGCCTGCTGGTGGGCCTGCGCCAGTATGGGCGCCAGCTCGTCCACCGCGTCGGCCTGCCACAGGAGCCGCAGGAGATCGCGCGCGGGGACAGCGTCGTAGATCTGGAGCAACTCGGTGGCAGCCTCGGCCAGGGCTCCGTCGGCGCGATTGTGGTCATTCTCCTCGATCGCGCTCATGGCCGTCGCCACCTGGGTCAGGGCGGCTCGGGACAGCTCCTGCACCTGATCGGCCGCCATGCCGCGCCCCGCGCCAGCGCTCAGCGCCGGGTCCGCCGCCGGCCGCGCCTTGGTTCGCGTCGGGCTCTCCGTCGGCGCCTCCGGGGCAAACGCCTCCCGTGCGCCCGAATCAGGCGTCTTCGTCTCCACGGCCGCCTCGTGGTGCGGCTCGACCGGCCTCGGCAGGTTCCCCGCCGGTGTCCGCCCCGCGTCGACCTCAGGTTGCGTCGCGGACGGCTTCGCCTCCCCCGGTTCGGCGTGAAGGGCCAGTCCCACCACCGCCAACGCCACCCAGCCGCCTCGCCCCATGCTCATGCCCTCCCCTTCACCAATCATGGGCCGGGCAGGCGGCCAAGCCCAACGCTCCAGACTCGAGTGGGCCGTCCGGCGCGACCCCGCAGTCCATGCACACGCCCGCCAGCAGGGCGCAAGCCGCTCTTGGCGCGAGGCGAAGGAACCTCGCGCACGGCAGCGGTTCACTCGTGCGGAACGTCGCTCGCTAGGTCTGGGGGGGCGTCTGCGGCGGAGTGACCTCGCCCAGTCCTTGCTGGATGATGCGGCGAAGCTCGGCCGCGGGCAGACGGGGTCCGCGCTTCTCCTCCTCGAAGATGATCTGCGCCAGTGTGGCGGTGGTCAGGTCGCGGCTGGTGGAATGATCCACCACCTCGAACTCCTCGCCCGCTCGAATCAGAGCCGCCAGGGCCTGCAGCGTGACGTAGTGGCTCTCCTGGGTGTCATAAAGCTTCCTATTCGAATAACGCCTGATGAGTCGCATGTGCGGGCAACATGACACGAGGATCGGCCCGCTCAAACCTGTACCAGAGTACAGGCGCACAGCGCCGACACCGACGGACACGCGCCGCCGACCGGCAGCGACGCTTGTAATCCCCGCGCGTTCCGGAGAAGAATCGCCCTAGGTCCCCCATGAGCAAGACGGCGAAAATCGAAATCGAAGGCAAAGTCTACGAGTTCCCCATCGTCGAGGGCTCGGAGAGCGAGCGCGGCATCGACATCAGCAGCCTGCGCGGCACCACCGGACACATTACGGTGGACGACGGGTACGGCAATACGGGCTCCTGCCAGAGTGCCATCACGTTCATCGACGGCGAGAAGGGCATTCTGCGCTACCGGGGCATCCCCATCGAGGAGTTGGCCGAGAAATCCAGCTTCGTGGAGACCGCCTATCTGCTCATCTACGGGCGGCTGCCCACGCGCACCGAGATGCAGCGGTTCTCGGCCATGCTGACCCAGAACGAGAACCTGCATGAGGACATGAAGTACCACTTCGAGGGCTTCCCCTCGAACGCGCACCCCATGGCCATCTTGTCCGCCATGATCAACGCCTCGAGCTGCTTTTACCCAGGCTTCATGCAGCGGCCAGCCACGCCCGAGGACTTCGATCATCAGGCGGCGCGCCTGATTTCGCAGGTGCGCACCATCGCCGCGTTCTCGTACCGTAAGTCGCGCGGCTTGCCCATCATCTATCCCAAGCCCACCTACAAATACACGGCCAACTTCCTGCACATGATGTTCTCGGACGTGTACCAGGACTACGATCTGCAGCCCTCGGTGGTGCGCGCGCTCGACACCATCTTCACGCTGCACGCCGACCACGAGCAGAACTGCTCGACGTCGACGGTGCGCATGGTGGCCTCCGCGCAGGCCAACATGTTCGCCAGCACGGCGGCGGGCGTATGCGCGCTGTGGGGCCCTTTGCACGGTGGCGCCAATCAGTCGGTCATCGAGATGCTCAGGGAAATCGCCAAGGCCGGCGACGATGGCTCGCGCTTCCTGGCCGCGGTCAAGAACAAGGACAGCGGCAAGCGCCTGATGGGCTTCGGCCACCGCGTGTACAAGAACTGGGATCCGCGCGCCCGCATCATCAAGAAGGCGTGCGACGAGGTCCTCGTGGCGCTCAAGGTGCAGGACCCGCTGCTCGACATCGCCCGGCGCATCGAAGAGGCCGCGCTATCTGATTCGTACTTCATCGAGCGCAGGCTGTACCCCAACGTCGACTTCTATAGCGGCATCATCATGCGCGCCCTGGGCATCCCGTCCGAGATGTTCACCGTCATCTTCGCCATCGGGCGCATGCCCGGCTGGATCGCCAACTACAAGGAACTCCTCGACAACCCCAAGGGCCGCATCTACCGCCCGCGCCAGATCTCCACCGGCCAGACCATCAACCATTACGTTCCCATGGACCAGCGCTAGCCAGGTGCGCTGGACTCAAGAACCTCGCTCTCGGTCACCACGGGAGTAGGGAACCGCGCGGGTCAGCAGGCGCCGTAGCTGATCCGCGTCGGTGACCGGGGCCTGGCAGCGGCCTGCCTCGCAGACGT
>JAEXQJ010000124.1 GCA_023438785.1 Pseudomonadota bacterium
CCGAGTCGGCTGCGGGAAGCAAGATTGGCGCTCGTGGAACCCCCGCCTTCTTCGTGAACGGCGTGTTCCTCTCGGGGGCGCGGCCTTTCGAGCAGTTCAAGTCGCTCATCGACGCGCAACTCACCAAGGCCGAGGAGTTGGTCAAGAAGGGCACGCCCAAGGCCAAGGTCTACGACGCCATCCTGAAGACGGCGAAGGCCGACGTGGGTGGTGGCAAAGACGAGGCTGCCGCCGCGGACGCGGGACCTGCCAAGCAGATCGACGTCGGCACCTCGCCCTCCAAGGGCCCCAAGAATGCGCCCCTCACGGTGGTCGTGTTCTCGGACTTCCAGTGCCCGTTCTGCAGCCGTGTGGAGCCCTCGGTGACCCAGTTGGAGAAGAATTACCCGGGCAAGGTTCGCGTGGTGTGGAAGAACTACCCCCTCGCGTTCCATGACAAGGCCAAGGGCGCGGCCGAGGCGGCCATGGCCGCGGGTGAGCAGGGCAAGTTCTGGGAGATGCACGACCTGCTCTTCAAGAACCAGCAGGCGCTCGATCCGGCCAGCCTGGAGAAGTACGCCCAGGAGCTCAAGCTGGACATGGGCAAGTGGAAGGCCGCCGTCGAGACGCATAAGTACGCCGCGCAGATCGACGCGGACATGAAGCAGGGAACACAGGTCGGCGTCTCGGGCACGCCAGCCACCTTCATCAATGGCCGCCTCATCTCGGGCGCTGTGCCCTACTCCGAGTTCCAGAAGGTCGCGGACGAGGAGATGGCCAAGCTGGCCAAGGGCGGCAAGAAGAAGGCCGCTGTGCCCGCTCAGGCCGCGAAGTAACTCGCCGGGGCACATGACCGGACGGCAGAAAGCCGGTGCAGCAGCAGTGGCTGCTCTCGCTGGCCTTCTCGCCGTCCGTTTCTTTTGGGGGGCCCTCGATTCCGCCTCCTTCTCGCGCGGGAACGCCTGCAGAACCCTGGAACCCGATCCTCTCTCGCCGGAGCTGCGCGCGGGGGCCCCAGATTTCCAACTGCGCGACATGGCTGGGAAGACCTGGTCTTTGTCCGGCCTGCGGGGCCATCCCGTGCTGGTGAGCTTCTGGGCCACGTGGTGCGCCCCGTGCCTGGACGAAATCCCCTCGCTGGAGGCGCTGGCGCGCAGCCTCGGTGATCGGGCAACCGTTCTGGCGATCAGCGTGGATGAGGACTGGGATGCCGTCAAACGCACCTTCCCCCACGGCACCCCCTTGACCGTCCTTCTGGATCCCAGCAAAGAGGTGCCGGCACGTTGGGGGACCACCAAGTTTCCCGAGACGTTCCTGGTCGGCGCTGGTGGTCAGGTGCGACAGGCCTTTATCAACAAGCGCGATTGGTCGAGCCCCGAAGCGGCGACCTGTATCGCCGACGCGCCTTAGAGCACCGAGCCCGGTGCTCTAGTCGTGGCCCAGATCGCCGTCTTGGCGGCCGGTCAGATCGAGCGCGGGGGGCGTCTCCTCGTCCTGCATTCCATGGCTGAGGCGCGCCTTGACCCGCGTGATTTGTCGCTCTTTGTAGCGCTGATGGCTGTTCTCACCCAGCTCATTGGCCTCGGCGGTGCGGGCGTCCACGATTTGGAATTCGGTGAGAACGAAGATCACGGCGCCGTTCTCCGCGAACAGCGGATCGTCCGCTGGCCGAGAGAGGAATTTGTCCATGCGCACGGGCAAGTCGGCCACGAAATTGACGACCCGATAGCTCGGTCCGGAGAACTCGTTGAGTAGCGGGGTCCGTCGGTCGACGGCCACGCGTGAGAGATCGAGCAGGTCGGGCAGGTGTTGGCGCAAGCCGGAAGCCCGTTCGACGAAGCCGTGAAGGTCCACGATGTCGTTGACCGACTCGCCCGGAATCACGAAGTTGAACGGCACGAGTCGCTGCACGAGCTCGCGCAGCACGAAGACGATCTCCTCCTCGGAGTGCGTGGTCATGCGGAAGCGCAGCTTGTCGTAGACGTGGGCGGCGATGTTGTCTCGCTTGGCGAGCAACTTGGTGATGAGGCTGTCCGGCTCCTTGCGGCTCCACTCGAACTCCACCACCGCGCAGCCCGCGGCCTTCATCTCCTCCACCGTGGCCAGGACCTTGTCCTCGACCACGCGGAAGATGTCGTCGGCGCTCACCGAGAGCCGGGTGAGCAGCTCACGCCCCGCCACGTGATGCAGGACGTGCATGACCTTCAGAACCACGCAGGCATGAGTGCGGCGCTTGCCCTTCTGCGATGCGACAAGCAGCAGATCTCGGGCTGGGATGCGCTCGGCCACCTCCTCGGGAATGCGAAAGCCCAGGTGCCGCTCCAGGTACTCCACGGCTTGATCCCGCAGCGTCTCGAGGCGGGACATGTCCTCGCGGCTGGCGGGATCGAACTCGTGGACGCGCAGGAACCGATCGACTTGGTCTCGGTCCGTGAAATAGAGGCGGTGCCAGTCGATGATTGAGCCACCGCGGATAAGGTTCCGGATGGCGGTCAGATCCGCAACACTAAGACTGGCCAGGCGCCCCTCGTCGGGCTTGGCTCCCGGAAGAGCCGGAGCTTCCAATGGCTCGAACGTCATACAGCCTGCCCTGCTTGAATTCGCTGGGGAGTGTAGGCGCGGCAGCGTCGCCGGGCAAGGCGAAAGACCAGCGCGGCAGGCGCTCTATCGGGCCTTGCTCGGTCTGCCCATGCGTAGGGTCGCGATGAAGATGGCCAGAGCGCCGATGGCGGTCAGCGTGCTGCCGATCACGGAGATGTTGTCCATGGGTCGCATTGTATCCCACATGTCCTACCTGGCAAATGACGTGATGCTAGCGGCGGCGTATTCGTGCACGGCGACCTCGCGCCAGGGAGCTGAGTAGGAGCAAGCCGAAAGATGAACCGGCCCCAAGCGCGACCAGTCGCGCCGTTTCTTGGCCGCGCCCGTCAAAGACAACCGAGAGCGTGACCGCGGTGGCCCCTAGAAAACCCCAGAGGAGCTGCTGGCCGAGCGCGTAGAGGGTCTCCACGCTGCGGTCCATGCCGTGGAAGCGAACCTCCACGTCGCCTCGACTGGCCAGGGTCAGAAAGCGGCTCAGCTCGCCCGGCACCGCGAACGCAGAGAGGGCGGACTCGCGCAACGTGTCCAGAACGGCTTCGGACCATTCCTTCTTCTCGCCCAGGAGAAAGCGGTCCACGTACGGCTGGATGACCGCGGCGGGGTTCATTTCCGGGTCGAGCGTCGTGCACACGCCGAGGAGCAGCAGGAGCGTTCGCTCGAGCAAGACCCACTCCTTCGGCACCACGAAGGCGTCGCGCAGATCCCGCAAGGTGACGTTCAGCGCGCGCAGGTCCAACAAGGTGGCCAACTGGCCCGCGGGATCGATCTTCAGGTTGGACAGCGAAAAGCCGTCGAGGCGCATCTGGGAGCGGAAGTGCTCGTAAAAGTGCTCGACCACGCGATCGAAGACCTCGTGATCGGCGTGCCGGGAGATGAAGCCCATTTCCTTGAGCGCGGTCACGATGCGCCCCACGTCGCGGGTCATGGCGCCCTGGAGGAAGGTCACCATGCCTCGGCGCATGCCGGCCGATACGCGGGCTGTGGCACCGAAGTCCAGGAACACCACGGTGGGGCCGTCCTCACCGGGGGCCGGCGGGCGCAGGAGCAGGTTCCCGGGGTGAGGGTCAGCGTGGTACACGCCGTCGACGAAGATCTGCTTGCAATAGGCCTCCACGCACAGGCGCGCGGCCTTCTTGCGGTCCACGCCCGCGGCCTCCAACGCGGCCACGTCCGCGACCTTGGCGCCCGTCATCCACTCGGTGGTCAGAACGCGTGCCGTGGAGCACGCGGCGATGACCTTCGGGATGAGGACGTCCCGTCGATCGGCGAAGTTGGCCGAGATGGCGCGGATGGCGTCGGCTTCGTGTTGGTAATCGAGCTCCGCAAGGACCATTTCGTGGATCTCGCGGTAGATGGTGGACCAGCCCCAATCGGGCAGAAAGCGCCGCAGAAGCCCGAAGATGCGTTGGATCACGCGCAAATCCATGCGCACGATGGTCTCGATTCCCGGGTACTGCACCTTCACCGCGACCTTCTCGCCCGAGGGCAGGTAGGCCACGTGAACCTGGCCAATGGAGGCCGAGGCGATGGGATGGGGATCGAAGCGCGCGAACACCTCCGAGGGCGAGCGACCCCGAAAGGCGTCCCGCAGGCGGGGTTCGATTTCGCTGTACGGACGCGGCGGAACGCTGTCCTGCAAGGTCTCCAATTCTTTGCGGAAGGCCTCGGGCAGCATGTTGGCCATGACGCTGATGAGCTGTCCGACCTTGATGAACAGCCCCTGCAAATCCACGATGGCTGCCAGGACCCGGCGCGCGTTGGCGCGGTGAACGCGATTCGCCATCTCCGCCCCCGCTTCCTCCGAACGGAATCGCCTTCGCACGCGGAGCGCCAGATAGGACAGCACGACCCGGAAGGTCACACGGTAGGCTCGCAGCAGACGGCGAACGGGCCGGCGATAGGTGGCCGCTCGGCTGGCCACCTCGGTGGACGTCATCGGCGGCGCGTTCTGGGGCGGCACAGGGGGGGGCACGACGACGTCGGGAGCCTGACTCACGGGCGCAGCATAGCCCGCATCTTCGCGGCACGCACCGACGCCGAAGGGGACGAATCGCATGCTAACCTTCGTCCATGCCAGACGATGCGGGAAAACGTGGCCCCGACGCCGCGGGCAACGCCCCCCCTCCCGATTCCACTCCCGACACGGAGCCGGTGCGCGAACGCTCCGACCGTGGCCTCTCAGACCTCGTCAAGCGAGCGATGTCAGCCGGCCTGGAGGTCGCATCCCGGTCCAAAGACGATTTCGTTCGCGTGGCCACCAACGAAATGCGTTCGTGGCTGGAGCGCATGGACCTGCAAAAGGAACTGGTCAAGGCGCTGACCGACACGGTCGTGGAGGTCAAGGCGGAGATCCGTTTTCGTCCGCGCGCCGACGGGACGCTGGTCCCTGAAGCCTCGACTGAGGTCAAGGCCAAGCCCGCGAAAAGCTAGACAGTGCGCAGCGTTAGGGTCGCGCCATTGTGAGCAGGATTGCGTTGCCGAGGACGCAATTCTGTTACTATCCGCGCCTATGAGACGACATAACCTCTTTGGCTTACTCGGTATCGCAGGCGTCTTGGCGCTTGCGGGCTCCGGCTGTGGTTCGGACGGCGGGACGACGACGCCTGATGCTGGCCAGCACACGGACAGCGGCCGGACGAGCACATCGACCGCGAGCAAGACGAGCACACAGTCTCGTTCGGGGAGCGGCACCGGGACGGGGACGGCCACGGCCACCCCGTCGGTGAGCAGCTCGGGGACGGGCACAGGCACGGGCACGGGCTCGCCTTCGGTGAGCCAGACGGGGACAGGCACGGGCACGGCGAGCACGACGGGCACGCCGTCCGCGACGGGCACGAGCACGGTGAGCACGACGGGCACGCCGTCTGCGACGGGCACGAGCACGGTGAGCACGACGGGCACGCCGTCCGCGACGGGCACGGGCACGGCCACGAGCTCGCCCTCAGCCATCACCACCGCGAGTGTCACCGCCACGACCACCGTTTCTACGACGGCCACCGCGACGGGCAGCCACACCGCCACGTTGTCCATGACGGATACCATGACGGCCAGCGCTTCGAGCACGACGACCATGACGGTGCCGAGCACGATGACGGCCAGCGTTTCCGTAACGGCCCTCGGCACGGACAGCCAGACGTCGACCCAGTCGATCACTGTCACGCAGACGAACACCAACACCGAGACCGCCCAGGCGACGGAATCCGAGACGGCCACGAGGACGGTCACGGGCACCACGACCGAGACTGGCACTCACACCATCACGGTCTCCGAGACAGCGACGGCCACGGTGAGCGTCACCGTCACGCCCTCGGCCACGGCCACCGTGACCGTGACCTCGGCGACGTCGACCGGCACAAACACGGCCACCTCGACGCCGACCTCGACCGTGACTGCGACGGCCACGACGACGCCGACCGCGACGGGCACGACGACGCCGACCGCGACGACCACGGATACGGGTACGGCGACGCCGACATCGACGGGCACGGGTACCGGTACGACGACGCCGACATCGACAGTGACCACGACCGACACCAACACGGGCACGGTCACCGGCACGGGCACCGCGACCGTCACTGCTCTGTCGTGCTCGCCGGGCCTTCAGCCCTCGGTCGCTCTGATCAGCGACTTCTCGTCGGAGCACTGGAATGCGACCACGAACAAGTGGACCTCGGGCGGCAACCTCTCGGGAACCGTGTTCACGTCCGTTCCGGCGAACACGGACAACCACCTCACCTCGTCGGTGACTGGGGATGCCCTCTATCTGCGCGGTGACGCGCTAAAAGACGCATCCGTCCGCGGCGGCCTCATGTTCGATCAGTGTGTCAACACGTCCGTCTTCAAAGGCGTTCAGTTCCGACTGGGCGGCAATTTCGGTGGCACGACCCCCATCTTCCAACTCGAAACCGTCTCGCAGTTGCCGGCCGCGCAGGGCGGTGGATGCGCGGCGGGGTCGACCTGCAGTCTCTTCCCCAAGAAGAGCGTCGCCGTGTCGTCGAGTGATCCCGTCAAGGTCATGTTTTCCAGCATGGAAGGCACGGGGATGCCCTCTGCCGCTACCGACATGGCCAAGGAGATCGTGGGTGTGTCGTGGCAGTTCGAGTGCCCCGCCGGTGCGGCAGCCGACTGCGCTGGCATCGATGTCTCGGTCATCGGCATCACGTTCGTGACCGAGTAGCTCGAGAGGCGAGCCGGGGCGCCGGGCCCCCGCCCCCCCCACACCCC
>JAEXQJ010000284.1 GCA_023438785.1 Pseudomonadota bacterium
CACCTGCTGGGGCGGGGATACGCCTTCGAGCTGCTAGGCTACAAGCACCATGTGGCGCGCAGGGTAAGTGGGCGGGAGTCGATTGTCAACGCCCCGAGGTCGCTGGCCGTCCCTGTGCCATGGATTCCGGAAGGGCTCTCGGCCATGATGGCGCGCATGCGCCGGAACATCGGCCTGCTCTACGCCTTTCAGTTCCTCAAGAGCCTGCAGTTGTTCGGCGCCATCTGCGTGCCCTTCTATTTGGAGTGGGGCGGACTCGATTACACGCGCATCTTCGTGCTCGAGGGGGCGTGCTCGGCATTCCTGTTTCTGCTCGAGGTCCCCACCGGCACCATCGCGGATCGCTTCGGGCGCAAGTGGTCGCTCGTGACGGGGGCGCTGTTGTCGGGCGCGTCCTTCCTCATGTTCGGGTTGGTGCGTTCGTACCCGCTCTTCTTTGTGGCCAACCTGCTGTGTGCGGCGGGCATGGCGTGCGTCTCGGGCGCGGACCAGGCGCTGCTGTACGACTCGCTGCTTGCCGACGGCCGCGCTGGGGACAGCCGGCGCATCCTCTCGCGCTACCAAGCCATCAGCAGCGCCGGCATGCTGCTCGGCTTTCCGCTGGGATCGTGGCTGGCCGGTACGATCGCCACGCGCCCGCGCTCGCTGGCCCTGGTGTTTGCGCTCTCGGGGGTGGTGTTCATGGCCGCGGCGCTGCCCTTGCTCGCCATCGAGGAGCCGCCGCGTGGCCAGGCGCGCGGTTCGGCCTGGCGACAGGGACTCGACGGCCTGCGCACCTTGCTCCACCCCGGGAGCCTGCGTCGTTTCACGCTGAACTACGCCCTGGTCTCGGCCACCACCTTCTTCATGTTTTGGTTCTACCAATCGCTGGCCCGTGATGCGGGGCTGCCCGTGCAATGGAACGGCCCGCTGGGCGCCGGGCTGAATGCGCTGGGCATGCTGCTTTTGTGGAACGCGGCCCGCCTGGAGCGCTGGTGCGGGCTTGAGCGGCTGCTCACGGGTACCGCGCTGGCGGCAGGCTTGTGCTATCTCGCGCTGGCGGCTTGGCACCACCCGCTGTGCGCTTTCCCGCTCGCCTTCGTCCTGGTGGGCGCCAAGCTGCTGCGCGGCCCGCTCTTGTCCGACCTCATCAACCGTCAGGTCGAGAGCCACAACCGCGCCACCGTGCTCTCGGGCGTCTCGATGCTCGAGCGCGCGGCGACCTTCATCATGTATCCCGCCGTGGGCTGGGCGGCAGATCGTTCGCTCCCCCTGGCCTTCGTCGGCCTGGGCGCGGCCACGCTCATCTTCGCCACGTTGGCCCGACCGCCCCGCCTCGCGGCCATCGCCATGGCAACGGAACGAGCGACGCCGTCCGGATGACGTAGTCCGACGCTGCCAGCCGGCGCACGCGTCGGCTCGCAGCACGGCAGCGAGAGCACCACTTCGCGGTCTTCTCGCGAGGAGTTGTCCCCGAGAGAGATCCGAGGCAATATTGAACACGTATGGCGATGCGCCTCACCACCACGACCACTACCACCCGCAACGGCGGGTCCGTGGTCGTGCGCGCGTAAGCATCGCCCTCCACCGACGACCCGCCCGAACGGACGGGAGTCGGCGAGGCGCTCCTGTCCTTCCGGGCCCCAAGCACAGGAGCGAACCATGAGTGATTCCATCAGCGAACCGTCGATCGGCGACAACGATCATCGCGAGCTTGGTCAGCGCCTCGACCTCTTCTGCTTTCGCGAGGAGGCGCCAGGCATGGTGTTCTGGCTTCCGCGCGGACTGGTCTTGTATCGCCTTATCGAGGACGCGGTCAGGCAGCAGAGTCGGGCGCAAGGCTACCAAGAAGTGCGCACGCCACAGATCCTGCGCCGGCCGGTCTGGGAGGCGAGCGGCCACTGGCAGCACTTCTTCCAGGGCATGTTTCGGGTGGACGACCAGGCCTGCGAGGCCGCGGTTAAGCCCGTGAGCTGCCCCGGGCACATCTACATCGTGAAGCGCCGGCCGCCCTCGCACCACGAGCTGCCCATACGGCTGTGCGAGCTGGGCATCGTTCATCGCGACGAACTCGGCGGTACCCTGCACGGCCTTCTGCGCGTGCGCCAGTTCACCCAGGACGACGGCCACATCTTCTGCACGGAGGAGCAGGCCGAGGCCGAGGTCTTGCGCTTCTGTGCCTCGGTCGAGCCGTTCTATCGCGCCTTCGGCTTCGACCACGTGCGGATTGCGCTGTCCACCAGGCCCGCCGAGCGCGCGGGGGACGACGCGCTTTGGGATCGGTCCGAGGCGGCCCTGCTCTCGGTGCTGGCGCGCATGGGCGTGGCCTACGCGCGCCAGCCGGGTGCGGGCGCGTTCTACGGCCCGAAGCTCGAATTCGTGCTGGCGGACAGCCACGGACGCGAATGGCAGTGCGGGACCATTCAGTTCGACCTGGTCATGCCCGAGCGCTTCGACCTGGCCTACATCGACAGCGCGGGCCAGCGCCGACGGCCGGTCATGCTTCACCGCGCCCTCTTGGGCAGCCTCGAGCGTTTCCTCGGCGTCGTGCTCGAACACCACGGAGCGCGGCTGCCGGCCTGGCTTGCCCCGGTTCAGGTTGCCGTTCTGCCCGTGGGCGAGCCGCAGGTCGAAGCCGCGCACGCGCTCGAGAAGGACTTGCGCGCCCATGGCCTTCGCTGCTGGCAGATGACCGAGGACAGCCTCAGCAAGCGCATCGCCTTCGCGCACGGGCGAGCCATCCCATTCCAAGCCGTACTTGGCGGCCGCGAGGTGGCGCAGGGCAAGGTGGCCCTGCGCTCGCGCGATGGCCAGGCGGATCTGTCGCGAGATGCGTTCATTGAGCGGATCCGGGAGGCGTGCCGGGCACCCGAATTCGCCGTGTGACCGGCGGCTCGCACTCGACTTGCCTCGTCCGCGGCGGGCGTCGTCCGACGGCTGCTTGGGCCCGCGCCGTCTCACGGCGTTCTCTGGGACTCGCCGCCAAGCTGACCGCGGCCGGCACGCGGGCGGTCGGCGAACTCAAAGCCTTCGGGCAGCCTGCGCCGTCGCACGTCTGGCATCCAGGGCGCGGCACAGGTCGAGCAGGTCGGACGCCTGGCGCAGACGCGCGGAGATCGCCGCCGGCGACATGTCGATCTTGGTATCCAGGCGTGTCTCGGGACGGAGCGAGCCTGCGAGGCGGCTCGCCTCGCGCAGGCGGGTGTTCACGGCCTGCGGTGACATGTCGACGCTCATCGGTCGTCCTCTTTCAGACTCTGGATGTCAGCCAGATCCTGGGGACGTGCGGCGAGCGCCTTCATGTTGATGAGGGCGTCGCGCGAGACGACGGAGATCTCGCCGTCAGCGAAGGGCAGTCGTGTCCGACTGGCCCAGACCGGCTGCAGGCTTTGGTTGACCAGCATGAAATCGACGGTCATGACGTTGCCTGCCTCATCCACCCTGCTGACACGCTGGAGCGTGTTCCCATCCTTGAACTCGAACGGCAAGGCGGGAAGCGAGAAGCCCTTTGGGCGAAGGGCGGCCAGCGCGCGCTCCACGTCCGCGGGTCGCACCAGCAGATCGATGTCCTTCGTGGCGCGTGGCGCGCCCCAGAGCGCGACCGCGAGACCTCCAACCAAGGCGTAGTCCACGCCCGCTTGATCGAGAGCCTGGAGGACGGAACGTAGTTCCTCGTAGAGCGTCACGAGGAAGATCGTAGCAAGCCTCGCGCGCGCAGCCTAGCGAGTCCACGGGCTCGAATCGCCGCGCGCGGTGTCTCTGCGTGCCGGCGCTTAGTACTCCGCCGGCAGCGTCTCCAACTCGGCCAGGGTGTACACGGGGCCGTCTTTGCAGACGTAGCTCTTGCCGGTGTTGCAGCGGCCGCACTTGCCCAGGCCGCACTTCATGCGGTTTTCGAGCGTGGTGTAGACCTCGGTCTTGCCGAAGCCGAGCTTGGCCAAGACGGGCAGGGTCAGCTTGATCATGATGGGCGGACCGCACACGATGGCGATGGTGTCGGCGGCAGAGGGGGCGAGCTTTTCGACCACGTGGGGGACGAAGCCGACCAGGCCTTTCCACGACGGATTCTCTCCGCCGGGATCGACGGTGGTCACCAGCTTCAGGTCGGTGCGCTGGGACCACTCTTCCAGCTCGTGCTTGTAGACGAGATCGCTGACGGTGCGGGCGCCGTACACGACCGTGATGTCCTTGAACCAGTCGCGCAGGTCGAGGCAGTTCCAGATCACGCTACGCAAGGGGGGCAGGGCGATGCCGCCGGCCACGAAGATGAGGCTCTTGCCTTTCCACTTCTCGAGCGGGAAGACGTTGCCGTAGGGGCCGCGGAAGCCGACGATGTCGCCCACCTCTTTGTCGGCCAGGGCGCTGGTCACGCGGCCGGCCTCGCGGAAGGTGCACTCGATGTAGCCCTTGCTGCGCGTGGGGCTGGAGGCGATGCAGAAGGTGCTTTCGCCTTCGCCGAACACGCCGTACAGGCCGAATTGCCCGGTCTTGAAGTTGAACGCGGCGGCCTCGGCGGGGTCCACGAAGTCCAGGCGGAAGGTGCGCACGCCCGGGGCCTCCTCGGTGATCTTGCCGATGCGCATGCGGTACGGCTTGTAGATGTTGGCCGCCGCGGCGGGGGCCGTGGCGACCGGCGCGGGAACCGACGGAGGCGCAGGGGGCGTGGTGCGGGCGGCAGGAGGAATGGGAGGAGGAAGAGCCATGGTTATGTCTCGCTGTCTGTCGTTATCGCTCTTGGCGACTAGCGCGCCGCCTCGGTCAGGTGTTCCTTCAGGTTCATATCGACGGGGCAGGCGCGCGAGCACTTACCGCAGCCCACGCAGCCCAACATCTTCTGGCGCTCGGGGTAGTACGAGAACTTGTGCATCACGCGCTGGCGCCAGCGGGCGGCCTGGTTGTCGCGCGGGTTATGACCGGAGGTGTGCAGGGTGAAGAGACGCATGCCGCACGAATCCCACAGGCGCAGGCGCTGGCCGGCGTCGCGCACGGTGGGCTCGTCCTGCACGTCGAAGCACAGGCAGGTGGGGCACACGTAGGCGCAGGCGCCGCAGCCCAGGCAGCGCAGGCTCTGTTCCAGCCACAGGCCGTCGTTGAACTTGCCGGCCAGTTTGGCCGTCAGGTCCTTGGCGTCGAAGGTCTTCTCGACGGTGGGGGCGGGCGCGGGGGCCGCATCGCCGTTCAGCGCGGGCAGGTTGGCCTTAGCCAAAAGCGCGCGGCCCTTCTCGGTCAGCGCCTCCACCGCGAAGCCACCGGCGGCCAGCGGGGTCAGGAAGACGTCGCTGCCCGCCGTGTCGCGGGGGTTCGAGCCCAGCGAGGTGCAGAAGCAGGAGGCGTCGGCCTCCGTGCAGCCGACGGTGACGACCGTGGTCTGGGCCATGCGCTCGTTGAAGAATTTGTCCCGATAATCCCAGTTGAAGACCGCATCCAGCGCGGCGAACGAGCGCGCCTCGCAGGGACGGGCGCCCAGAACGACGGTGGGACGGGCCAGCACGCCGGGATCCTTGACCTCGGGCTCTTTGCCGGTGGTGTAGCCCAGGATCTGCTCCACGCGCGGAAAGACGGCCTGCTTGGGCGAGGTGATGGACTGAAAATAGGCCTTGGGCAATTGGCTGGCGGCGCTGACCTCGCCGTACTCGACGCGGCCGTCCTGCTCGCGCGGGGCCAGGATGCGCAGGCCGCCCTTGCTGAGGGCGTCGACGAGGGAACCCAGGTCTTGCAGCTTGAAGCGTTCGGACATGATCACCTACCGGATGAAGGATTCTTTGTCGTCGGGGCGGAAGGTCGTCATGGCGAAGTCGACCTTCGCGCTGGCGCCCCCACGTTGGCCGAACTGCCGACGGACCGAGTCCTCGGCGAAGAAGGTGAGAAGGTGGACGGGGATGCCCACCGGGCAGGCGGCGCCGCACGTGCCGCACTGGACGCAGCGACCAGCCAGGTGCATGGCGCGCACCACGTGGTACTCGAAATTGCCCATGCCGTGGCTGGCCACCGGCACCCACTGCGGGCGGTTGACCTCCATGGTGCAGCGATCGCAGTAGCACATGGGGCAGCTCTGCCGGCAGGCGTAGCACTTCATGCAGCGGGAAAGCTCCGCCTTCCAGAAGGCGCGACGCTCTTCGCTGGACATAGCGGTCAGCTTGTCGATGAGGGCCTTGTCCGCCTCGGGCATGGCGTCGGGCACGGTGGCCAGGGCTTCTTCGATGGCGGCGGCGGTGGCGAGCTCGGTCAGCTTGCCGTCGGCGACGTAGAGGCCGGTCACGCCGTCGGGCGCGATCTGCTTTTCGGCGGTTAGCTGCAGCATGCTGCGCATGGCGCGCATGCCGCCCACCAGGGCCGGGCGACCCAGCTTCTTGACCTCGGCCTTGGTCAGGTAGGCGGCCAGGTTCTGCGTGCAGCGTTGGTCGAAGATCAGCTTGTCCGCATCCTCGGGCGTGCGCGCGAAGAGTGGGCGCACGGCGCCCTTGGTGCCCTCGGCGCACCCGATGACCACCTTGACCGTGCCCGCGGCCAGCAGCTCTTTGGCTTTGTTACGAAGGTCCTGCATGACTACCCAGCGGCTTTCTCGTCGAGCTTCTCGACGCCTTGCTCGGCCATGGCGTGGTACTCGCAGTACGGCCCCAGCGCGCGCACCTTGTTGGTCACCTCGTTGACCAACTCGGCCCACTTGGCGCCCTCGGCGGCGCTGACCCACGAGAAGGTGATTCGCCGCATGTCCACGCCCATGAATTCCATGAGGTCGCGGAACACCATCCAGCGTCGGCGCGCGTGGTAGTTGCCCGAGGTGTAGTGGCAGTCGTTGGGGTGACAGCCCGACACGATGATGCCGTCCGAGCCGCGCGCGAACGCCTTCAGGATCAACATGAAGTCGATGCGGCCCGTGCACGGCAAACGAATGACCCGCACGTTGGATTGGTACTTGATGCGGCTGGTGCCGGTGAGATCGGCGCCCGCATACGTGCACCAGTTGCAAACGAAGGCGGTCAGCTTGGGTTCGAAGTTTTGCGACATGGCTACAAACTCATTAGCTCGGCAAAAATCTGCTCGTTGCTGAAGCCTTGCAGATCGATGGACTTGGTTCGGCAGGCCGACACGCAGGTGCCGCAGCCTTGGCACAGACCCGGATTGACCTTGGCCACCGTCTTGATGACCTCGCCCGTGCGGCTCTTGATGCCTTCGCTTTCGATGGCCTGGTAGGGGCAGGCGGTCTGGCACAGGAAGCAGCCCACGCAGGTGCTGAAGCGCGGCGGCGGCTGGCGATCGACCACGGCCACGATGGGCTCGCGGGTCAGCTCGGGTTGCGAGAACAGGCCCGCCACCTTGACGGCCGCGCCGCTGGCCTGGGCCACTGTCTCGGGGATGTCGCGTGGGGCCTGGCAGGCACCGGCCAGGTAGATGCCGGCGGTGTTGGTCTCCACGGGGCGCAGCTTGGGGTGCGCCTCGGCGAAGAAGTGATACGGGTCGTAGGACACGTGGAGCTTTTGCGCCAGCTCCTCGGAGCCGGTGCGCGCTTGCACGGCGGTGGCCAGTACCACCATGTCGGCGCGGATCTCGAGGGGCTCGCCGCCCAGCAAGGTGTCCACGCCCTTGACGACCAACTGACCGTTGTCCTCGTAGATGCGTGACACGCGGCCGCGCACGTACTTGACGTTGTCCTTCTCAATGGCGCGGCGGGTGAACTCGTCGTAGTTCTTCCCCGCGGCGCGGATGTCCATATAGAAGACGTAGGCTTTTCCGCCGTGCACCTTGTGCTGGTACAGCATGGCGTGCTTGGCGGTGTACATGCAGCAGATCTTCGAGCAGTAGGGAACGCCCTTCTGCTCGTCGCGGCTGCCGGCGCAGGCGACAAAGACGATGGTCTCGGGTTCTTTGCCGTCGCTGGGCCGCTTGATGGCGCCCGCCGTCGGACCTGAGGCCGAGGCCAGCCGCTCGAAGGTCAGGCCGTCGATGACGTCTTTGTACTGGCCGTAGCCGTACTCGGGGAAGTTGCTGGGCTTCATGAGCTGGAAGCCGGTGGCCAGCACCACCGCGCCCACGTCGTGGGTTTCGAGCACGTCTTCTTGATCGAAGCGGATGGCCTTGGCCGAGCACAGCTTCTGGCAGGCGCCGCACTTGCCCGTCTTGAAGTACGTGCAGTTGGCCACGTCGATGACCGGCTTGTTGGGCACGGCCTGCGGGAAGGGCACGTAGATGGCGCGCCGAGTGGACAGGCCGCCGTTGAACTCGTCGGGGATGTTTTTCTGCGGGCACTTGGTCGTGCACACGCCACAGCCGTTGCAGGCTTTTTCGTCCACCTTGCGCGCCTTGCGACGGATGGTGGCCTTGAAGTTGCCGATGAAGCCTTCCAGCTTCTCCAGCTCGGAATACGTGTACAGGGTGACGTTGGGGTGGCGGGCCACCTCGACCATGCGCGGGGTCAGGATGCACTGGCTGCAGTCGAGGGTGGGGAAGGTCTCGGAGAGCTGGCTCATATGGCCGCCGATGGAGGGCGACTTCTCGATGAGCAGCACCTTGTGCCCGGCGTTGGCGATGTCGAGCGCGGCTTGAATGCCCGCGATGCCGCCGCCGATGACCAATGCCGTCTTGGTGATGGGAACCTTAATCGGCCGCAGCGGCTTGTCGCGCTTGACCTTCTCGACCTGCAGGCGAACCAAATCGACGGCCTTGGCCGTGGTGCTGTCGCCCTTCTCGTGCACCCACGAGCAGTGCTCGCGCAGATTGGCCATCTCGCACTGGAAGGCGTTCATGCCCGCCTCCTCGGCGGCCCGGCGGAAGGTGGGCTCGTGCATGCGCGGCGAGCAGGCGGCGACCACCACGCCGTCGAGGTTGTGCTCTTTGATGGCCGCCTTGAGCGTGGTCTGGCCGGGGTCGGAGCACATGTACTTGTAGTCCACGGCGTGCACCACGCCCGGCATGTTCTTGGCCTCGGCGGCCACGCGGGCCACGTCCACGGTGGAGGCGATGTTCTCGCCGCAGTGGCAGATGAAGACACCAATTCGCGACATCTCGATCTCCTTACTGGGCCGCCTGGGCGAACTTCACGGGCACGAAGTGGCGCTTGATGCCCAACTGCTCAGGGGCCAGGCCCAAGGCGAGGCCAATGACTTGCGTGATGAAGAGGACCGGGATGTCCACCTGCTGGCCAATGGCGATGTTGATGGCGCTGCGACGCACGTCCAGGTTGGAGTGGCACATGGGGCAGGCCACCACGATGGCCTCGGCCTGACTCTTGGCCGCATCGGCCACCACGCGGCCGCCCAGGTTCACCACCACCGAGGTCTTGGGCAGGGTGAGGCCGGCGCCGCAGCACTCGGTCTTGCTGTTCCACTGCACGGGCGTGCCCCCCACCGCGGTGAGCAGCTTGTCCATCGACTGCGGATCCTCGGTGCGGTCGAAGGTCATCACGCTGGGCGGACGTACCAGCAGACAGCCGTAGTAGCAGGCCGCCTTGTGCTCGAACTTCTTCACCACCTTGGGCGGAATGCGGTCGGCGATGCGGTCGAGCCACTCAAGGGCGTTGAGCACCTTGGGCAGGCCGTCCATCTTGGTCTCGGTGACCTCCTCGACGTCGGCCTTCAGCTCGGGGTTCTCCTCGATTTCGTGCTTGGCCACGGCCAAGCGGTTGAAGCACGCCGCGCAAGGCGCCAGCACCTCGTCGAGCCCGGCGGCCTTGGCCTTCATCAAGATGCTGGCGGGCAGAGACACGCCCAGCAGGTGATCGGTGGCGTGGGCCGAGGTGGCGCCGCAGCAGTGCCAGTCGGGGATCTCCACCAACTCCACGTCCAGCGCCTTGGCCAGCGCCACGACGGATTCGCCGTAGTCGCGCGCCGAGCCAGTGAGCGAACAGCCTGGGTAATAACCGATCCTCATGAACGAGCTTCCTTCCTCGCCTTGGCCTTGGCCTCGGCCTTGGCCTTCACCCGGGCCATGATGCGCGCCACGGCCTTTTTGTCCTTGGCGGCGTGGGGCAGCAGGCTGATCTTCCCCTTCATCATCATGGGGGCGCCCAGCGTCACATCCTGGAACACGCGGCCCGTGCGGCGCTTGAATTCGGCGATCATGCCGAACTCGTAGACGCGGCCGCGCCCGGCGATGGAATTGAGAAAGGCGCGGTGGAAGGCCTGGACGTCGGTGGCCTCCTTGTGGGCCAGACCCTGGGCCAGCGCTTCCTCGCGCAGGAAGTCCATGGCACGCGGCAGGTCGACCTTCTTGGGGCAGCGCGAGTAGCACGTCTCGCAGCCCACGCACATCCAGATGGCCTTGGAGGTCAGCAGCTTCTTCTCGTGCTGGGGCAGCTCGAGCTGCAGCATGCGCATGACCTCGGAGGGACGAAAGTCCATCTCCGACGCGGCGGGGCACCCGGCCGTGCATTTGCCGCACTGGTAGCAATCGGCGGAGCTGACTTTCGCTTCCTGATCGAGCCGGCCCGCCAAGGTTCGACTCGACTTGGATGAATGGTGACCGCTGCTCATCGATGCTCCCGGCTGAAAGGACCGTCTTCGACGCGGGTCGAAATCCGGCGGGGCGGAATCTGTCACTTTCGGGCGGCTAATACCAGGGTCTGCGTGAGCGGTTCCGGGGCATCGGCCGAGGCGTAGGGCGTCAGTCTCGGGTCGATTCTCCAGCCTGACCCCACACGGCCAGGTTGCGCGGGCTGTGTGCGGCGGGGAACAATTCGACCACGCGGGCGTGGTAGCCGTGCCGCTGCAGGAACAGGGCGCGATCCAGGGCCAGGAAGACCTCCAGGGCACGGCCCAACATCGACCGGGGCAGTGAGAGGCGACGCTGAGCCAAATAGTTGGCGTGAGCACGCCCTGCAGCGGCGGCCAACTCGTCGGCCGAAGGTGCCGTCAGGCCGCGCAGCTGGCACACGGCGCTCGCGAAGGCCGCCAGGCCGGCGTTGACCTTGCGGCGATTCACGCCGCGCATGTCCTCGCCCGGCGCGAGCTCGATCCCTCGGGCGGCCAGGAGGCAACGCAAGGCCAGGCGGGTTTCCTTCGTCGCTAGGGCTTGGCGCAGATCATTCTCGACGCCCTGGACCCGCGCGAAGACATTGGCCAGACCCAAGACATCACGGGGGAACTCTGGGCCGCCCGCCACCAGAGGCGGCCGTCGCGTGCCGCGGATCTTCTGTGGACAACAGGCCAGCAGGAGGACGGCGGCCTTGGTCTTCACCGCGGCTGTCACCAGCGCGTCGCCCAACTCACCGCAGCCGTGCAGGGCCATGAGCAGGCGATGGGGTTGCACCGGCAGGGATGACAGCGGATTGTCCGTCGAAAGGACATCGGCCGCGACGAAGCGCACGGGCAGATCGCCCGCCAGGGCGCGCGCCACGGCCACCCGCTCGGGATCCTTCTCCAAACCCAGCGCCGGGACGGACAACGCGGACGCGGCCCGGGCGGTGAGCTGGCCCCGGCCCGCGCCCACGTCGACGATCTCGGACAGGCCCGCGAAAGCTTCGCGCAGCAGGTGCAGAACGGCCGCCACCTGCCCGCGCTTGCGTCCATTCATGAAGGGAAAGTCCACCGGCGAGACGTCACCCGACGCGAGCGGCACGGAGGCCGTGACAGCCAGGGTGCGCTCGGCCAACCGGCTCAACGAGGCTGGACAGCGCGGATCGGACCTGAACCAAGCCGCGATTCCTTGCGTGTCCGCGCGCTCCAGCTCGTCCTCCGACAGGCCGAGCAGGTAGTCACGCCAGCCGCGTTGCACCGGCCAGCGCGCCCCGTCCGCGCCGTGGCCTCTTTCGAGCACCACGTCGCGCGCCTCCGCGAGCAGCGTCACCACGCGCGCGTAGGCTTGGTCGAGATCGAGGCTGGGCAGGCAAAGCGGCACGCGGGCAATTCACCACGCTTGCCGCAGATTGCAAGGCCGGTCAGACGTGCCGGCGCCGTCGCTCAGAAGCTTCCGCTCAGCACCATGCCGCCCAGGGTGGGCGCGAGTACGATTGGCTCGGCGGATTTGCGGAACTCGCGCTTCCGCGAATCGCGGGCGTGCGTGACGGCGAAATACAACGCGACGCCGCCCGAAATGAGGGCGGCGGCACCCATGGCATCGGCGACGTAGCCGTACGTTCTGCTCTTCGAGCGCGCATCGTCGACCTTCTCGCGCGTGTTGGGATAGGTGTTCACCTGGTCTTTGAAATCGCTCTGGGCGCCCAGCGCGAGATAGCCGAATACCCCGGTTCCCACGGCCAGGGCCGCCGTGGTCGAGAGACTGACGACCAGACCGACCCGGCTGGGCGCTGTCGGCTCTCGCGCCTCGGGCACCACGGGCGAGCCCTGTGATGCCGGCCTGAGCGCCGGCTGTGTCACGCTCGAACCCGGGCTCTCGATCTGGAGGTCGATCTTCAACTTCTCTTTGCCGGCCACCGTGACGATGCGAACCGCCTCCGGCGAGCCGGCCTTGAACGCGGTCACCTTGCGCGTGCCCACGTTGACAGGGATCGGGCCGGCCAGCGGTGCTGTGCCGACGCTCACGTCGTCGACGCGGATGTCCGCGCCCGCCACGTTGGTCGAGATCTGCAGACTGGCAATCCGTTCCGAGAGCTTGCCTGCCAGCTCCTGCACTTGGGCGCGCCGCTCACCGCCGACCTCATTGCTCCCTTCGGTCAGGTACTGCATGAGGGTCCTATAGGCGCCTACGAAATCGCGAAGGGCGTACTGCGCCTGGGCAATGTTGTAGAGCACGCGGTACGAGGGGCTGAGCTCATACGCCTTCCGGAACTCGGCCAGGGCACCTTCGTAGCTACCTTCGCGGTATAGCTCGACGCCTTGCTGGAAACGGGCCGCGGCTCTCGCGGCGCCCGCCTCCTCGCCCGTCTGTGGCTCGGCCCTGGCCGAGCTTGCGGTGAACGTTCCTATCAATGCGAAACACGCGGCGAAGAACAGTATTCTCATGGCTTGTAAGGGTTCATTTCGTCGATGGGCATGGAATTGCGCCGGGCGGGCGGGGGATCTAGCCGCATGCCGGGCTCGATCCGCGGCGGCGCCTGCACCGCCGCGGGTTTCACCTCGGGCCTCACCTCGGGCTTCACCGCGGGCCTCACCTCGGGCCTCACCTCAGGCCTTCGCCTCACTTCCGCATGGATCGAACGCGATCTCACGGCGGGGCGGGGTGGTTGCGCTCGCCGCAGCTTAATGCTCAGAGCGACGTCGCTCGCAAAGCTGATCTGCTGATTGAACGGCAGATATCCGGGCGCCGAGGCGCTCACGACGTGAATGGCGCGATCTCGTGGAACCTCCAGCTTCAACCGATGCGTCGCAACCACATTGCCGTCGAGGCTCAGCTCGGCGTCCGCGGGCTCGGCTTCGATGGCAACGCGGATGAACGCGGGCGCTGCTTTCTCTTGAGGCAGCGCGAGCTCGGGTGTCGGCCGGGCGATCAGGGCTTCCTGTGCAGGCGGTGGTTCGCGCGTTCGGGGTGGCGCGGCGGCGCCCTGGGACGCCTCCGCGGCCCCACTCGGGGGCGTCTTGCCCCGCTCGCTTGTCAGGAGAGCCACGACGAACGCAACGACCAACAACGCAACCGTCCCAGCGGGGACCAGAGTCCGCCAATGGGGAAGCCTGCGGGCCGACGAGTCGGCGGCCATGTTGAGCTGTGCGAGGCCCGCGTAAATCGTCACTTTTCGCGTAATCGCGTCGTGCTCGGTCATCGGCGCAGCCGGGGCCCCATCCTGGTCGTTCCCCTCGGGGGGACTGGCCTCCAAGTCGATTAAGCGAAGCGTTGTCTTGTTCACGATCGGCCCCTGCCTTTCCTTCGCCGCTGCTGATACGGCCTAGAGCAGACTCATGATTGCTGGACCACAGGTCTTGGCCAGGAGGACCAAACCGGAAAGGCCCAGAAGAATGTACGCAATACGCTTGAAATTCGGGTCGGAGGTGCGCCTGTAGATGGCGAGGCCGGCCAGCGTTCCCGGAATGACGGCTGGCAAGCACAGTACCAACAACAACCAGAACTGGCTGTTCAAGTAGGACGGATGCAGCAGCGCGACCAGCGCCAGAGCGTAGATCTGGGACAGGATGATGTACGGCTGGACGATGGCCCGGTGTTGGGCCTTGGGCAGGCCGCGCAACCCCGTCCACACCACGACGGACGCACCGGGAAAGGCGGTGAAGCCGCCCACCACTCCGCCCAGGAATCCGACCACGACGCCCCACGCCGGGCCGTCGAAGCCCCGGAACTTCAGGCCCGCGGGCTTGAACACGGAGTAAGCGGCGTAGAGGACGAGCATGGCTCCGAAGACCGTCATCAAGCGGGCCGCGGGCAGATGTGAGAGAAGCCAAACGCCGATGGGAACGCCGGCCACACCGCCCACCATGCAGGGGCCAGGGCCCGCCCAGAGTTCCTTGCGCGACTTCGGCATATCGGCGCGCAATTGACCAACCGCCAGAAGCTGATTCCCCGTGGACAGGGTTTGAAACAGCGGGACCTGCAGGAGAGGGGGGAGTATCAACAAGCTGAGGGCGCCGATTGCGGAGAATCCGAATCCCGAGAGACCACTCATAACGCCCGACAGGAAGACGATCGCTTCGACGCTCGCCAAGTGCCGCGCGCTCAGGCCGGCGACGACGCTGGGGGTAGCGGGCAGCGAGAAGATGATCAGCGTGGCGAGGAGCGCCAGTCCGGAAAGCGCCAGCACCCACGTTATGGTTCTGGGGCGGGCGCGCGAGAGTTGAGATTTGGGAGCCGTGTAGCTGTGGACCCTGACGCCACTCTGGCTGGAGAGACTCCGTGGTCGCACCGCGCCTGGAGCGACGCCACGGACGCGCGCGACCTTGCGCTTGTCGCCAAAGCGGTCGGGTTCCTCCGGGCCGTGCGTCTTGAGTCCTAGCCGAGTTGCTGCTCCCATCTGTAAGGCCTCCGGAATTGGTCGCGTGCGGCACGGGCCGGTCATTCGGCGGCGCGCTCGTGGGCGATCTACGAGCCGCGGTCCATGTCGATGCGTCGTTGCTTCTGTGCCCGGGCTACGCGCTCGATGCGGTCCAACGCGAGCGGACGCCCGTCGTGACGCCAGCCTTGGCGCTGGCGGTCTGGGTTTGAATTGCTATTGCGCTTCGCAGAACCCGTAATTGCACGCCGGCGCGTCGGGCGAACAGTCATTTGTGGTGGTGCACGCCTTACAAGCTGTGTGCCCCGTGGTGCGGGAATCGAAATAGCAGCCGCAACGAAAATTGCGGGAGCTCGGCAGGAAGGGGCCCATCTCCGACTCGCGCATGACCTTCATTGCGCACTGAGGAACCAGGGACGCATCAATCATGGCGTCCACCAACTGGCGATCGAGCTTGGGAGCGGAGAACCGGGTCACGAAGGCCCCGGCGGCGGGCGATGGCGCGCCGTTGACATTCGCGGTGTAGAAGTGGACGTAGCCCCAGAGTGGGTAGTGACCGTCGCGCACGTTGGCCTTATCCAGGGAGGTCGCGGTGGAGTCGGGCAGGTATCCCGTGAGCTGTCCTTCGCCCTGCAGAAAGAGGACGCGTAGGTTGCCGCGGTTCTTGTCGGCGTAGTCGATGGAGAGAATGCCGAGGGAGGCGTCTGGAGCCGCGGAGACGATGAGGGAGTCGCGTATGTTGTCCGTCGACAGCCGGTCGATGCCCCAGAATGCGGCTCGCGGCACATGGATGAGCTCGGCGGCCAGGGCCGTCGAGCCGGCGCCCGAATTGCGGACCGAGTAGTAGGCGGGATCGGTCCACGGGGCGGCATTGATCCCGGAGGGCGGCTTTCCGCCCAGGCCGAAGACAATGTGGGCTGCCTCGACACTGATCGAGTCCTGCTTGGATGTTGCAGGCACGGTGAAACCGAAGGTGACCACCGGACCCAGGTAGCCGGCCACGGCGGTCCCCGGGACGTACGACGGGTCGCACACGGTGGAGTAGAGGTTGGATACGCCCACGTCGACGGCGTTGCCGAGTGGGTCGAGCAAGCAGCTCACCTGCTGGCCGGCATCGTTGAAGTAGTAGGCGTAGCTGGCCGCCTTGGTCGGCGTTGCGGGCACGTCCTTGATGAGGGCCATGGTGGGGTCGAACACCGCGCTTACGCCGGCACACGACGAACCACTCATGAAGACGGGGCGATAGGGCGGATCGTTGGCGGCGAGCAGGGGAGTGACCTGCTTGAGCAAGGGTCCGAAGTCGGAGGTGCCTGCCATGTAGACCACGTTGGGACCGGCGTCGGCGCACCTGACAGTCGGCGCCTCCACGGCTGTGATGGTCGTGGTCAGCGCTACGTTCAGGGGCGGCACGGGGTCGGGGAGCGCGGCGCTGCCGGCGCACAGCCCGAGGCGCGTGCAGTTGTCGAAGGGAATGTTCTGGGCGCTGCTACACGCGTTGAGGTACTGGGCGTTGGTGGTTGGCGTGCCGAGGAAGCAACCCTTGGGGCCCAGCCCCGAATCCACGCACAGTCCTTGGCTGCACACCACGCGGGTGGTGCCCGATGCCTCGAACTTGCTGCAGTCCGCGTCGACGGTGCACTGCTGGGCATCGCGGTCGAGCGCCAGTGTGCACGCGCTCGCCAAGGGTATCGTCATGACCAGTGCCATGCTCAGTGCCTGCTGCATCTTTGCCACCGCTGATTTCTCGCAATTAGCCAACAGCACTTAACCACCGTCGTAGAGATTGGTAACTCCAAACGGTTTCCTTAGTCACGAGAATTCAATAAGCCGTTTGCGCCACGATTGTTGCTGCATTTGCGGCAATAATGGCGGAGTCGCGCGAGTCATTGCCGATGGGCGCGACGGTGTGGCGACCAAGTGGTTGTCAAGCCGCCTTGCGCTGAACCCGCGGCTCGTCGTTGGACAAGTCGCTCGCGCGACAGAGTGCGGCTACAATAACGCCCTCTCTCTTTGAGGTGCGCATGCGACAATCAAGTACGATCCTTGCCTCGCTGTCCGTGGGCTTGTTGCTGGGGCAAGTCTTCGCGCGAGAGGCGGCGGCCGCGCCTGCCCCGCTGCCGGTCCGCGTGGTGCTGCGAGCCGACCAGGGGCGCGAGGTGATCAACCCCAACATCTACGGCCAGTTCGCCGAGCACCTGGGCCACGGCATCTATGGTGGAATCTGGGTGGGCGAGAAGTCCAAGATCCCGAACACGCATGGCATCCGCAATGACGTGCTCGGTGCCCTAAAGAGGCTGCATGTCCCCGTGATCCGATGGCCGGGGGGCTGCTTTGCCGACGAGTACCACTGGAAGGACGGTGTGGGCCCGCGAGACAAGCGTCCGCGCATGATCAACACCACCTGGGGCGGTGTGACCGAGGACAATTCCTTCGGTACGCACGAGTTCATGCAGCTCTGTGAGCTGCTGGGAGCCGAACCCTTCATCAGCGGCAACCTGGGCAGCGGTACGCCGCAGGAGATGATGGAATGGGTGGAGTACATGACCTCGGACGCCCAGTCGCCCATGGCGGACTGGCGCCGCAAGAACGGGCGCGACAAGCCCTGGAGGGTGAAGTACTTCGGCGTGGGCAACGAGAGCTGGGGTTGCGGTGGGAACATGCGTCCAGAGTTCTATGCGGACAACTTTCGTCGCTACTCGACCTTCCTGAAGAACTACGCCGGCAACCAGCTCTTTCGGGTCGCCTGCGGCGCGGGCGGCGACGACTACCGCTGGACGGACGTGGTCATGCGCAACGCGGGAGCGATGAACGGGCTGTCGCTGCACAACTACACGATCCCGAGCGGAAGCTGGGACAAGAAGGGCTCGGCCACCGAATTCGACGAGTCAGCGTGGCATTCCACGCTGCGGGGCGCGCTGCGGATGGAGGAGCTCATCCGCAAGCACTCCGCCATCATGGATAAGGTTGATCCGGAGCGAAAGGTGGCCCTGATGGTGGACGAATGGGGCGTGTGGACCGATGCGGAACCGAACACCAATCCGGGCTTCCTGTTCCAGCAGAACAGCCTGCGGGACGCTCTATTGGCTGCCATGCATCTGCATGTCTTTCAGGATCATGCGGATCGCGTGACCATGGCCAACATCGCCCAGATGGTCAACGTGCTGCAGGCCATGATCCTGACCGACAAGGAGAAGATGGTCCTTACGCCCACGTACCACGTGTTCGAGATGCTCCATGTTCACCAGGGTGCCCAGCGTTTGCCCGTGGACGTGCAGGCGGAAGACTACCTGCTTGGCGGACAGAAGCTTCCGTCGGTGAGCGGCAGCGCCTCCAAGGACGCCAGAGGCAGAGTCCATCTGTCCCTCGTCAACACCTTGCCGGCGCGCGATGAATCCATCACTTGCGATGTGCGCGGCCTGAAGCTGAAGAGGATCTCGGGGCGGATCCTGACTGGGCCGGACATCACGTCTCACAACACCTTCACCTCGCCGGAGGTGGTGACGCCCCGAGCTTTTCCCGGGGCGACGATTGTCGACGGAAGGGTACAGATGGTGCTGCCCGCCAGGTCGGTGGTGGTCTTGGAGTTGGAGTAAGGGGGCGCCTGCGTCGCGGGCTGCTAACGGTGGCGGCGCCGTCGGCGTCGGGGCCGTTCATCAGAAGGTGACTGCGTCTTCGTGGGTTCAGTCACGGCCGCCGCGAGCGCCGCCACAGCAGGGAGGGTCTCGTCGGACAGGGAATCCGATTGAGCCCCGGCGACCGCCGCTCGCCGCTGCTGACCCAGATACTCGGCCACGATGATGACCAGGACCACCACCGTGGCCAGCGACATGAGGGTGTACTGCTCGTCGAGCCAGCTTGGCATGCCCTGGATGGAGGCCGGCAGATGCAGGGTGTTCCGGAGCCATTCCGGGATCTGCGGCCCCCAGCCCGCCAGTTGTGTGAAAGCGGTCAAGCTGAGGAGGTGGACGCCGAAACGGTGGTTGCGTGTCCACAGCAGGGCTACGACGATGAGGAACGAATAGTAGTAGCAGGTCAGCTCTACACCGAACGGGATGAGGCTGGCCGACAGGGCGGTGGCCACCCACGGATCGGCCTTTCGCGCGGCCAAGCCGAGCAGGGCCAGAAATCCGACCACCATGGCGATGTAGAGCGGCTTGGCCTTCTGCCAGTTGGTCAGGCGCCCTTCCTTCCATTTGGCCCACGGATCGACTTGGGATTCGTCGCGCAGCACGCGCCCCACCTGTGACGGGCGGTAGATCAGAACGGTGCGCAGGCCCATGTTGTTGGTGAGCGGCGTGCCCTCATGCTTCATGGTATTGGCCATGAAGTCCTGGTAGGCGCTGGCCCGGCCCACGGTGGCCATGCCCGCCGGGATGAGCAGGGCCACGGCCAGCGCCGCCCCGATGAAGAAGCGCAGATAGGTACGGTGCACCTTGCGCTCGCGAATCAGGTGGTACACGGCGGCCAGCAGCGGCGCCACGAACAGGAAGCCCGGGAACACGCGCAGCAGCGTCGAGTAGGCCAAGGCCATGCCCGCCGCCAAGGGGCGTTCCTTTCTGAGAAGGCACACCCCGGCCACCATCCAGAACAGCCAGTCCCAACGCAGGAACGCGCCGCCCGTCCAGTAGAAGCGCGACGGGAAGTTGGTCGCGAACACCAGCAGCGCCACGCACAGGGCCCGCCACCCAAAGGCCCACCAGATCATGAGGCACATGGCCATCATGTAGGCGGGGTCGAGCAGGTTGAGCAGATAGACCTGCGTCTTGCTGGCGGGCGCCAGGTTCGACAGCAGGCTGCCCATGATGTTCCACACGGGTGTGGCGTTGTAGCCGTGGTCGGTCTGTGCGTCGTCCCATCGTTTGGCGTTCTCCAGGGTGCGGAAGTAGGCCAGATCGTGGTGGAACGACTGCCAGCGCTCGGGCGTGAAGTGCTGCTTGCAGCGCTCCGGGTGGGCCAGGATGTCAGCCGTCGTCTCGAGCGCGTTGGTGCGCAGGTTGGTGATCTTGCGTAGCTCGACCCGGCGGCGCAGGGCCGGAATCTCCGAGTCGGCCACGGCCACGCATTCGTAGAGGCGATCGTAGCTCAGCTCTCGCGAGTACTTGGCGCCGACGTAGTAATGGAAGGTGTCCCAGCCGTGAATGAAGTTGGGAAAGTGGAAAAAGCCGAAATTGAAGTAGGTCAGGAAGGCGATGGCGCCCAGTCCACCCAGCAGCCACTTGCGCCCCCTCTCCGTGCCCGGCAAGCGATTCAATTCGCGGCCCACCGCGCCCAAGGCGGCCTTCAGGCCGGTCGGCGGTGTCGCCGAGGCTTGCGCGGCCTGAGCCGTGCGCGCCTTGCGCTCCCACAGCAAGTAGAACACGCCGAGCAGGGCCAGAATGAGTTCCCAACGCGCGCTGGTCTCGTTGTTCCAGTAGGTGAGAATGTCCGTCTTGACGGTGGCCGGCGGAGCGTCCACCACGCGCATGGCCGGCGGGAAGGGAGTGGGCTTGTCACAATAGGCAGCCACCTCGGACAGCGAGTAGAAGCTGTCGCCCACGCCTTCGCCGGCGCGCAGAAAGCGGACCGCGACGCCTCCCGTTTCCAGGGTGCGGGTGCGCAGGCCGTGCCCCTCCACGGTGTCGATGCGGCCGAGAGGGCGATAATCCCGGCCGTCCAGTGAACCCCAGACCGTGTACGTGTCGTTGGCGTCGGCCTGGATGGAGAGGGCACGAATCGTGGTGGGCTGCTGGAGATCCCAAGTCACCGTGGATGCCGCCGTGTCCAGTAGGGTGGCCGGCGAGGCGTCCCACTGCGCACCCTCGGGCGCCACGTTGCCATCGGTGAGAAGGGCGAGGTCGCGTCGAACGTCCAGCCAGGCCACCGGTCGCCGCCCCTCCAACAGGTTGCCGGGCGGGCAGGCCGCCAGCGGCGAGTAGTCGGTGGCGTGGGCCAGCGGCGCTGTCAGTGCGACGGCGAATGCAATCAGGGAAGAGGAGAGTGCGAGCCTCATGAGCGCGGCTCAGTCTATCCGTTCCGCGATTTGCGTGTAACCAACCAGAAACGATCGGGTGTAACCCCAAGCACTGACGTAGCTCGCCACGAGACCCGCGCCGATGGCCAGGCGACCGAAGTGGCCCAGATACGGCTCCAGCCCGGGAAGCAGACCGGCAATGGACAGATACGTGGGGAAGAAACCCCACATGATGAGGTTCGTCTTCACCTTGCCCGCCAGGCTGCTCGGGATGTTCAGCTGCGCCGCAGCCATGAACCGGCGCAGGCAATGCACCCAGAACTCACGAAACAGATAGGCGCAAATCATCAAGGGCGGCAGGAAGCCCACCACCGTGGCGATGATCAGCAGGAAGGACTCGTAGCAGAGGTCACAGAACTGATCGAGGATTTCGCCCAGTCGCGTGACCTGGCCTGTCCGGCGCGCGATGTAACCATCCAGGTAGTCCGTCACGCCCGCGATGATGGCCAGCACGATGCCGACCGGTTTTGAGACGTAGAAGAAGAAGACCACGCTAACCACCACCAAGAGGATTCGAGACAAGGTGATGAGATTTGGTACGGTCCGGATGTCGTGTCCCACGGTCGAGCCCATGGGGCCTTAACTAGCACGATCGTCCGGCGGGCGGCTCTGTTGCGCACACGCCCTGGTGTCGTGTGGCGAGCGGGCGCTCGCCCTCTGGTGGGAGGGGGCGAGCTGTTCCTTCCGGGCACGCGCGCCCTAGCGGCCGACGATTCCCAGGAGGTCGATGTCGAAGATCAGCGTGGCGTGGCCCGGCATGCTGGGGGGCCGCCCCTCGTCGCCGTAGGCAAGCTGCGGCGGGCAAATCAGGCGCGCCCGCTCGCCCACCCGCATCTTTTGTACGCCCTCCACCCAGCAGGGGATGGCTGAAGCCAGGGGGAGCTCCACCGGATCGCCTGCGCGCACGCTGTCGAAAACGGCCCCGTCGGTGAATGTGCCCTCGTAGAGGACCTTGACCTTGTCGACCGCGGTCGGCCGGGGACCTGAGCCGGGCTTGAGGGTCTTGACCACGAGGCCGCTGGGCAGGGCGACCGCTCCCGGTTCCTTCGCTGCCGCCTGCAAGAAGGCCGCACCCTCGGCCTTCTCCTTCTGCGCGAACGAGGCGGCCCGGGCCTTGGCGAATTCCTCCAGCTTGGGGCCGTAGATCTCGATGGGGACACTCGGCGGGCGCCCCGCGACCGAATCCGTGAGGCCTTGCTTGACCGCCTCCAATTCGGCGGGGGTGAGGCTGAACGCGCGCACGCTACGCCCCATGGCCACCCCGAGCGCATAGAGCGTCTTGTCGTCTTCGGACGCCAGCGTCGGCGCGGGCTGACTGCCCGACAACCTTTCGCAGCCCATTAGGGTCAGCGCCAGCGGCAACCCGGACCACAACCACCTCGCCACCACCCATCATGGTTAGCACGCGCCGTTCGGCTTTCCAAAGGCCTTCTGCCCAGGGGATGGCGCCGCGCCCGGCGGTCCTTGTAAGCTCCGCCCCATGCTCACTTCGGGTGTGGCGCTGGTCTTTGCGGCGCTGCTGGTCCTGGCCAACGCGTTTTTCGTCGCGTCTGAGTTCGCCATCGTCAAGATCCGGCCCACGCGGGTTCGGGAGTTGGTCAATCGGGGCGGCCGCCGCGCCCGCGTTCTGTCAGGGATCACGCATCATCTGGACGCCTACCTGTCCGCCAATCAGCTCGGTATCACGCTGGCGTCCCTGGGCTTGGGCTGGATCGGTGAGCCCGCGCTCAGCCACGTCATCGGACCGCACCTGGGTTTTCTGGGGCGCTGGGCGGGCTTGGCGACGGAATCGCTGGCCTTAGGCCTGAGCTTCGCCTTCATCACCTTCCTGCACACGGTCCTGGGTGAGTTGGCGCCCAAGTCGCTGGCGCTGCAGAAGACGGAGCCGGTTGCACTGTGGACGGCGCCACCGCTGCGCGTCTTCTACGTGATCGCCTTTCCCGTGATTTGGGCCCTCAATGCCTCGGCCAACCTCTTTTTGCGCATGGTCCGGCTGCACCCCGCCTCGGGCGCGGAGATGTTGCATTCCCCAGACGAATTGCGCCTGGTTTTGCAGCACGTGGAATTGGATCCGGGGGCGCGGCGGCTTATCGATCGTGTCTTCGACTACACCCATCGCGTGGCGCGCCACGTGATGACGCTGCGGCGGGACGTGGTGGTGCTGGAGGAGGGGCGGCCCTTTGACGACAACCTGCAGACGGCGCTGACCAACCAGTACACGCGCTATCCCCTGGTCGAGCCGGGATCGGACAAGGTCATCGGTTACGTGCACCTCAAGGACATCGTGGCCGCGCTGGCCGCCGGCCGCGTGCCCCGGCGCATGCGCGAGATCGCGCGCGAGCCCATCTACTGCTCGGAGGAGACGCCGAGTGAATGGCTGCGCCGCGAATTCCAGCGCCGCCGTGTGCACATGGCGGTGGTGTTGGGGGCGGGCAATGCCTTCGTGGGGGTGGTGACGCTGGAGGATTTGCTCGAGGAATTCGTGGGCGAAATCCAGGATGAGCAGGACGTGGGCGAGGTGCCGCCCATCATGCACGGAGCAGATGGACGCTTCGAAGCCGACGGGCGGCTGACTCTGGACGTGGCGGCCCGCGAACTGGGCGTCAATCTGCCCCCCTTGCGTCCGGAAATCGAGACGCTGGGGGCCTACGTCCAGGCCCACCTGGGGCAGCCCCTGCGGCCCGGAAGCAGCGTCGAAATCGCGGCCTTTCGCTTCACCGCCCTGGAGGTTCGAGATGGTCGCATCCGCCGCGTCCGAGGGGAGCCGCTGGCCAAAGAGGACGACGAACGCGCCGAACAGACCTAGGCGGTCGAGACCGCGATCTGCGCTCTCATCTTGCTCTCTCGTTCGACCCGTGTTAGAGCACCGGCCTCCCACGCCCAGGTAGCTCAACTGGTAGAGCAACGGACTGAAAATCCGTGTGTAGACAGTTCGACTCTGTCCCTGGGCACAGCAACAGCCGCTCGACAACCGAGCCCTCTGGGTGCGTCGAAGGAGACAAAATGCTACGCAAATTCGGGGTTATTGTTCTCGCAGTGGCCGCCGTAGCCGGCGGATATTTCCTGGGGCGAGGTGAATGGGGCGGCGGTTCGGCCAGCTTCACCTGCCCGAAGGCGGGTGCCAAGGTCAGCGACGACGTCGACCGCAAGTGCGTGCCCCTTGCAGGAACGGCCAAGGGCGCCGCCAACGCCGTGGTGAGCATCGTGGAGTTCTCGGACTTCCAGTGCCCCTTCTGTAGTCGCGTCGTTCCAACCATTGAACAACTCGTCAAGGCCTACCCGGACAAGGTGCGCGTGTTCTTCAAGCAGAACCCGCTGCCCTTCCACGACAAGGCTGGTCTGGCTGCCGAGGCCGCGCTGGCCGCCGGTGAGCAGGGCAAGTTCTGGGAGATGCATGACAAGCTGTTCGCCAACCAGCAGGCGCTGGACCGCGCCTCCCTCGACAAGTACGCCGGGGAGCTGGGTTTGGATGCGAACAAGTTCAAGGCCGCCCTCGACGCGCACACCTTCAAGGCGGCGGTCGACAAGGACATGGCTTTGGCCAAGGAGCTGGGCGTGCAGGGGACGCCGAACTTCTTCATCAACGGCCGCCTGCTCTCGGGTGCGCAGCCGTTCGACAGCTTCAAGCGGGTCGTCGAGGACGAAATCGCCCGCGCCGACAAGCTGATGGCCAAGGGAACCTCGCGGGGCCAGGTCTACGCCGCGCTCATGCGGGGCGACGGCAAGGGCACGGGGTCTGCTGCCCCGGCGGCGCCGCAGCCGGCCCCCCGGCCCACGATCACCGACGATCTGTACAAGGTCGAGGTGGGCAGCGCCCCGGTCAGGGGCGGCAAGGAGCCCAAGGTGACCCTCATCGAGTTCTCCGAGTTCCAGTGCCCGTTCTGCAAGCGGGCCAGCGGGACCCTGGACGAGCTGCTCAAGATCTACAAGGACGACCTGCAGATCGCCTTCAGGCACTATCCGCTGCCCTTCCACGACAACGCCATGCCCGCGGCCATCGCGGCTGAGGCGGCCAAGGCGCAGGGCAAGTTCTGGGAGATGTACGACAAGCTGTTCGCCAACCAGCAGGCGCTGGGCCGGGCGGATCTGGAAAAGTACGCCGGCGAGATCGGCCTGGACGTGGCCAAGTTCAAAGCGGCCATGGACGATCCCAAGACCAAGGCCGGGGTCGAGGCCGACATGAAGCTGGCCAACCAGTTCGCTGTGCAGGGTACGCCGAGCTTCTTCATCAACGGTCGCGCCTTCAGCGGTGCATACCCGCTCGAGAGCTTCAAGATGCTCATGGACGAGGAGCTCAAGAAGGCGGATGCCAAGTTGCAGGCTGGAACGCCGCGCGCCGAGCTCTACGCCGCCATCATCAAGGGCGCGGCCGAGAAGAGGGAGACGCCCAAGGAGCCGACGCGTCCGGGTGAACCCGTTCCGGGGCAGGCCTACAAGGCCGAGATCAAGGGCGCTCCGGTGAAGGGTGCCGTGAAGGACGCCTTGGTGACCATCGTGCAGTACTCGGACTTCCAGTGCCCGTACTGCAAGCGGGTCGAGCCGACCATCGACAAGGTGATGGAGGAGTACAAGGGCAAGGTTCGCGTGGCCTGGCGGAACATGCCGCTGCCCTTCCACGACAAGGCCATGCCGGCGGCCATCGCGGCCACGGCCGCGGCTCAGCAGGGCAAGTTCTGGGAGATGCACAGCAAGCTCTTCGAGAACCAGCAGGCCCTGGATGACGCGAGCATCGAGAAGTACGCCCGGGAGATCCCGGGCCTGAACTTCGACAAGTGGAAGGCCGCCAAGGAAGACAAGAAGACCAAGGCCGCCGTCGAGGCCGAGTCGGCTGCGGGAAGCAAGAT
>JAEXQJ010000200.1 GCA_023438785.1 Pseudomonadota bacterium
TTGGGGAACGGGACGGACCCGTCGCAGCTGATAAGCGGCAGAGTGCGACGTGGTCTTTGAAACCCCAGCGCCAACTCTTACCCGAGCCTTCGGTCCAGACCTCGGAATGCATGACCCCGGTTGCGACCACGCTCTGTTCCTTGAACTCGATATTGCAGCACAGTCGAGAGTCGTCTCCGAAACACCCAACGCCCGGAAGCTGAAACTTTGAACCGTCGTCGGCTACCAGAATGGCTTCGTTAGCCCCGTCGTGACAGCAGGATCGGTGCCACGAAGAAGGACAGTCCTGCATCGTATATACGCTTTGACCGAACTGCAATCGGCCGGCGATGCTGTAGACCGCCTCGCCTTCTGACGTTGCGAGCGCCGGCGGCGATACCTTCTGATCCCTTGGACAGGGCGGCAGTGGCTCAGCGTGCTCGCAGAGTCGGTGAATGCGGCACTTCTCCTCCCAGACGTGAAACAGGCCCGGGCTACTGTCGATGGCATTCTCGTGTGAACAGGATACAGACGCCGCCGCGGCCGTGGCCGCCAGGCTGTGCAGGCTCCCAAACACCTGAAGCAACCGGGCGGCCGGAAACGGGCGCATAGTTGCGTGTATTGGCCACCGCGATCGCAGAGGCGACACGGGAGCGGAAGTCGGCTTCGCATTTCCAGGGCGAGTCATCCGGTGTCAGACTATGCCGCGAAACCGCTCCGCGGCAAAGGTTAAGGCGGATCCGGGTGATCTCCCCAGACGGAAGCAGCTCCTCCTACTTGATGTCCCCTGGACGCCCCCCTGGTCAGTTCCGCTATTTCGCAGGTGTCACTCGCCAGGGTGATGGGGCCAGGGCTCGCCAGGGGTATGGGGCCAGGTGACGGGCATCGGGACCGAGGGATCAAATGCCACAGATTGGGGAGCGTGGCGAGCCCGGAGGTCCCGTAGGGACCGACGTTCTGGTCAGCGGCGGCGAGGGGTCACTTTGCGTCGTGGGTGGCTCGGTACCTTCCTCACCGGAGCCGCAGGCGGAGGTCCGACGGTGTCGATGCTGGGCTTGAGGCGCGACCGGTGGGACTCGCCGTCGACCACCAGGTCGAAGGCGTTGTTCTTGAAGCGGTCGACAGCACTTTGGGCCAGCAGGGCATCGTCGAAGGTGGCGAGCCATTCGTCGGTGTCGCGGTTGCTGGTCACCAGCGTCGAGGCGCGTGCATTTCGTTCGACAAAGAGCTGGTACACGTCGCGGCTCTAGTCGCGGTTCATGGGCTCCAGCGCGAAGTCGTCGATGATGAGCACGTCCACTGTCGCCAGCTGGGTCATGACGGCGTCGCGCGAGTTGTCCATGCGGCTTTGTTTCAGCGTGCGCAGCAGATCGTCTGCGCGGTGAAAGGCCACATTGAATCCGGCTCGGCAGCACAGGTGTGTCCCAGCGCGCTGGCCAGGAAAGTCTTACCCACTCCCACCGGGCCCAGGACTACGACATTACGGTGATCCTCGACGAAGCGGAGCGAGGCCAGCTCGTTGAGGACGCGCGTGTCGTAGGTGACCTTGGCACTCTTGTCCCAACGCTCAAGCAGCATGTCGGGATCGAGTCCGGCCTGCTCCGCTCGACGAGTGGCAGCGGTGCTGTCCCGACGAGAAATCTCGTCGGTGAGCAGCATCAGCAGGACATCCTCCAAGGGCGTGTTCTGCTTTTCCGCCAGTGGCAGGCGCGGCCAGCGTGGGCAGCAAGCCACCAAGACGCAGCCGCTTGAAGGCGGTCACCAGCTCGGCGCTGATCGTGCGCGCGCTCATGACTGACCTCCTTCGTCGCGGTCGGCTGATTTCGGACGTGTCGCAAACGCAGCTGCATCGCGTGCGAATCGCGCCGGCAACGGAATGACTCGGCCCTTGGCCACCGCTTCGTCCTCGACTCGACGAGCATCCTTGAGCATGCCTTCGATTCGAGGCACGTCGATCACGTCGAAGGCGAGCGCCCGCGCGCACAACGCATTCACGCGGTCTTTGCCGTAGCGATCGCACAATCGCAGCAGCCCGTACCCTTGGCGCAGCTTCAGCCACGGCACGGGACCTTGCAGCAGCTTGGTGGCCAACTCGCCCACTTGCTGCCCCTGCGCGTGGGCCGCGCGAATGACAGACTCCACATCTCGCAACGCCCATGCGGCCTTGCCCGGCGGAAAGTCACTAGGGTCTGTCGATCGTTGGCCAGGCTGCTTGCGTGCGTGTGTCTTCACAAGCTCAGTGCCGAGATACATGCGCACGGTCTGACGATCGGCGCGTACGTCCAGTGTCTTACCGATGAAGCGCGTGGGCACCGAGTACAGGGCCTTGTGCACCTGCACGTGATGATCAGGATGCACTTTCGCAACGGACCAGATGGGCACGTCGAATGGCGCGGTCGGCGCGGGCTGCATGCAAGAGCGCTCCTCGCTCTCGTACACCTCGCGCGGAACGCGCCTAGTCGTGCCGTGCACGCGTGCGCCCGCGACGTCATGACACCAGGCCTCGGCGTGGCGGCGGATCTCGATGAGACTCGACGGAAAGCATTCGCCTTCGAACCAGCGCTCACGCACGTAGCCCACCTGATTCTCGACGCGCGGCTTGTCCTTGGGATGACGAACCCGCGCGGTGTCGGGAAAGAATCGACGCGACTCGGCGTATTCGCGGAAGCTGCGATTGAGCCCCGGATCAGTAGCGCTGGCCCGCACCACCATCGCCGTGGCGTTGTCGAGGACCACGTGCTTGGGCACGCCGCCGAAGAAGCGCCAGGCTGCATCCAGCCCCGCACAAATCTCCTCCGTCGTCTGGCGCAGCGTCGGCCACACAAACATGTAGCGGCTCGACGACAGCGTCACGAGCAGCGCGTGCAGCTTGCGGGACTGGCCGCCCTCGTCGGTGGTGGTGCCCATCAGACCGAAATCGATCTGTGCTTCCAGTCCCGGCGCGGGATCATCCAGGCGCACCGTCGGCTGCTTCTTGTGCCAGTCCAACTCGCGCTGCACGTAACGCCGGAGCGTGGTGTAGCTGGCCGTCACTTCGTCGCGTGCGAGCAGCTCGTGCACCCGAATCAGCCGCAGCTGCTTGTCGCCCCCCTGTCAGCCAGGCTTTGATTTGCTCGTGGTGCTTGGCCAGGCTCTGCCACTGCCGCGACGGCGACACCAGCGGCCGCGCCTGCACATCACGGCCCACGGCGCGCGCCACCTCGTCGGTGACGACCGTGTCGGCGGCAACTCCGCCGCCCTTGGCCTAGCTGATGTAGCGGCCCACCGTCTTGCGGTCCAGGCCCATCTCACGCGCGATTCCCCGCGCACTTTGCCCCGCCTGCCAGCGACGGAGTACCTCGGATACCTCTTGCATCGTGATCTCCCGAAAGCTCATGCAACCTCAGGGCGGCCTCGCGGCGGCCGCCTCGGCGGTCAGTCTTGCCTTCGGTCCCGATGCCCAGGTCAGACGCCGCGCACGGTCAAGAGTGGCCCCATGACCCTGGCGATTGCCTGGCCCCATGACCCTGGCGAAGACCAGAATCGATCACCCGCGCCTGGCCCCATGACCCTGGCGATTCCGTGGCCCCATCCCCCTGGCGAAAATGCCGCCGCCTGGCCCCATGAGCCTGGCGACCGACAGCAGGGAACGCGCTGCCTCCCGGAAAAGAGCGCTCCCGTTGCACGCCGGCAGCGCTGGGGCATTTTGACCGTCCGTTCCTCAGCCTCTGAAGTATTCTCCCGTACCAGCAAGCCCCGAACCGAATAGGAGGAATCGTGCCAAGTCTTCGCCTTGTGATACTGTGTTGTGTCTTGTGCGCGACAGAAGTCGCGTGTTCCGGTTCCTCTTCGGGTTCCGGTGATAGTGAACCGGGGGCTTCGCGGGACAGCGCCCCCACCGATCAAGCCAAAACAGATGCGGCGCCCGCCGGAAAGGACGGTGCATCCAGTGCCGATGGCGCCGGCGCGTGTCGAGTCAATCCCGCCGGCGTCTGCAATGCCAATACAGCCGGATTCACCTGCCCGAATCGTGTCACGCCCGAGGAGAGTTCGATTTGCCCGCTGTCCACTAGGGACACTTCCGGTGGATTGGTCTCGTGTTGCACGATCAAGCCAACCTCAAGCTCCTGCTCCCGCGACCCTGGCGTGGCATGCCCAAACGGTGCAGATGGCTACTCGTGCACGAGCTGGGATACACCTCCACAGAGCAGCCTCATTATCTGCGACAAGATGACCAGCGCTGGAAGTAGTACCGGCTTCTGTTGCCGTGAATATCAATCCTCATCCTGCCGACTTGATCCAACAGGCGCCGGGTGCGGAAATGACATGTACTCCTTTCGCTGCACTGGGGCGACCACCCCCTCAAGCGACGATTCTGGGCTGAGTTGCTCTTCTGGCTCTGCGTGGGTTGATGGTTCGACCGGGTACTGTTGCTCCTCGAAGGGCTGAACGCGGTCTCGAAGACTCACCCGTCTAGTTCCAAGACGCTCTCCTCCATGGTCCCGCGCGGCGACTTTTTAGGGCTGTCCTGACGTTCTCATGGATGTAGCGGCGGCGACTTGAAGACGGGGTGGAGGACGAGGCCGGAGCAGCACAGGAAGATGAAGCTGATGAGAGCGCCGGCGCTGCGGAAGCCGTAGGCGCGGCGGGTGATCGTGCGGGTCTTGCCGTTGAGTCCCTCTGTCCTGCCGTTGCTCAGGCCGACGGAGACGATGGCGACGATGCCGTCGAGGTCGTCCGGTCAGCCTGCCGCGCCTGCCCGCCGCAATCCAAGACCCGTGCCAGCCCTGCAAGGGCGGTCGGCGCAGCGGTTACATCACGAGCCAAGTGCCCACCAAGAACTGGCACGAGAAGCTGGGCGACCCTACGATGGCCGACGCAATCTGCGACCGCGTGATCCACAACGCCCACGTCGTCGCGCTACGCGGCCCATCCCTTCGCGAAAAGAAAGCCATGCTCACCCAACCTCAAACAACCGCCTAACCTCAGCTCGTCGCTTCGCTCCGATCCGGATCGATCCCCGTCGCTACGCTCCGACGCGCCCGATCAGACCGGAATCGCCGCCCAGGTCACGCCGGAACAGGCGCCCAGATCGGCCGGAATACGCAGTCAACACCTGGATATCACGCCCGTTTCGGTCGATCCAGTAACGGCACAGGACGCGGTCGGTGCAGCGGTTGCTTCTAAACAGACTATCATCATCCGAGAGTCAGCTCATTCACCGGGGCAGAGCTTGCTCCGCAGCCTCGTCGGCCGCCTGGAGGCAACCTGCCAGGGCACACTGCTCGGCCGAGCAGTGTGGGTCACGAATCGCCGCGATCCCGTCGGGACCGCACTCCCAATGAGCAATTGGTTGCCCCGCTAGACAGCCGAGAAAGCGCAGCACGGCGTCGCTGCAAACGGGTGATGCAGCCATAACAAGGCAGTTTCGTGCGCACTCTTTCGCGTGACTGCACCTTAGCTGGGCAGTGACGCTGCACACATACGAGCAGGCTTGATTCGGGTTGAGCCTAGCATCGGCTTGGCGGACTTCCGGTTTGGCCACCGCTGGGCTGGGCGGGACCAGGGCTACAGGCAGTTGTTCAGCCTCTTTCCGGCAAGCCAAACAGACGACCAGTACAACGGCCGAACAGCACAGATCTTTGCGTCTGGTTTCCATCTATCCGCTACTGGGCGCTCTTCTCAGGGGCCCGCTTACTCAAAATCGCCGCCGCCCGCTCTCGAACCCGCGGCTCGGCGTCGGCCTGGGCAACGGTGGCGAGCGTCCGCGACAGCTCCGGGCGCACCGGCAGCCACCTGTCAATAACGTCAACCGAACGAAACCGAACCCGCGGCTCGCTGTCTACTGCCGCCTTCAGAACCGCCGCGACTAAGGTGTCATTGGGCGATCTCACATTCGCCGCGTCGAGAGCTGCTATCTGTACGATCGGCGACTTGTCTGTCGTGATCTTGGTCGCGATCAGTTCGTCGACACGGGGAGCGCGCATTGACTGAAGCGCTCTGGTAGCGGTACCGCGCACGCCCTCGTCGGATGAGAAGAGAAATGGGCGCAGATGCCCCAGAGCGCCGTCATATCCAGAATTGGCAATGCCTCTGAGGGACACTACGGTTGCGGTTCTTCCAGTTGCTGCCAGCAGCTTGGCAACGAGTTCTTCACCAAGAGCAGTTGCCGTCCTGGTGTCCCCTTCATTCCGGAAAAGGCGCGCGTAGCTCCCCAGGGCGTAAATGGCTCGCTCGTTGTACGGGTCAAGGAGAAGAACCGAGTGCATTACGGCGATGGTTTGCTCATCAGGGCGCTGAGTGCGTGCAATGGATTGAAGAACGCCGGTCTGTGTTGCGGGTGCTACAGCCCGGTCCTTCAGGAGTCTCGCCAAAGCCGCATGGCAAGCGGGGCTCCCTGCAGATCCAAGGGCAGCAACCAGGTCCGGTGTTGCCGGCGAACGCTGCCGCACCCTGCGCCGGGTCCTGCTCACGATGGCCACTGGCACGGGCAAGACCTTCGTGGCCTTCCAGGTCTGCTGGCGACTCTGGTCCGCCCGCTGGAACCGCGCCGGGGAGTACCGGAAGCCGCGCATCCTCTTCCTCGCTGACCGGAACATCCTCGTCGACGATCCGTACTCGAAGGTCTTCGCTCCGTTCGGTGACGCCCGCTCGAAGATCGAGGGCGGCAACGCGGTGAAGAGCCGCGAGATGTACTTCGCCATCTACCAGGCGCTTGCCGCCGATGAACGACGCCCCGGTCTCTACAAGGACTACCCGAAGGACTTCTTCGACCTCATCGTCGTCGACGAGTGCCACCGCGGCAGCGCTCGCGACGAGAGCTCGTGGCGCGAGATCCTGGAGTACTTCGAGCCGGCCTATCAGCTCGGAATGACGGCGACGCCTCTCCGCGAGGACAACCGCGACACGTACTTGTACTTCGGCAACCCGATCTACCAGTACAGCCTCAGGCAGGGGATCGAGGACGGCTTCCTCGCGCCGTACCGCGTCCACCGGGTGATCACCACCTACGACGCCGCCGGCTGGCGGCCAAGCGCTGGGGAGGTGGACCGGCTCGGGCGCGAGATACCCGACCGCGAGTACACCACCAAGGACTTCGAGAGGGTGGTCGCCCTTCGAGCGCGAACCGAGGCCATCGCCCGCCACCTCACGGAGTTCCTCAAGGGAACCGACCGCTACGCCAAGGCCATCGTGTTCTGCGTGGACCAGGAGCACGCGAGCGAGATGCGCCGCGCGCTCTCGAACCTGAACGCGGACGTCGTGAAGCAGAACCCCGACTACGTCTGCCGGGTCACCGCGGACGAGGGCGACATCGGGCGTGGCCACCTCAGCCGCTTCCAGGAGCTGGAGACAGCGACCCCGGCCATCCTCACCACGTCGCAGTTGCTCACCACCGGCGTCGATGCCCCGACGGTGAAGAACGTGGTTCTCGTGCGCGTGATCGGCTCGATGTGCGAGTTCAAGCAGATCATCGGCCGGGGCACGCGCGTCCGCGACGACTACGGCAAGCTGTTCTTCAACATCCTCGATTACACGGGCTCAGCAACGACGTTGTTCGCCGACCCGGACTTCGACGGTGAGCCGGCCCGCGTCAGCCAGGAGGAGATCGACGAGCAGGGCAAGCCAAAGCCCGACACGTACAAGATCACCGAGCCCGAGGTGCTCAAGGTCAGCGAGCCGCCGGGGCCACCCTATGGCACGGTGATCGATGACCCGCCGGACGAGGAGCCGCGCAAGTATTTCTACGACGGTGGCCAGGTGCAGGTCGCGGCCCACCTGGTCTACGAGCTGGACGCCGAGGGGCACCAGCTCCGGGTTGTGCAGTTCACCGACTACACCGCCGAGCGCGTGCGGACCCTGTTCCCGACAGCCGCCGAGCTGCGAGCCGCCTGGGCCGACCCGGAGAGGCGTGCGGACATCATCGAGAAGCTCGCCGAGCGCGGGATCGACTTCGACGAGCTGACGAAGGTCACGAGCCAGCCGGACGCCGACCCATTCGACCTCCTCTGCCACGTCGCCTACAGCGCACCCGTGCGGACGAGGCGCGAGCGCGTCGATCGGCTGCGCAAGGAGCGTCGAACCTTCCTGGAGAAGCACTCAGGAGTGGCCCGGCAGATCCTGGAAGAGCTACTGGAGAAGTACGCCGAGCACGGCACTGCGCAGTTCGTCCTGCCGGACGTGCTGCAGGTGCCGCCGATTTCGGACCACGGCAACGTCATCGAGATCGCCCGCTACTTCGGGGGAGCCGAGCAACTCCGCGGCACGATTCACAAGTTGCAGACGCTGCTTTACGCCGCGTAACTGGACGCGGGTGAGAACTGAATGGCCAAGAGCAAGACAGCGAAGACGATGAAGAACGGCGACGCGCCGGTGACCACCGCCCAGCGCCTCGGAACCATCCTCAAGTCCGCGCGGGACATCATGCGCAAGGACAAGGGGCTGAGTGGTGACCTTGACCGCATCCCAATGCTGACCTGGATCATGTTCCTCAAGTTCCTCGACGACATGGAGTCTATGCGAGCCGAGGAGGCGAAGCTGGCGGGTAAGAAGTTCAAACCTGCCATGGAGGCACCGTACCGCTGGCGCGACTGGGCCGCGAAGGAAGACGGCATCACCGGCGACGAGATGATCGCCTTCATCAACCAGGAAGAGTGCCGGCGACCGGACGGGACCAAGGGCGCGGGCCTCTTCGCCTACCTGCGCGCGCTGCGCGGCGCCGAGGGAGGAGATCGCCGGGACGTTGTGGCGACCGTGTTCAAGGGCACGGTCAACCGCATGATCAACGGCTACCTGCTACGCGACGTCATCAACAAGGTGAACGGCATCCACTTCACGGCGTCGGACGAGATCCACACCCTCGGCAACTTCTACGAGTCGATGCTCAAGGAGATGCGGGATGCCGCCGGCGACTCGGGCGAGTTCTACACGCCGCGCGCCGTGGTCCGCTTCATGGTCACGGTGGTTGACCCCAAGATCGGCGAGACCGTGCTCGACCCTGCGTGCGGCACCGGCGGATTCCTCGTCGAGGCCTTCTCCCACATGGAGAAGCAGTGCAAGACGGTGCAGCAGCGGCGTCAGCTCCAGCAGAGCACCATCATCGGCGGCGAGGCGAAGCCGCTGCCGTACCTCCTGGCTCAGATGAACCTGCTCCTCCACGGCCTCGAGACGCCGAGGGTCGAGCCGGGAAACAGCCTCGCGGTCGCGCTCCGGGATATTGGGGAGAAGGACAGGGTCGACGTCATCCTCACCAACCCTCCCTTCGGCGGCGAGGAGGAGCGCGGCATCCTCTCGAACTTCCCCGAGGACAAGCAGACCGCCGAGACCGCGCTCCTCTTCCTCCAGCTCATCATGCGCAAGCTGAAGCGCGCGCCGAAGCCGGGCCGTGCGGCGGTCGTCGTTCCGAATGGTGTCCTGTTCGGCGACGGCATCGCGGCGCGCATCAAGGAGGAGCTGCTGCGGGAGTTCAACCTGCACACCGTCGTGCGGCTTCCAAATGGCGTCTTCGAGCCCTATACGCCGATCGCGACCAACATCATCTTCTTCGACAGAACCGGGACGACGAGCGACGTCTGGTACTACGAGCAGCCACTACCAGAGGGCCGGAAGAAGTACTCGAAGACCAGCCCGATCCTCTTCGAGGAGTTCTCGGAATGCGTTCACTGGTGGAAGAAGCGGTCGGAGAGTGAGCGCGCCTGGCGCGTATCCGCAGAGAGACTGCTCGCGCAGGGCTGCAATCTCGATGTGAGCAATCCGAGTGCAGGAGCGTCGCGTCCCGCCGAACCCCCAAGCGTGCTGATCGGAAAGGCGATCGACCATGAACGCAGAGCACTTGCTGCTCTTGAGCGCGTGGCCCAGCAGCTCAAGCGTGGAGGCGCGGCGTGAACGGGTTCGAGCAACTTGAGCTTGGGAAGGTTCTGTCGCTGAGGAAGCCCGACGTCGTCGTGCAGCGCGATGCCCAATACGAGTTCGCGGGAATGCGGAGCTTCGGTAAGGGCATCTTCCGAGCTTCGATGAAGTCCGGGAGCTCGTTCTCCTATCGGACGTTGACTCGCGTGCACGACGGGGAGTTCGTCTACCCCAAGCTGATGGCGTGGGAGGGCGGTCTGGGCGTTGTAACGCCAGAGTGCGACGGGCTCGTCGTCTCGCCGGAGTTCTGCGTCTTCGAGATTGATCAGTCGAGAGTGATGCCACGGTGGCTCGACCTGTACTTCAAGCAGCCGTCGGTGTGGCCAGCGCTCGCAGGAGGGAGCGCCGGGACGAACATGCGTCGCCGCCGCATCTATCCGGCAGACTTCCTGAGGTTCAAGGTTCCGATCCCGAAGCTGACTGTGCAGCGTGAGGTCCTCCGGCATGTGGATTCGGTGCTTGCCGACTTGGACGAGTTCCGGTCGTCGGTTTCTGCGTCTGCTGAGGCGCTCAACGCAGCCTTGCTGGCCGAGTTTCATCGGCTTGCGGGCGGTGCCGTTCGTCGTCCGATGTCGGCAGTTGCTCCACTCGTTCGCCGCGAGGTCACAGTCGATCTCGCGGTCTCGTACCCAGAGCTGGGCGTACGTTCCTTCGGGCGCGGCACCTTTCATAAGCCGCTGCTCGCGGGCGCGGACGTAGGCACGAAGCGTCTCTTCCGAGTCCTCCCTGGGGATCTCGTGTTCAACATCGTGTTCGCATGGGAGGGGGCCGTCGCTGTTGCGCGTTCCGAGGTCGAGGGGCGGGTCGGCTCCCATAG
>JAEXQJ010000292.1 GCA_023438785.1 Pseudomonadota bacterium
TGAGCCGCGCGCCTGCCTGCAACCCCTCGTGCGGGCCGAGCCACATGAAGGCCAGCGGCCGCAATTGTACGTTGGCCGGCTGCGGGCGGCGGTGAAGCACAATCCCCTCCACGAGCAGGCCTTTGCGGCTGCCCACGCGCAAACGTGCCCCGCCGCCGACGATCGCCGCCGTGTCGCTGCCGTCCGAGAGTACGCCGACCGCCTCCCCACCCAGGCTCCGCCCTTCGTAGGCAAGGGAGAGGAACCCCTGGCTGAGGTGCCAGCCGGCCTTGCTCCGCGTGCCCATCGCCCAAGGCGACGAGACGGATCGGTCAGTCGCGTTCAGGTAGCGACCGCTCGCCCGCAGGGTCAGGTGGTCGGTCAGCCGCACCGGCAAATCGCCGTAGACAACCCAGCCCAGATAGCGCGTACGCCCCATCTCCTGCCCTGTGACCCCGGACCACACCTCAGGCAGCAGCCGGGCCGGGGCTGGCACCAGCGCCAGGCCACGGGTCGCCGCTGCGTTGTTCGGATCGATCTCCAAGGCCTCGCGGAACGTCGCGCGCGCCCGCAGCGGGTCGCCCTCGGCCGCCTGCTCCCAGCCCACCGCGGCCACCGCCGACGCGTAGCCACGCGGCAGGTCCACGTCGCCCTCGGATTCGGGCCGGCGCCGCAGCTCTTCGTAGCGCGAGTGCGCCTCCACAGCTTGTCCCTGAAGCAGGGCCAAGTAGGCGAGGCGCAGCCGCACCCAGTAGTTCTCGGGCTGGCCGCCCCACCCCTCGGTCATGATCCGCTCGGCCCGAGGCAGGTCACCGGCTCGCTCGGCGGCCACCGATCGGTCCCAGGCACCCACCCGGGCATCGTCGGTCCGGGCCGCGGCGCCCAGGGGAACGAGCCAGAGTAGGGCCACGAAGGCCGCTCTCATGAGCCCGCTCCCTGTGCCGTCGCGGGCGGCCGCACGGTCACGTGCTGACGCGCATCCCCGGGCTCGGCCAGGGGCTGCATGGTGATCACCCGGCGCACGCCCTCGTGTTCAATCTCCAGGACGTGGGCCGCGTCGGCCAGGGACAACACCGATCGGGCGTGCCAGGTCTCGGCCCGCCCCTCGACGCACACGCGCCCTTCCTCGCGGCGCATGACGTAGTCGGCGTCCAACTTGCCGAACTCGGGCAGGACCACCGCCGCCAGATCGCCCAAGCTGCGCCGCCAGCCCGCGCGGAACAGGCGCCGCGACAGAGCGTCCTTCCATTTCAGCGAAGGCGATTTGTCGAAGGGCAGACGCGACCAGGCCAGCAGGAGGAAACGCAACAGCGAGTCGGGCTTGCCCGCGAAATCCAGCAGCACCAACCCGTTGTCGTAGGCGTCGAAGGACAGGTGCCCTCGCGGCGAGTGCAGGGTGCGCGTGCCGTAAAGGTCGATCTCTACCCGGGCCACCTCGCGGCGGCCACTCTCCTTCTCGATCAACTCGAAGGTCGACAGGGGCGTCCAGCTCATCACCCGCGCCAACTCGTCGTCGCGCTGGGCCGGGCGCACGAAGGCGCCTTCCTCGGGAACGGTGTGGGTGGCCAGTTCCAGCTCGCCGTCCTGACGTGTGACCACGTCGCCGAAGTCGAAGGCGAGCGTCGGGCTGCCCAGCAGGCGCGAGCGCTGCACCTGGAAGTGCAGGTGCGGAACCGTCGAGCGCCCGGAGTTTCCGCAGCGTCCAATCTCCATGCCCGGCGTGACCACGTCGCCCACCTTCACGCGAATGCTCTTGGGCTGCAGGTGCGCGCACACCGAGTACAGATTCGCCCCGTGGGCGATGACCACGGCGTTACCCCAGTTTTCCCGCGTGTTGAGCTCACCGGGACGGTTGTCCGGGATGCCATCCTCAACCAGGGCCACCGTACCACCGCCCGCGGCGACCACGGGCAGGCCATAGCAGACGTAGTCGCGCAGCTCCTTGCCCTCGCCGTTGTGGGCCTTGCCGTCGGGGGTGCGGCCCTCGAAATCCAGGCCGTGTCGCCACAGGCCCTTGTGCGTGTGCACGCCGTCGTGCCCCTGGGACACGAACCATTCGCCGCGGAAGGGCAGCCGGAAAGGCAGCCAGGCCAGATTACCGAAGCGCCGCACGCGCAGCACGTGGCGGGTCAACGCCTCCTCGGGGCGCACGGTGGGGATGGCCGATCGGGGCCACCGATCCTGCTGCCGCACGCGCGCCGCGGTCAGAATCAGGTGCACCACGATCACGAAGGGCAGCGAGATCACGGGCAGCGAAAACACCCCCAACACCGGGAAGAGGGCGTAGGTCACCAGCGTGGTCGTGCCGGCCGACACGGCGGCCAGCACGATGGACGACGGCTGCGGCACTAACCACACGCCGCCGACGGCCACCGCGCACAGGAGCGCGTTGAAGAACGCGGTCGTGTCCATGAGGGACCACGGCGCAGCCTCGCGTAGCCACAGGCGCATGCCCAGCACCACTGCGCCCCCCACCAGCGCCAGTAGGAAGCTGATCCGACTGTGCAGCAAGATCGCCAAAAGGACGAGCACGCCCGGCACCATGCCCTGGCCGAAGACGATGGCCGCCGGCACGTCCAGCCACGAGGGGTGCCAGAGCCAGGCGGGCAGCGCCGCGGCGGGCGCCGAGAGGGCGAGTACCGACCCCGAGGCCGGCATGGCCCGCACGGCCAAATGCACGACCCAGGTGGCGGCGACGAAGGGCAAGGCGTGGGTGGGCAGCGCCAGGTTGGTGAACACGGCCTGGAACGAGGCCGCAAACAGCACGGACAACAACGCGCCGAAGACGACGGCCGCCCAGGGCG
>JAEXQJ010000310.1 GCA_023438785.1 Pseudomonadota bacterium
ATTTTGGACAGCGTATCTTCAGGCAGGTCGGGGATTACCTGATCGATCCGTTTCCCCTCCATCTGCTCGGCTTGCGCGAGCCCGAACAGTCTGGCCATGCCCGCGCTCACTCGCGAGAAGCGCCCGTCCATTTGACAGATGTAGATCCCGATCGGTACATGGGCCAGCAGAGTGTCGAATAGGCGCCGCTCCGCCAGCAGATCGCGCTTCGCACGCGATTGTCGCGCCCTCTCCAGATAGTGCCACAGCGCACCTGTCACCAGCGCGGCCCCGATGAGAGACAGCCCCCAAACAAGCAGCAGCCGCGCCCGATTGTGGGCGCGCTCCGACAGACTCCGTGCCTTTGTCAGGCGCGTCTGTTCCAGTCGCGCCATCGCCTCGCCACCCAAGATCATGGATGTCCGTTTGGTCAGGATGCGTTCCAGCTCCAGCCCGGCCCGCCTTGTGGGCTCGCCTGCATCACCAGCTCCCGACGCTCTCCCCCGCGCGTCGGAGAGCACACCGTCGATGTCCAGTATGACGTTGTCGAGGGCCGTCCGGTGCATTTCGTCGGCCGACATCAATTCGCGTAATGTCCGGCGCTGCTCACCCAAGCGCTCCAGGAGTCGCGCCAGGCCCTCCTGATCAGAACGGCTGCCCTGCGATCCGTCTTGAACGCTGCGGATGTCGAGCTGCGCCGCGATCCAGAGGGTGTCGCTCAGCTCCCTGAGTACCTGCAGCGAATGGGTCACATTCGCCTCTTCGTGATCCACCTCGGGCAGCACGCGGTATTGCGCATCGGCGATGGCCAGGAGGCCGGCGATAGCCAGGGTGATCGTTATGACCGAGGCACCCGACACCCTCTTTTCAAAGGATCGCACCATGAAACGCTCGACTCCCCTGGCATCGACACTTCGCCTTGAAAGTGTACTCAATCATGGTGCTGGTGGCGCACGGCGAGTCCCTGGATTCCGTGGCCGAGGAGCTGCTGTTCACCGGGTCGCGGCTGAGGAGCGACGAGCACGTCAGGGACATGGCGGCGCCCATGACCGCTCTGATGGCCCAAGTCGATCAGGTGCGGCTGGGTCAGATTGCCGCCAGTCGGAGCGAGGCGACCGCCCCAGGCCGCCGTGGCCGCGGCAGACGATCTGCTGGACGGCTGGATTCGATCGTTGGATCGGGCCCTGCGCGAAGTCGTTCACTGCCGGCGTGTGCGTGTTGCTGCCTTCTTCAGGGCGGCGGTGACGGCGACGGGGCCGCTGCCTGGAACGCCTCCTCGATCACCTGGAACCTCTCCCGGCTGGTCTTGCAGGCGGATGCGGCGGAAATCATGAACACCACGCTGTCGTCGGCGACGAAATGGGCCATGCACGTGTTCTCGGGGATCCGGAGCTTGCAGTGCGGGCACTTGGCCAGAGCCTTCACAAGAGACTTGCGCGCGGCGGGCTTGGGGAGACGGAAACGCTCGAGGGTGAAGTAGCCGTCACCGTCAACGACCTTCACGTACTGGAACCCGGCCGCGGTCTTCAAGTAGTTGCGGCGCAACGTGGCGGTCAGCGCGGCGCTGGTCGACTTGGCCCGGCGGCACGTATCGTCGGCTTGAAAGACCAGCCCCGGGTACTTGGCTCGCAGGGCGTCCACGGCAGCCTGCAGACGCCCGTCCTGGATGGGCGCCATGGCCCGCGTGCAGGTCGCAACCTGCGCCCGTGCTGGAGTCGCCGCCAACATGATCAGTCCCGCGAGCAGGGGCAGGAGTGACTTCATGGCTGCTTGGCATTCGTTACAACAATGACGACCTGTCGCGCGGGCATTGCTTCCTGTCCAGATGCTCGAAGAGGGAGACCAGACTGAAGCAGACGAGTCGGCGACGTCAATGGCCGGGAAGGCCGCAATAGCCCACGGCCCGGATGGCCGGCAGGCTGTGGTGTTCGATCTCTCGCTCCACCTCTCGTGTTGCCTCGCGACGAACTATCCGGAAATTCCGGATGGTTGCCTCCCGGGCCAGCTCGCCCTCGTCAAGCGTCGCCCCAGGGCCTGCAGCTCGGCGAAGCCTATGTGCGCGCTCACGATGTGGTTGAGGGCCTCCAGCTCCTCCTGGGTCAGGTAGTTCTTGGCCACCGTCACGTCGCCCTTGCGGATGCTGCCGGCCGGCCGGGTGGTCTGCAGGCTCAGAAGGGCTGGCTGGCGTTGGCGCGCGCAGGGATGACCTCGGCCGCCGTGTGCCCGTGCGCCGCCCAGTGCATCTTGTTCTGAACCGTGGCGAAGAACCGCTGCGAGGCCTCGGCATCGGGGTCGCAGTCCACGCTGATGGCGTAGATGCCCAGCACCATCTGGTAGAACCGCCGCTCCGACAAGCGGATGTCGCGGATGCGTTCCAGCAGCTCGTCGAAGTAGTCGACGTGGCCCTTGCCCGGCGGGTTCTTCAGCCGCTCGTCGTCCATGGTGAACCCCTTCACCAGGTACTCGTGCAGGCGCTCGGTGGCCCACTGACGGAACTGGGTGCCGCGAGGACTGCGCACGCGATAGCCCACGGCCAGGATGGCCGGCAGGCTGTAGTGAGCGATGGCGCGCTCGACCTCTCGTGACCCCTCGCGACGAATTTGTAAGAATTCTTTACAAGTTGCCTCTTCGCTCAGCTCGCCCTCGTCGTAGATGGCCCGCAGGTGCATGGTCACGTTCTGCGGCGTGACCTGAAACAGCTCCGCGAGCGCCTGGCTGAGCCACAGGGTCTCGCCTTCGACGCGGCACTGGATGCGCGTGCGCCCGTCTTCCGTCTGGTAGAGGACGATGCTGGACGCGGGCGGCTGCTGGGTGGGCATGGGCTACAGGTTGCCGCTGAAGGCCCGGTGGAGCAGCGACTCCTTCAGCTCGTCGACGGCGGCGAGCTTCTGCTCGTAGATGGAGGCGAGACGCTGGGTTTCGCGTCGATTCCATGACCCGCTTGTGCACCCCGTCCCAGATTTCTCGGATTCGGCCTGACGCCCCTGCGCGCGGACCCTATACTGCGCGGCCCATGGCGATCCTGGCCACTGCACGAGATTTGTCCAAATCGTTTGGCGCGCGGGCGTTGTTCGATGGGATCGGGTTCACCTTGGGCGAGGGCGAGCGGGTGGGGCTCATCGGGCCCAATGGGGCGGGCAAGTCGACGCTGTTGCGCATCCTGGCGGGGCTGGATTCGGCGGATCGGGGCGAGTTGGCGCTGCGGCGCGGGTTGCGCGTGGGTCATCTGGCGCAGGTGCCGACGTTCACGTCGGGGCACACGGTGCGCGAGACGATTCTGGAACCGGCGGCGGGGCTGGCGGATGGTGATTTGGCCTGGCGGGCGGCGCGGCGCGCGGACGAGCTGATCTCGCGCCTCGATCTGGAGAATCCGCAGGCCGGGGCGGACGCGCCGGTGGAGCGGCTGTCGGGCGGCTGGCGCAAGCGGGTGGCCTTGGCGCGCGAGCTGGCGCGCGAGCCCGAGTTGCTGCTCCTCGACGAGCCCACCAACCACCTCGACGTGGACAGCATCCTGTGGCTGGAGAGGCTCCTGGCCCAGGCGCCCTTTGCCACGGTCACCATTACCCACGATCGCCTGTTCTTGCAGCGCATCTCCAACCGCATCCTGGAGCTGGACCGGCGCAACGCGGGCGGGTTGCTGTCGGTCGACGGCGATTACGCCACCTTCCTCGAGCGCAAGGCCGAGCTGATGGCGGCGCAGGAGCGGCGCGAGGCCTCGTTGCGCAATACCCTGCGGCGCGAGACCGAGTGGCTGCGCGCCGGGGCGCCCGCGCGCACCACCAAGCAACAGGCGCGCATTCAGCGGGCTGAGTCGCTGGCCGGCGAGGTCGAGGAGTTGGAGGCGCGCAATGTGGTGCGCTCGGCGGACATCGACTTCGGCAGCACGGGGCGCAACCCGCGGCGACTCATCGAGGCCCGCGGCGTCGCCAAGTCCTACGGCGGCAAGCTGATCTTCAAGGACATCGATCTGTTCCTGGGGCCCGGCAGTCGGGTGGGGCTCATCGGGCCCAACGGCTGCGGCAAGTCCACGTTGTTGCGTGTGCTGGTGGGCGACGAGGTCGCGGATCGCGGGGACATCGTGCGCGCGGACAATCTGCAGGTGGCCTACTTCGCCCAGCACCGCGAGGCGCTGGATCCTGCGGCCACCGTGGTGGATTCGTTGTGCCCGGGCGGCGACCACGTCACCTTTCGCGGCACGCGCGTACACGTCAGCGGCTACCTGGCCCGCTTCCTCTTTCGCGCGGAGCACGCCAAGCTGGCGGTGGGCCAGCTCTCGGGCGGCGAGCAGAGTCGCCTGGCCCTGGCCCGTCTCATGCTGCGGCCGGCGAACGTCCTGGTGTTGGACGAGCCGACCAACGATCTGGACATGGACACGCTGGGCGTCCTCGAAGACTCGCTGCTGTCCTTCGACGGCGCGGTCTTGCTCGTGACCCACGATCGCTACTTCCTCGACCGCGTGACCACCAAGCTGCTGGCGTTTCACACCCGACCGGGCGAGGAGGGGCGCGTGACGGCCCTGGCGGGGTTGAATCAGTGGGAGACGTGGCGGAGCACGCAGGTGGCCCCCGAGCGCGAGTCGGCCAAGCCCAAACCCGCGGCCCCGGCGGCGCCCGTGACCAGGAAGAAGCTGAGCTACAACGATCAGCGCGACTGGGACACCATCGAGGCCAGAATCGGCGCCGCCGAGGCCAAACTGGCTGGGCTGCGCGCCGAGCAGGAGAGCCCCGCCGTGGCGAGCAACCACGGGCGGCTGCTGGAGCTGGAGACGGAGATCGCGTCGGCGCAGGTCGAGGTGGACAGGCTGTACGCGCGGTGGGCCGAGTTGGAGGCGATGATCCCCAAATAGGAGCCTCGGCTGGCGCGCTTCGCTCGGCGCGGGTTTACACAACTTTACTCCTGGGCAATACACGCGATCCATGCGGGCTGCACCTTGAGGGCAGACGGGATGACGAAGTCCCGTCGGCACGAAAAGGAGAAAACATGGATTCGACGCATAGTGATTCGCAGGGAACTGGGCGGAATCGGGCGCGCAAGAGCCGTCTGTGGTTGCTGCTGGCCTTGCCGCTGCTTCTCGGCGGTGCGGTCGCGGCGCGGGCCTACGCGCAGGGCCCGGGCCTGTCCTGCCCCGGCTTCGGCCCCGGTTTCGGCCCCGGCATGGGTGCGCACGGGGCCTTCATGCAGCGCGGGCTGGAGAGAATGCTCGATGAGGTCAAGGCCACGGATACGCAGCGCGCGGCCATCAAGACCGTCGCCGCGCGGCTGCGGACCGAGATGCAGCCCATTCACGACGAGCACGCGAAGCTGCACGAGGAGATGGTGAAGGTCTTCTCGGCCCAGACGGTGGACGCCGCGGCGGTGGAGCGGCTGCGCACGCAGTCCACCGCGCTCATGGAGAAGGGATCGCAGGCCTTCTCGCGGGCGTTGGTCGACGCGGCCAATGTCCTCAACGTCGAGCAGCGGCAGGCCCTCATCAAGCACCTGGAGGAGCGCCGCGGGCGCGGTTTCGGCCCCCGTGGGCGTCTCTAGCTCTCAGGCTCGGCGTGGGCACGGGCCCACGCCGGGTGACTCGCTTACAGGGCTTGCCCCAGCTACGATGTGAACCCTATGCCGGCCCGGATTTTGATAGTCGACGACGATGCCCGCCTGGTCGAGATGCTGGGCGGGTACTTGCGTGCGCGGGGCTACGCCACGGATGCCTGCGGCGACGGTGAATCGGGGTTACAGACTCTGCGGCGGGCCGAGTACGACGCCGTGATCTTGGACGTGATGTTGCCGGGCATCGATGGGCTGGAGGTGTGTCGTCGCATTCGAGCCAGCTCGCGCATCCCCGTCCTGATGCTCACCGCGCGCGGCGACGACATGGACCGCATCGTGGGGCTCGAAATCGGCGCCGACGATTACCTGCCCAAGCCGTTCAACCCGCGCGAGTTGCTGGCCCGCTTGGCGGCCATCCTGCGTCGCACCCGCCCCGAACAGAGCGAGGCCTCGAGTGTGCTGCGTTTCGGAGCCCTGGAGATCGATCGCGCGGCCCGCGAGGTGCGGGTCGACGGCGAGCGGCGCGATCTGACCGGGCGGCAGTTCGATTTGCTCCTGCTGCTGGCCGAACGCGCCGGCCGGGTGCAATCGCGCGAGCAGTTGATGGACGCGCTCAAGGGCGAGGAGTGGGACAACGTGGATCGCAGCATCGACGTGCACGTCTCGCGCATCCGTCAGATGATCGAAGCGGATCCGCGGCATCCGCGCTTCGTCCAGACGGTGCGCGGCGCCGGTTACGTGCTCACTCCGCCGGCCAAGCGCTCATGAGAGGGCGTCTCTATCGCCGGCTGTATCTCTCCTTCCTGGGCATCACGCTGCTCTCACTGCTCGTGACGGCCGTGTTGGCGCGGGCCTTCCACCCGCCGGGAGGCGCGGCCGAACAGTATTTGGTGCCGCTGGCGAGCTCTCTCGATTGCACGGCCGCGGCATCCTGTCGAGGTCCGGCCGCTCGGCATTTGGCTCACGCGGCTCGCGAACTGAGTTTGGACATAGTCGTGTGGGACGATAATGGGCGCCCGATCTTCGACGCCGCCACCAGGCCGATGCCGCCGCCTCCTCCGGATGCGGGCAAGGGGTGGCGGCCGGGGCCCCACGGGCCCGTGTGGCTGGCCCCGCTGGGCAACGGCAGGACCCTGGCCCTGCGCGAGCGAGGCCACCTGGGACCACGCGGGCCGCTCTTCGTGCCCTTGTTGGTGGGCGTGGCCGCCTTGATGGCGCTGGGCCTCTACCCGCTCAGCCGAAGTATCACGCGTCGTCTGGAGCGTCTGGCCCAGGGCGCCCAGCGCTGGGGCGCAGGGGAGTTGAGCCACCGTGTGCCCGTGGACGGGGGCGACGAGATCGGCGCTGTGGCCGAGCGGTTCAATCAGGCGGCAGCGGCCATCGAGGGACTGGTGGCGCAGGAACGGCAGATGTTGGCCACCGCCTCGCATGAGCTACGCACGCCTCTGACCCGCGTGCGCATGGCTTTGGAGCTGCTGGCCGAGGAGACGGATGCGGGCCGGCGGAGCGAGTTGGCGCGCAAATCGGCCGAGGACATCGCCGAGTTGGACGCCTTGGTCGAGGAGCTGCTCCTGTCGGCGCGTGCCCAGCCCGGCGTGCCGCGCCGGCCGTTCACCGAGGTGGACCTGCTGGCCCTCGTGCGCGAGGAGGGGGCGGCCGTGCAGGCCAACGTGCTTGGCGAGCCCGCCACGATGTCGTGTGACCGGGCCATGGTGAAGCGGATGGTGCGCAACCTCCTGGTCAACGCGCGTCTGCACGGGGGCGCGCACGTCAGCGCCGAGTTGCGGCGGCAGGGCAAGGGGGTGCTCATCGCCGTGGAGGACGACGGCCCCGGCGTGGCCGAGGCCGAGCGCGAGCGCATCTTCACCCCCTTCTACCGCGCGCCTGGTCCGCGTCCGCCAGGTGACACGGGCCTGGGCTTGGGCCTGGCGTTGGTCCGGCAGGTGGCGCGCTATCACGGTGGCGACGTGGTCTTCGTTCCCCGCCAGCCTGCCGGCAGTCGCTTCGAGGTGACCCTGCCGGGCGACAGTCACGCGGCCTGAGCGCGACGATCCCGGTCCGGCTCGATGTCAGCGGGGCAGACGCTTGGCCACCTGCAACGCGTGGCTGGGGATGGCGTCGACCCACCCGGCTTTGGAATCGGGGAATGCGTCGGCGTAGGGGATGTACGGCTTGATATCCAGGATGGGCGTGCCGTCGAGCAGGTCGATGCCCCGTACGCGCAGGTCGCAACCCTCGACGGACAGGAGGCGCACGGCCGACAGCCCGATCAGGTTCGGGCGATCCGGCGAGCGCGTGGCAAACAGGCTGCGCCGTTGCCGCGGCCCCCGCGGCGGACGCACCGTGGGCGACCAGGTGCCGCCCCGATCGAGCCAACTGAGGATCCACACCCGCTCGAAGCCCGCCAACTCGGCGAAGGCCTCGGGCGGGAAGCGCTCTGCGTCCATGCACAGGATGGCCTCCACGTCGGAATCCACCGCCGCTGCCTGTTGGGGCGTGCCAAAGCGGCGCTGGTACGGCGAGCAGACCCAGCCGATGGGCTCGACGGGAAACGGCCCGCGGGGACGCTGGGGGCGGGGCGAAGACATGCCCGCGACTCTACTCGCGCCCGCGGGTCACGGCACTTTTCGGGGGCGCGTGGATGGTCCCGGCTGGCGCCGCGCTGAGCGAGTGGCAACGCGGGGCTCCTCGCGGCGGACGCGCTGGTCCGTCAAGCGCGCCGACGGACGGCCCGCCTCCGGGCGCACCTCAGCCGTTCTTGCCCTTGGACTTGCCAGGCGAATCGACGCTGTTGGGGCTGGCCTCGTCGGCGTCCGTGGTCGCCGCATCGAGCACGCCCGCATCCTGGCGGCGCACGCAGCGCTTCTGCGCGGAACAGTAGAAGTCGCTGCTCACGCAGTCCTCGGCAGAGCCACACGTGGTTGCACAACGACCCTGGTCGCACAGGTAGGGAGCGCAGGCGAAGCCGGGGAGAGACAGGCAGCGGCCCGCGCCGTCGCACAAGGGGGCGGCGACTTGCTGGCCTTCGCTGCACGTGGCGACGCCGCAACGGGTGCCCGCGGGGTAAAGCTGGCATTGTCCCTTGCCGTCGCACTTGCCGTTGCGTCCGCAGGTGTCCGCCAGCTCAGCGGTGCAGCCGCCGTTGGGGGGCGCGGCGCCGGCGGTGATCGCGTGGCACGAGCCGGATGAGCCGGGCACGTTGCACGCCATGCAGGGCCCGTCGCAGGAGGGGGCGTTGCAGCACACGCCGTCCACGCAGTTGCCCGACGCGCAGTCGCTTTGGGCGGTGCAACTCGCTCCGAGAGGCCGGCGCCCGCAGGAGCCCCGCACGCAATTGAACCCCGCCGCACAGTCCGCGTCGGAGGCGCAGGATGTCTTGCACGCCCCCTCGGCGCACGCGAAGGGCGAGCAGGATTGCCCCGCGCCCACGCTGCAGATGCCAGTGCCGTCGCAGGTGCTGGCCAGGGTCAGCGTGTCGGCCGAGGCGCAGCGTGGTTCCATGCAGAGACTGGCCGCCGCATGCAGGCGGCAGGCGCCCTGGCCGTCGCAGGTGCCGTCCATGCCACACGTGGCGACAGGTTGTTCCTTGCACACGTCGCGCGGGTCCTCTCCCGCCGGCACCAGCGCGCAGTGGCCCAACGTGCCGGGCAGGGCGCAGCTCCGACACAAGCTCGTGCAGTCCGATTCACAGCACACGCCATCCACGCAGAAGCCGCCCTCGCATTCGCCGCCTCCGCTGCACGTGGCACCGTTGGGTCGCGCGGGCTCGGGTCCGCTGTCGGGTAAAGCGGGCTCAGTGGCGTCCAAGGCTGCATCCCTGCCCGGCCCCTCGGGCGCCGCATCGGGCGGTGAGGTGGAAGGCGCGGGCGTGCTGCAGGCGTCAGCGCGTCCGTCGTCGCCGGGGCTCTGCAGCGGATTGACCTTGTCGGGGCAGCTATCGATCACGTCGGGCACGCCGTCGTTGTCTCGATCGGACAGCTCGCCAGCCAGGGTCAACTGCACGGCGACCTGCTGGCCCGATTCCAGAACCGCCACGACCACGCCCTCGGACACCAGCCGTTGCCCCTTGTAGCCCAGGGCGTGCAGGCGCAGGGGCGAGGCGTTCTCGTGTGCAGGGAAGACCACGACCGTGCCCAGGGGATCGCGCTCCGGGGACAGGGCCAGGGTGCGCGATTCGTAGGCCACGCCGGTCGCGTCGAAGACCTGCAGCCGCGCGCTGTCGGGCTGGGGCATGGCCTCGCCGTTGGCCAGGGTCAGCAGCACGCTGGTGGGCGTCTGCTGGCATCCGGCCACCACGGCCGCAGTGAGGACCGCGGCTGCCCAGGCGCGGCTCACGGTGCCCCCATGGTGCCGAGAGTGCCGCGCTCGGTGTACGACGGCCCCGAGTTGTGCAACAGGAGGAAGCTGGACGCGCCCACGGCCACCAAACCCGCGACCACGGCCCAGGTCTGCCACCGCGCGTACAGGGGCGCCGGGCGTGGCGCGGGAGTCGCCTGCATGTCCAGCGCCGGCGATGAGGATGTGGCCGCCGGCGACTCTCTCCAGGCCAGCCGCGGCGCGGGCGCACGCTGAGCGGGCATCTCGTTCTGCAGCTCGGCCATCACGCTCTCCACCTCGGCGCGCAAGGGCGAGTGCGGCTCGGCCTCCAGGAACAGACGGTACAGCTCACGCGCCTGGCGCGGATCGCCCAGGCGACGCTGGCAGTGGCCCATGTTGAGCAGAAAAGCAGGCCGCGGAATGGCCTGGTAGCCCGCCTCGAATTCGCGCAGGGCCCTTTCATAGTGACCCTCCTTGAAGGCCTGGTCGCCGCTGGCGTAGTGGCTCTTGGCGGCGCGCACGCGGTTCTCGTCTTCATTCGCCGACAAGGGCAGCACCAGGCCCAGGGCCGCCAAGCCGATGACAATCGCGCACAGGCGGCGGCTAGCGGAATGGATCGATGGGAATGCCATGACGTACCTTTCCTTGTTCACGCGAAGCTGGGGCAACCGCCGCCGAGCGGGTGGAATGCTTCTTCGGGGTCGCACGCGGGCGCGGGCGTGTGGCCGCACGCGCGGGCTCGGGGGCCGGCGCGACGGTCGGGACGGTGGGCCTCGTGTCGGGGGCTGGTGCGACGGGAGGTGCCGGAGCCGCCGGGGCCACGGGCGGGCTGGTAAGCGGGGCCAGGGCGGGTGCCGAAGCGCGGGGCGCGCGTCCGAAGAACAACGTTGCGCTGAGGAGGAGGACGGCCCCGCACAAGGCCAAAAGCAGGTAGGGCAGACGACTGGGCGAACCGCGCACGCTGGCGGTGAGCTGAGCCGCCCCCGTGCTGCTGTCGCGCACGGCGAGCGTGGGCGCCGTGGCATGCACGATGCGGTTCTCGCCCGTGCGGGTGGCCCTCTGGCGCGCGTGTTCCAGCGCCGCCTGAATCTCCACGTCCGACGGCAGGGGCGGTTCGGCCACTTTGGCCCCATACACGCCGGCCAGGTAGCGGGGCAGTGCGTGGCCCAGGAAGTGGCGCTCGACGAGGAACGATTCCAGCGCCTCGGCCATGTCGCCCGCGCTGCAGAAGCGCAGCTCGCGATCGCGTTCCAGGGCTCGCATCACGATGGCGTCCAGCAAGGGCGGCACGTCCCGGTTGAAGCGCGACGGCCGCGGGATCTCCATCTCGAGGACCAGGGCGCGGACCTGGGCGGGATCAGCCCGGCGGAACAGGCGTCGCCCGGTGAGCGCCTCGTGCAAGACCACGCCCAGGGAGAAGATGTCGGCACGCCGATCGGGCAACGCACCCGCGAATTGTTCGGGCGACAGGTAGGCCGACTTGCCCTTGAACACGCCCGCGTCCGTGCTCTCGGCCACGCGAAGATCCTCGGCCATGTTGGCGATGCCGAAGTCGAGCACCTTCACCACACCCGAGAAGCCCACCATGATGTTGCTGGGCGAGATGTCGCGATGAACGATGTTGAGCGGCTTGCCCTCGGCCGAGGCCAGATCGTGGGCGTAGGCGAGCCCCAGGCAGACCTGCCGCCCGATCTCGGCCACCAGATCGACGGGCAGCGTGGCGCGCTGGTGCGACAGCCGGGCCACCAGACGGTCCAGGTTGCGGCCGTGCACGTGCTCCATGACCAAGAAGAAGGTGCCGCTCTCTTTGCCGAAATCGTGCACCTGGATGACGTTGGGGTGCTGCAGTCGACCGCACACCGTGGCCTCGTCCATGAACATGCGGATGAAGCGCGGGTCCTGGGAGAGGTGGGGCAGGATGCGTTTGACCACGACCCGGCGGCGGAACTGCGCCGTACCGATGGCCAGCGCGCGAAAGACCTCGGCCATGCCGCCGTAGCCCAAGCGATCGAGCAGCACGTAACGGCCGTAGCACTGCAGCGGCGCGGACCGGCCGGCCTGGGTGAACCGGCTCTGTGGCAGGTCCGCATCTCCGCATCGGGGCTCGGGCAGACGAACGATCTGTCCCGTGCGCGATGGAGAGGGCTTTGCCGCAAGAGGCGTCATGCGCCGTGTTCCGCTGGTCACATTCGTGGCGAGCGGGTTGGTAACGAGCCAGCCGTGGGAAGGATGCGGATCGAAGCGCGGAATCGACGGACGCTGACCGCCGACACCAAGCTAGCGAGGTAACCGCAGGGCGCGCAGGCGGGTCAATAGCTCCTCGCGCGAGCCCTGGCCGCCGTAGCGAAAGCGCGCATAGGCGTCGATGACTTGGGCTGCCTCCCGCGCCGTGGCGTGCTCGCGCAAGCGCCGGCTGAAGTGTTCGAGTGTCTCACTACGGCCGCGCGCCCAGCCTCGGCGGGCGAGGGCGCGCAGCAAGTCCTCCATCTCAGGCCAAGGCCGCTCGACGCCGAGCACGCGAGCCGACACGCGTGCCCGGCGCCGCGAACGACGGACCAAGGCCGCGGCCCCGAGGAGGAGGAGCGGAATCCCCAATTGGCTGAGCAGTGTGGATCCACCCTCGTGCCAGCGCGCCGCGATCCAGTCGCCAAGGCCGCGCGGCACGGAGGTCTGGTCCGACAGCGTCTCCCAGTAGGCGGGCGGCGTGGGGTCGTAGGTGCGCCACGCGCCGTCGACCCAGGCTTCGACCCAGGCGTGGGCATCGCGCTCGCGCACGACGTAGTAGCGGCCCAGCGGATTGCGTTCATGAACCCGGTAGCCGGTCACGACGCGCGCCGGAACGTCGGCTGCCCGGGCGAGCAGGGTCATGGCCGATGCGAAGTACTCGCAGTGCCCGCTGCGCTGCTCGAAGAGGAAGTCGAGCACTGGATCCTGGCCGGACCTGCGCGCGTGGTGGAGCGCGTAGTCGAAGCCGGTGTGCAGCCGACGCATGAGGGCCGCCACGCGGGCCGCCGGCGAAGGGGCCCGCGCGGTCCACGCCGCTGCCAAGCTCCGGAGGGGCCCCGCGAGCTCCGGTGGCACCTGCGTGTCCGCGGGGACGGGCGGGCTCAGCTCGGGCCTGCCGATGACGAACCAGGCGCGGCCCGTCGTCTGACCGGGTGGCGCGCTGAGCTGGCCGTAGCGATCGCGTTGCGCCAGCCCGCGCTCGAAGCGCACGCCGTCGGCCGCCAGAGGAAGGAAGTAGCGCCGGCCGGGCGTTGCCGGCGCGACCTGGATCTCGCTGCCGTCCTCCCCGCTCGCGCTGGCCACGACCTCCTCGGACGCGGGTTCGCGGCTCCAACGTCCGTCGTGGTAGTTGGTCAGCACGTACCCACGCAGCAACTCGGGGCTACCGCCGTAGACCCGCAGGGCCACGTCGTCGGACAGCTCGATGTCCGTGCGTCGCTGCAGCCACACGCCGTCGTTCACGCCTGAGGTTCGAGCCGGATGGATGAAGGAGAGGACCCAGCCGCCCACCCGGTCAGAGGCCGGCGGCAGCATGCAGACGAGAGCCACCGCCAACCCCAACCCCAGCGTGCCCGCTCCCAGCACGATAAACCGTCGCTTGCCGTCCAGGGTGCGCAGGCGTGCTCCGCTCGACGGCCCGCGCGCCAGGGCCGCCAAACACGACAGCGCGAACAGCACCACGCTGGCCAGGTAGAGCGGACCGGATCGCGCCATCCCGCACGCCACCATCGCACCCAACGCGAGAGCCAGCGGGGAGCCTCGTTGCCGGGGCGACTGGCGCACGGCGAGGGCGAGCACGGCCATGGCCAGGGCCGCGCTGGCGAAGCTGCGCGCCACGACCGCCACCCTCGCCGCGCCGGCCAGAGGCGGCAGGGCCGGGACCGCCGCGCCGATGAGCGCGCCTGCCGCTGCCAGAGCGAGGAGCACCCAACGGTTGAGCGGGCGGCGCG
>JAEXQJ010000348.1 GCA_023438785.1 Pseudomonadota bacterium
TATTCTCCCTCCTCGCGCCTCGGGCTGCTCGCATCTCCGCGTTCTCGCTCGGTCTTCAAACCGTTCGGCGCTCTAGGGCTACTTGGCTCCCTTGGCCAGCTCTACGTAGCGCAGGCGCAGGTCGTACAGGAGGCTCTCCAGCAGGCTGTCCTCGTCGGCGCTGAGGTTGCCGCGCGTCTTTTCTTGCAGGAGCGAGAGCAGATCGATGGTGTGCTTGGCCATAGGCAGGTCCCGCGCGGGCTGTCCTTGCTGGGGCCCGGGCAGCTCACCCAAGTGCATGAGGACCGAGCTGCTCAGCGACAGGATGAACGTCGTGAAGTCCGCGGGAGGTAGATGCCGCGCCTTGTCCTGCCGCTCGTCCGTCGGTGGCGGCGAGGCGGCGTCGGCCTGGGGCTGAGGCTCGGGCTGCTGCTGATCGCGGGCTTCCCCCTCGCTGGAGAAAGCCCGGCGATCGGTGACGGTGAAACCAGAAGGCTTCTGTTCTGATCCCGACATGGCCCGCCAAGGCTACGAGCCCGGCGCGTTCATTTCAACCGGCGGTGTTGGGCTCGCTCGGGGTATCCGGCGTGGCGGGCGCGGTCTCGGGCTCGGGGGCGCGGTCGGGGGGCGCGATCTTATTCGCCGCGTCGTCCAAAGACTTGAGGAACTTCTCGTAGTCCTTGCGGGTGATCACGCCGCGCTTGATGTTGCGCTCGACGATCCGGCGATCGAAAAGCCGAGGATCCTTGGCTGCTTCTTCGTCGCGAGTCATGACGGCAGACTCCTTAGCGAGGGTGGTGACGCAAGTCAAGTCGCGTGGGCACATGGTCATGTCGGCGCGGGGCCGTGCGTCTTGATTCTCCTCCAACTCGGTCCATGTTTTCTGGTGAGCACCGACGGCGTCGCTTGGCCTGTGGTGCGGGTGGGAAGGAGGCGTCATGGCGACAGTAGGTGAGGGTTCGGCATTCCACGTGCGATGGAGCGCGGTGTTTGGTGGTGCGTTCGTGGCGATGGGCCTCTGGCTGTTGTTCCAACTCCTGGGGCTGGCGGCCGGTCTGTCGTCCATCCAGCCTGGGGAGACCAACTCGCTGAAGGCCATCGGCCTGGGCGTCGGCATCTGGTCGATCATTGCGCCCCTGCTGGCCCTGTTCTGCGGCGGCGTAGTGACGGCGCGCCTGGCGGGGCCGGTGACGCGCGGGATCGGGGCGCTGCACGGGGCGGTGTTGTGGGGGCTGACAACCGTGGCCGTCGTCTACATGGTGACCGCGATGGTGGGGGCGGCGGTGCGCACGGGTGTTCAGGCCGGCGCGGGCATCGTCAGGGGCGCGAGCTCGGCGGTGGGCGCGGCCGGCGCGGGGGCCGTGGCCACGGGCGCCCTGGAGCAAGCGCTGGGACCCATTAACGATCGGCGGCGTGCCGAGGGACGTCCCACGGTGAGCGCGGGTGAAGTCCAGGCCGTCACTCAGGACATGTTGAGCAGAGCCGCGCAGGGCCGGGACGTAGATCGCAACGCCCTCATTCAGGCCATCACCCGCAACACGGACCTGAGCCGTGCCGACGCGACCACGCTCGTCAATCAGATCGAGAGCCAGATCTCGGGGGGCGCATCGGCCCTGCAACAGGGGGGGCTGAGCGCGGCCGAGACCACGGGCGGGGTTCTGTGGGTGCTCTTTGGCTCGCTCCTGCTGAGCCTGGGAGCGGCCTTGCTGGGAGCGGCCCTGGGCGTCAGTCAGCGCCAGCGTTGGGAGGCGGCGCAGACGGGGCCGTCCGCCGAGGTGCCTCCGATTCGCCCCATTCCCCGAGGGCCCGGCGAGCCTCCGCGGGTCACTCCGCCCGAGGCCGAGCGGCATTGATTCCAAATGCGTGCAGGAGGGCGGGCCTTTCGGGGCCCGCCTTCTTCGTGCTCGGGCCGAGGCGCCTGCTTCAGGCGTAGCGCTTGAGTACGGCTTCCAGCGTGGTGGGACCGCGGACGTGGCGGGCGTGGCCGCCCTCGAAGCGCATCCTATCCGTGTCGAGCGCGCCGGCCATTTCCCTGAACAGCGCCGCCATGGATTCGGAGAGACCGCCCTGCATGAGGGTGGCCTGGATGTCCTCTTCGGGGATGCGCACGGCCGAGACCTGGCTGCCCAACAGCCTGCTCAGGATCTCGGCCGCGTCGATGTAGCTGTATTCCTTGAGCGCCTCGGCCTCGATGACCTGGCGGTGGGTGGGCGGCTCCAGGAGCGCCTGGGCCACGGTCCGCCCCACGTCGGCGGTGGCGATCATGTGGATGCGCCGGCCCGGATCGAAAATGCAAGGTAGCACACCCTCGGAGCGGGCCAGGTTCACCATGGGGCCCAGGTTCTCCATGAAATAGGCGGCGCGGACGAAGCTGCACTTGGTCCCTCGCAGACCCGCCACGCGGCGCTCTGCCTCGTGCAGGACGCGCACCGGGCCGGTGCCCGTCTCATGCTGGGCGCCGATCGACGACAGGAACACCACGTGCGGCACGCGGGCCGTAGCCAGCGCCTCGGCACACGCGCCGATGATGCGGCGACCGCGCCCCAGATAGTCGGGCGATTTCAAATCGGGTGGGATCAAGAGATAGGCGCCGCGCGCGTCATTGAGGGCCTGGCTGAGCGAGCTGACATCGTCGAGCGAGGCCACGGCCACCTCAGCGCCCCGCTCGCGCCAGGCCTGGCCGCTCTCTTCGCTGCGGACGATGACGCGGACGGGTTGCTGCTTCTCCAGCAGGGCGGCGGCGGCGACGCCACCCGTCTTTCCGGTGACTCCAGCAATAACGTACATGAAGCCCTCCTCATTCGAGGCGCACGTTCCCCTCCGTCAGAATGGTCTCCTTCGCCATCACCTGCACGATGCGCACAACATAAGTGTGCGACGTCTCGAAGCCATTTCCAGGGCCGACAAAGATGCGCATTCCGAGGGAGCGGCCACCGGCAAGCGCCACACCCTATTGGGTCAGCGCTGCCTGCCGTGTCGTCGTACCTGGGGCCCAGGGAGAAGCGGGCGGGAAAATGGTGGGGCGCTCGGACGAACGGTACCATCGGGCCGTCAGTCTCAATACTTCAGACGAAGGGGTATCCATGATTTCGCCGAGCCCGGTGCTGCGCTTCGTAGTCGTCGCGATCCTGTCCCTGGCAGCAGCCCCAAGCTGCTCGAGCGACGGAGACTGTGATTGCCAGAAGGTGTGCGGAAGCGGGGGCGCGACCCAGGATGCCGCCGCTGACAGCGCTCCGGCCGTCGAGCCGGACGCCGCGCCGGCCGTCGACGCGCCACCGACTGGCTTTGTGACGTGGTCTTACAAGGACACGCCCATGGGACTGTATGTGCCGAAGCCCACGGGCAAGCCGCTGCCCATCGTCATGTACCTCCACGCCTGTCACAACGATCCCGTCTATGCCGAGTACTGGATCATCTCGGCCCTGAACACCGTCGAGCCCTGTGCCGTGTTCCTGCCCACGGCACCTCCGGCACCTCCAGAGAGCGAGTTCACATGCGCCGACTGGGGCGGGACCTACGACACGGGCCTGCGACCGGCCATGACCAACGCCTTGGCCGAGTTGAATCGCCTCGTCGAGCAGTACGGGTTCGACACCAGCCGCCAGTACCTCTATGGGGAGTCGATGGGCGGCGAGGGGGTGTTCCGATTGCTCGCGGACTTTCCCACGCGCTTCGCCGGCGCGGTCTCGGCTGCCGGCTACACCCTGAACAAGGGCGCCGCCCAGATGGCGCAGACGCCGCTGTGGATCTTCCACGGTGCTGAGGACAGCATCAGCCCGTTGGAGAACGATCAGGCCATCTATCAATCCATCCTCGCCGCCGGCGGCACCCAGGTGAAATACACCGAATACCCGGGCCTGGACCATGTGCCGGGGATCGAGCAGGCTCGCGTCGAGCCGGGCCTCTTCGACTGGTTGCTCGCCCAGAAGCGACCCTGAGCTCAATCGAAGCCCGCCCTGGCCGCTGGCCGGCGACGGTCAGCGTTACGGCTCCGCTTTCGCCACAGATGTACCGGGTCTCGACGCGCTCATGCGTCGACGATTGCCGGGTGCGGATGCTTGAAAAGGCGAACTGGCTCGACGATTCTCGCGCCCATGCGTGAGCCGCTGCCTTTGCCCCCCGCCGAAAGCATCCTCGACCTCATCGGCTGCACCCCCATGGTTGCCATCAAGCGCCTCAACCCCAATCCGCGCGTGCGGCTGTTCGCCAAGCTGGAGGGGTTCAATCCCACGGGCAGCATCAAGGACCGCATCGCCCTCAAGATGATCGAGCAGGCCGAGCGCGAGGGCGCGCTGGGCCCGGGCAAGACCATCATCGAGGCCACCAGCGGCAACACGGGCATCGGCCTAGCCATGATCGCCACGGTCAAGGGCTACCCGCTGGAGATCGTCATGAGCGAGGCCGTGTCCATCGAGCGCCGCAAGATGATCCAGGCCTTCGGCGCCACGGTGACCCTGACCGAGGCCAAGTTGGGCACGGACGGCGCCATCCTGAAGGCGCGGCAGTTGGTGCGCGACTTCCCCGACAAGTACTTCATGCCCGACCAGTTCTCGAATCGCTTCAACCAACTGGCCCACTACGAGGGAACGGCGCAGGAGATCCTGACCCAGGTGGGTGGCGAGCTGGACTACTTCGTGTCCGCGCTGGGCACCAGCGGGACGCTGATGGGCGTGGGCCTAGCGCTCAAGGAGCGTAACCCGCGCGTGAAGATCGTCAGCGCGCACCCGGTGCGCGGGCACTACATCCAAGGTTTGAAGAACCTGGAAGAGGCCATCGTGCCCGCCATCTATTCGGCCGAGAACGTGGACCGTCACATCATGATCGAGAGCGAGGATGCCTTTGCAGTGGCGCGCGAGGTGGCGCGCGTGGAGGGCATCTTCGTGGGCATGTCGAGCGGCGCGGCTCTGCACGCGGCCCGTAAGATCGCCGAGGAGGTCCAAGGCGGCACCATCGTCACCATCTTCCCGGACCGCGGCGAGAAGTACCTGAGCACGGATCTGTTCAAGGTCTGATGTGCCCTTCGACTGCCTGACCTGCGGGGCCTGCTGCACCAATCCCGACGAGAACCGGCGCGAGGGGTTCGTGGACTACGTGGAGGTGGATCCGCAAAGCCCGCTGGTCCAGCGCGAGGATCTGCGCAAACGCTACGTGATCTTCAACGCCGAGGGCGTGCCCCACATGCGCCTGGATCCCGCCCAACGCTGCGCGGCCCTGCGCGGGCGTCTGGGCCAGGGCGTGCGCTGCGCGGTGTACGGCATGCGCCCCAGCGGGTGCCGCCGTGTGACCCTGGGCGATACGCGTTGCCTGCAGTACCGACGGGAGCGGGGTTTGGGATGACACACGCGGCACCAGGGGCGGAGGACGTTGCATTGTCCTCCGCACTGAGGCAAAGCGTGGAGTCCGAAGATGTCGACGATCCTCCACATCGGGCCGGAACCCGCGCTCCTTGTCGGCGTCGTGGCGCTGGTCGCGTCTTCTCTGGCCGCGGTGACGGGATTTGGCGGGGCCGCGGTTCTCCTGCCCGTCCTGGTCTTCGCCTTCGGTGTCCGTGATGCCGTGCCCATCTTGACGGTCGCGCAACTCGTCGGCAACGCCAGTCGCGTTTGGTTCAACCGGCGCGAGCTCGACTACCGCGTCGTGGGCTGGTTTGCGCTTGGGGCCGTGCCCCTTGCGCTCGTGGGCGGGGTGATCTTCTCGCGGGCACCCCTGCCGACGCTGACCCGCCTGCTCGGCCTGCTTCTGCTCCTCACGGTGGCCTGGCGAAGGCTTCGGCCACGCGTGCGCATCAAGCCACCGCTGCGCGCCTTCGCGCTCATCGGCGGGGGCGGCAGCCTGCTCTCGGCGCTGCTCGGCAGCGTGGGCCCGCTGATGGCGCCGTTCTTCCTCGCCTATGGCCTGGTCAGGGGCGCGTACATCGGCACGGAAGCCCTCTCGACGGTGGTCATGCACCTCGCGAAGCTGGTCGCCTACCGTGGCACCGCCGTTCTGCCGACCTCGAGCATCGTCACGGGGCTGGCCATCGCGCCGATCATGGTGCTCGGCTCCTGGCTCGGGAAGCGCATCGTCGATCGCCTGCCGGAACGCATATTCGTGCTCCTCATCGAAGCCGTGATGACCGTGGCCGGACTCCTGTTCGTCGTGCGCGGTCGTTAAGCGCAACGGGGAGCCGGGACACGGATCGGGCCAGGCGGGCCGCCCTCCCGCGTGGCGCTGCGGGAGGGGTGAGGCTCCATCCGCTCAGCGGCCCGCGACGATGGTCGCAAGATCCAGCAACTTGCAGGAATACCCCCACTCGTTGTCGTACCACGCGATGAGCTTCACGAAGGTCGGATCGATCTGCATGCCCGCCTTCGCGTCGAACACCGACGTGCAGCTCTCTCCGCGAAAGTCCGTGGAAACGACGTCTTCATCCGTGTATCCAAGGATGCCCTTCAACGCTCCCTCGGAGGCGTACTTCATGGCCGTGCAGATCTCCGCGTAGCTCGCCTCGCGTCCAAGCTCGCAGGTCAAGTCGACCACCGACACATCCGACACCGGGACCCGGAAGGCCATGCCCGTGAGGCGGCCCTTGAGCGCCGGCAAGACCTTGGTCACCGCTTTGGCCGCGCCCGTCGTGGCCGGGATGATGTTGTCGAGTATGCCGCGGCCGAAGCGCCAGTCCTTGCCCGAGGTGCCATCCACCGTCTTCTGACTGGCGGTGATGGCGTGGATGGTCGTCATCAGGCCGCGTTTGATGCCGAAGGTCTCGTCGAGGACCTTCGCCACGGGCGCCAGGCAGTTGGTGGTGCACGAGGCCGCAGAAATGATGGCCTCACCCGCGTAGGCAGCCGAGTTGACGCCGAAGACGAAGATCGGCGTGTCGTCCTTGGGCGGCGCGGACATGATCACGCGCTTGGCACCGGCGCGCAGGTGCGCCTCGCTCTTGTCGCGGGTCAGGAATACCCCGGTGGATTCGATCACCACGTCGGCTCCCGGCTCGCCCCAAGCGGAAAATGCCGGATCCTTCACGGCGCTGGTGCGGATGAGGCGTCCGTCCACCACCAGGTGCGTATCCTTCACCTCGACCGTGTGGCTCAGCCTCCCGTGGACCGAGTCGTATTTGAGCAGGTGGGCGAGTTGCCTGACGTCGAGCAGATCGTTGACCGCAACGACCTCGACGTCGTCGCGCTCGAGAGCGGCGCGGAAGGCCATCCTGCCGATTCGTCCGAATCCGTTGATGCCGAGCTTGATCATGATGCTTTCGACCTCCTGCCTCGTTGATACCGCCGGGCAGGGCGTGGCGGAAAGGACAACCACATTGCAGTTTCGGCCAGGCGCTTCGCCGGCTACAATCGAGGCATGCCGATGGCCCGGAAGGTCTGGTTCCTCATTCCTCCCCGAACAGGGTTCATCAGCCTTGCGGGCCCCTGGGAGGTCCTTGCCCACACCAACGAGGTGCTGGGCCGCGCGGCCTACGAGCTTGTCGCCATGGGGCCGAGCGCGCCGGTGGTGAACGGCCGCTACGGCTTGGCGCTGGCGGGCCTTCGTCCCCTGCCCATGCGTTGCTCGAAGCTCCCCGACGTGGCCGTGGTGACCGGTGGAGCGGCCGCGGGCCCGTTACCGGCGGACCAGAGGCCCATCGTCGAATGGCTCAAGCGCCACCACCGCGGCATATCGACCCTCGTGTCCATCTGCGCGGGCGCCTTCATCCTCGGCGAGTCGGGGCTCCTCGACGGCCGGCGCGCCACGACCCACTGGATGTACCTGGACGCGCTTCGCGCACGCTTTCCAGGGACGCGCGTGGTCGACGAGGGCATCTACGTGAACGACCAGGGCGTCTGGACGTCGGCGGGTGTGACGGCTGGAATCGATCTGATGTTGGCGCTCGTGGAAGCGGAGCATGGTCATCAGGTTGCGATGGCGGTGGCCAAGCGAATGGTGCTGTTCCTCCGCCGCTCGGGCAATCAGGCGCAATTCAGCTCGGCACTGCAGCGACAAGAGAAAGAGCCGCCCAGGATGCGCGACATCTCCACCTTCGTCCTCGAACACATCGACGAGCCGCTGCCCGTGGAAAAGATCGCGGCCCAGGTGGGCATGAGCCCGCGCTCGCTCAGTCGCTGGTGCCGCGAGCACCTGCGTGAATCACCGGCCGAGCTGGTTCGCAAGCTGCGCGTGGATGAGGCCAGACGGCTCCTGGAAGAGACGTCGCTGCCCGTGAAGGACATCGCCGTGCGCACCGGATTGTGCGATGCCAGCACCCTGTGGCGCGGCTTCGTGGAACACCTGGGCGTAACCCCCGCCGAGTACCGGCAGCGTTTCGCGCGGGACAGGTTCGCGCAGGCCTGACACCCCAGCGTTGGCGACCCCGACCTTGGGCGCTTGCCCCGCGTGCAGCAGCGGCTGGGGAGGTGGGTGACAAGCTGGACGCGATGCGCTAGTATGCGTGTGCATGTTCATCGGCCGGCTGGTTGTGTTGGCCGTCGCGACGGCGACGGGGTGTTCGGCGTTCCAGCGTCGGGCGCCTGACTGGGCCGGTGGGCCGGCACGCATGGTGGTGCTACCTGCCTCCGTCGAAATGGTTCAAATCGATGCGGTTGGCGTGCGTAGTACTGAACCCGCGTGGGCGCTCGCCGTCTCCGAGAACCTGGACCCCGAGGTGGCGCGTCTGGCCGGGGTACATGGCGCTACGCCCTTCTCCTTCAACAAGGTCAGGGACTGCGGCGAGCCGTGCATGTCACTACTCCCTGAGTTCTTGAATTGGGGACGCGCATCGACGCTGGAAATCGCCGCTCGGATCTTGCGCCACGGGGACAGGAGGGAGCACTCGGTGACGGAATGGCAGTCGCGCCGTGACTTCGCACCCCTGCGCAAAGCCTTGGGGGTGGATCTCGTGCTCTTTGTCGTGGTTCGCGAGCTCGATGAAACCGCGGGTCGGGTGGCCGGGCGCATACTGGCAGCCGAGACAGTAGGCCTTATGGCGAGTTGCCTGCTCTTTCAGACCGATTTGGGCGTCAAGCAGCTGGGCGCCGCCTGTCTGGCGCGGCTCGGTGACGGGCGGATGCTCTGGTGCGACACCGTGATCAACATGGGCAGGGATCTGCGCGAGGCGGCCGGTGCCCGAGTCTTGGCGCGGTATCTGCTCGAGGATCTCTGGTCGCCTCGCTCGGTGCGTCGATGATAGAGTCCCGCGGATTTGCGTGACGGAGGCGATCATGCGTAAAGGCAGAGGATTCTTGTTGGCCACCTGTCTTGCTTTCGCGTGTTGCGGGAGATCACCGCTGTCGGGCGAGGCGGTCGATGCCCTTCCGGATGGTCGCCTGGTCAGCGAGGCGCGACCGTTCGGGGACCAGACGGTCACCTGCCTTTTCGTCCCCACCTGCGGCGCCACGGACACTTCGCTCGATTGTGTGAGGACCGCAGAGTGCACGTTCCAGTGGGCCGAACCCGTGGCAGGTTGGCGCGGAAGACTGTCCCTGAAGGATGCCGGCTCGGCCCCTGTATCCGTTCCCGAGGACGACTGGGCGCTCTCCAAGGATGGGCGGACGCTCTCGCTGTCGGGCGCGAGTTGCGAGTTGGCGCGCCAAGCGCCCACGCTGCGGCTGGTCGTCTGGGAGCAGATCCACGGCTGCATCTTGTAGCGGCGACGTGCTCGTCCTCGATCTGCGACTCCACGTTCCTGGAAATAACGCGAAGGTCCGAGTAGTTATACGGCCCAGAGTTCCCCCCAGAGGAGATCGAATGGACGTCCGCGTTATCAACGAGATGGTGCAACAGCAGTCCGCCTTCGTGGACAACCTGACGGCGGAGGTAGGCAAGGTCATCGTGGGCCAGAAGACCATGGTGGAGCGGATCCTCATCGGATTGCTCACCGGTGGCCACGTCTTGCTGGAAGGCGTGCCCGGCCTGGCCAAGACCCTCACGGTCAAGACCCTGGCCGACAGCCTGTCCATGCGTTTCCAGCGCATCCAGTTCACGCCCGACCTGCTGCCCGCCGACATCGTGGGCACGGTCATCTACAACCAGAGCCGCAGCGAGTTCGTGTCCAAGAAGGGCCCCATCTTCGCGAACTTGGTTCTGGCCGACGAGATCAACCGCGCGCCGGCCAAGGTGCAGTCGGCCTTGCTGGAGGCCATGCAGGAGCGTCAGGTCACGGTGGGCGACGAAACCCATCGCCTGCCCGATCCCTTCCTGGTCATGGCCACCCAGAACCCCATCGAGCAGGAAGGCACCTACGCCCTGCCCGAGGCCCAACTCGACCGCTTCATGCTCATGGTGAAGGTCGGCTATCCCACCAAAGAGGACGAGCGATCGATCATGGATCGCATGACCTCGGGGCTGGCCGTGCAGGCCACGGCGGTGACCACGCCCCAGCAGATCGCCGAGGCGCGCCAGGTCATCAATCAGATCTACATCGACGAGAAGATCCGCGACTACATCATCAACATCGTGCACGCCACGCGCGATCCCAAGGCCTACGGGTTGCCGCAGTTGGCGGATTTCATCCAGTACGGGGCGAGCCCGCGCGCTTCGATCTATCTGAACCTGGCGGCCCGCGCCCACGCCTTCGTCCGTCGTCGCGGCTATGTGACCCCCGAGGACATCAAGGCCATCGGCGTAGACGTGCTTCGCCATCGCGTGATCTTGAGCTACGAGGCGGAAGCCGAGGAGATGACCTCCGAGCTGGTGGTGCGCAAACTCTTCGAGCAAATCGAAGTTCCGTAGGCGCCGCGCGGTCCATGGTCACGCGGGAGTTACTGCGGAAGATCCGCAAGATCGAGATCGTCACCGAGCGCCTCGTGCGCGACCGGATGGCGGGGCAGTACCACTCTGTCTTCAAGGGCGCGGGCATCGCGTTCTCGGAGGTGCGGCAGTACACGCCGGGCGACGACATTCGCCAGATTGACTGGAACGTGTCGGCGCGCATGAACGAGCCGTACATCAAGTTGTTCGTCGAGGAGCGCGAGATGACCGTGCTCCTGCTGGTGGACATGTCGGCCTCTGGGCACTTCGGCTCGGTCAATCAGGAGAAGCGCAACCTGACGGCGGAGCTGGCGGCGGTGCTGGCCTTCTCGGCCATCCGCAACAACGATCGCGTGGGACTCATCATCTTCACCGACGAGGTCGAGCGTTTCGTGCCGCCCAAGAAGGGCAAGAAGCACGTCCTGCGCGTGATCAGCGAGATCCTCTCTTTCACGCCGCGCTCGCCGCGCACCAACCTGGGGCTGGGGCTGGACTTTTTGGGTCGCATCGCGCGCCGGCGCGCCGTGGCCTTCATGGTCTCGGATTTTCTGGCCCCCGTGGAGCAATACGAGCGCTCGCTGCGCATCGCCGCCCGTCGCCACGACTTGGTGCCCGTGGCCGTCACCGATCCCTTGGAGGAGGCGCTGCCCCCCGTGGGCCTTCTGGAACTGGAGGATCCGGAGACGGGCGAGGTGGTGGTGTTCGACAGTTCTGGTCCCGAGGCCCGCGCCTTCGCCCAGCAATCCAAGACCCTGCGTGAGACGCGCGAGGCGCTCTTCCGCCGTCTGTCTCTCGACGCCATCGCGGTGCGCACCGATCGGCCCTATTTGCCCGCGCTGACCGCCTTCTTCGAGGCCCGCGCGCGGAGGCTGCGTCACTAGCCATGCGGCTGCTCTTCTGCGCTCTCGTCGTGCTGTCTTCCCCGTTGGCGTGGGCCGACGACGGTGGTTTGCCCGATGCCGAGGTGGCCGCCGCGCTGCCCTCGCCCGATGCGCCCACGGTCACGGCGCGTGCCGATCGGGCCGAGGCGCGCGTGGGCGATCCGGTTCATCTGTCGATTACGGCCATCGGGGCCATCGGCACGCCGGTCATCTTGCCCGAGAACACCGACCTTTCGCCCTTCACCGAGTTGGAGCGCCGTCTGGACGAGAAGGATCTGGGCGACGGCAAGATGCGGCGCGAATTCAACCTGACCATCGCCGCCTACGAGCCGGGCGAGATCCGCATCCCGGCCGTGGAGGTGACCTACTTCGGCAAGGATGGCCAGGTGCTGACCGCACGCACCCAGCCCATTCCTTTCAAGATCAGCAGCCTGCTGGCCAACGAGCCTGAGCCCAAGCTCAAGGACAACGCCGCCCCCGTCCCCGTCATCCAGCGCGACTATCTTCTGCTGTACATCGCGGGCGGTTTGGTCGCGGCGGGGTTGGGTGCGCTCGTCGCGCTGCTGGTTCGCCGTCGCCTGCGTCGACGGGTCAAGCAGGTGATCGCGCCGCCGCCGCGCCCCGCCCACGAGGTGGCCCTGGAGCGTCTGGACCGCCTGGGCGCCAGCCTGGCGAGCACGAGCGATCTGCGGCCCTTCGTGTTCGAGCTGTCGGAGATCATCCGCGAGTACCTGGGCGGGCGTTTCGGTTTCGAGTCGTTGGAGCTGACCACCGAGGAGTTGGTGCTCAAGCTGCGCCGACGCGTCTCCGTGGAGGATATGCCGGGCCTGGTGTTGGGCGAGGTGGAGGGCTGGCTGTCGGGCTGTGACCTGGTGAAGTTCGCCCGCATCGCGCCCACCGCGGCCGAGGCACGGGGCGCACTGGAGACCGCCATCCGCATCGTCGAATCGACGCGGCCACGGCCCGCACCCGTGCTCGATCCAGCGGCGCCCGCCGAGTCGCCCAAGCAGGAGGCCGCCGGTGGCTGAGCATCCCGAAGGCCCGCGCGGGTCCATCCCCTACGCCATCTTGGCGGCGCTTTTCGTACCGGCGACGCTGATCTATCTCTGGCAGTACCGCACGCTGGCCACCTTCCGCTTCGCCCACGTGGGCGCCTTGGCGCTCATCCCCATCGCGGCGGCGCTGGTCCTGTGGGCAGGCATGCGGCGCGGACCGCTGCGCCGGGCCGTGATGCTGCACTCGCGGGCCAGCGAGATGGCGCGCCACAAACGCGGCTGGGCGGCCCGCTTGCGTGATCTGCCCATCAGCTTGCGCCTGTTCTCGGTGGTGGCCCTGGGCTTGGCCCTGGCGCGACCTCAGACGCCGCAGAAGGACGATGATCTGGAGATGGAGGGCATCGATATCGTCGTGGCCCTCGACATGTCGGGATCCATGGAAGAGACCGACCTGGTGCCCAACCGTCTGGAGGCGGCCAAGGCGGTGATTCGCGACTTCGTGCTGCGCCGGCGGGGCGATCGCATGGGTCTGGTCATCTTCGGGCGCGAGGCCTACACGTACACGCCCCTGACCCTGGACCACGGAACCTTCTTGCGCATGCTCGCTGAGCTACAGCCGGGTATTGTCGACGGGCGCGGCACGGCCATCGGGAATGGTCTGGGCGTGGCCCTGGCGCGACTGCGCAAGTCGGACGCCAAGTCCAAGGTCGTCATCCTGCTCACCGACGGGGACAACAACTCGGGTAATATCTCGCCGCTGCAGGCCGCGAGCTTTGCCCAGAAGATGGGCGTGAAGGTCTACACCATCCTGGCGGGCGCCCACGACAGCGCGGCCGAGGCCGACGACAAGGCCGAACAACGCCAGCGGTTCCCCGTCAATCCCAAGCTGCTCGAGCAGATCGCAGGTATGACCGGCGGCTCGCCCTATCTGGCCACCGACACGCGGGCCCTGGCCCGGCGTTTTCAGAACATCCTCGAAGAGCTGGAGAAGTCGCGCATCAAGGACCGCGGCGTGCTGTGGGCTGAGCTGTACCCGCAGTTCCTGTGGCCGGCCTTCGGGGCGTTGGTGTTGGAGATCCTCTTGCGCTTGACCCGGCTGCGGAGGTTGCCGTGAGTTTCACTGCGAGCGCGAGCGAGCGCACGGAGGCGAGCGGGGAGGGCGCAGAGTGCGCGGGGCTGCGAGAGGCCCGGCCGGCTGGCGCGTCTCTGTCCGTCGCGCAGCAGAGTCGCGCGTGTTTGCCGGCGCCTCATCCGCTCGTCGCCGGTCCGAAAGCCGCCCACCGGCTTGGCGCGAAGCTTCGCCGCGCAGGTCTGACCATTTCATCTCCACGCCCGTCCCGTCCCCTTCCGTCCCCCATGCCCCTCTCCTCACCATGCGCATAGCTCACCCCCATTTGCTTTGGCTCTTGCTGGTCGCGCCGGCGGTGGTGCTGGCGTATGCGATGGCGTTCACCCGCAGGCGGCGGCTGCTCGAGCGCTTGGGGCAGACCCCGATCATCGCGCGGATGGCGGCCAGCGTGTCGCTGCCCAGGCGCGTGTTGCGTGCCAGTTTGGTCGTGCTGGTCTTGGGACTCATGGCGCTGGCCTTGACGCGGCCCCAGGCGGGTGGACGGGCGCGCCTCGAGAAGCAGCGCGGGCTCGACATGATCGTGGCCCTCGACTTTTCGCGCTCCATGCTGGCCAAGGACGTCTATCCCTCGCGCCTGGAGCGCGCCAAGCGCGAGCTGGAACGCCTGATGGACCACCTGAGCGGCGACCGCATCGGCCTGGTGGCCTTCGCGGGCGAAACGCTGACCTATCCGCCCACCACCGACTACGCGGCGGTGAAGCTCTTCTGGCGCGACATGACCCCGTCGGACATCCCGGTGGGCGGCACGGCCATCGGCCGCGCCCTGACCAGCAGCCTGGAGATGTTGAAGCGTCTGCGCGCCAAGGGCGGCGAGACGCGCGGTCAGGTCATCCTCTTGCTCACCGACGGTGAAGACACGGTGAGCGAGCCGCAAGAGGCAGCCGAGGAGGCGGCCAAGCTGGGCGTGAAGATCTTCGCCGTGGGCATCGGATCACCCTCGGGCGAGCCCGTGCCCGAGGTCAGTGAAGATGGCCAGGCCACCGGCTACATCAAAGACGGCAACGGCCAGTACGTCACCTCGCGGCTCATGGAGAAGACCCTGGCCAAGTTGGCGGCGACCACGGGCGGCGAGTATTTGCGCGCCGACGCGCGCCACTTCGGCGTGGAAACCATCGAGGCCGCGCTGGCCGGCCTCAAGCGCACCGAGAACGAGGCGCGACTGGTCAAACGCTACGACGAGGCCTACGAGTACCTGGCCTTTCCCGCGTTCCTGATCTTGGTGGGCGAGGCCTGCATGAACGAACGCCGGCGGCGGAGGACCGCATGAGGCGGCTTATCATTCTTTTCCTGCCGTTCCTCGCCGCGTGGAATCCCCTCGATCGCCCGAACCGCGCGGTGGAGGACGGCAACGCGCAGATGAACGCGGGCAAGGCCGAGGCCGCGCTGGCCCAGTACGACAAGGCCGTGGCTGCCATGCCCAACGACCCCGGTGCGCACTTCGACCGCGGCGTCGCTCTGCATGCGCTTTCGCGCTACGACGAGGCTATCGTCGAGTTCATGCGTGCCACGGAGGCGCGCCAGCTCGATCTGAAGGCCTCCGCCTTTTACAACCTGGGCAACAGCTACTTCAAAGCCAACCGCTACGCCGATGCTATCGCGGCCTACAAGCGTTCGTTGGTCCTGGAACCGAGCAACGTGCGCACCAAGTGGAATCTTGAGCTGGCCCTGCAGAAGAAGCAGGAAGAGGACAAGAAGAAGCAGGAAGAGCAGAAGAACAAGCAGGATCAACAGGACAAGCAGAACCAGCAAGACCAGCAAAACCAGCAAGACAAAGCCCAGCAGGATCAGCAGAAGAAAGACGACCAAAAGAAGGACGACGAGAACAAGGAAAGCCAGAATCAGCAGAAGCAGGACGGTGGGACGCCGCCCCAGCCCCAGTCGTCCCCAGATGCGGGCGCGCCACCCCAATCCGAGCCGCAGCCTGCTGCCAAGCCCAATGATGAAAAGACGCCGGACATGAGGGAAGTGGACGCCGTGCTCGACAGCCTGGAGCGCAGCCCCAAGGACCTGGAGAAGATGCGCGCCCAATTGCGCGCGGTTCGTCGTGCACCTCCGGCCAAGGATTGGTAGACGTGCGGATCGCCATGCGACTCACCCTTTTCGCCCTGGTGACGGCCCTCTGCGCGGCTCGTGCGGCGCAGGCCGGCGAGCCGACGTTTTCCGCGCGTGTGGAGCGCACCGCGGTCGGTTTGGGCGAAACCTTCACCTTCGAAGTCACGCTCTCCGTCGAGAACGGCCGCGTGGACGGCTACCACGCCCCGGACTTCCGCGGCTTCCGCGTGGTGGGTGAACGGCCCAGCCAGTCCACCCAGATGCAAATGGGCCCGGGTGGCACGCTCATGCGCCAGGTCTATGGCTGGCAATACGAGGTCCTGGCCCTGGACAAGGGCAACTTCACCGTCGGCCCGGCGCGCGTACGCGTGAGCGGCCGCGAGTTGCGCACCGACAGCATCACCGTCACGGTCACCGATCCGGGGCAGGGCGCGCCGGCTCGTCCGCGCAACGCACGTCGCATGCTGGGCTTTCCCGGCTTCGATCCCGACAGCCTGCTGGGCGCCCCTGACCCGCAGCCTTCGAACGGGCACAACTTCCTGCGCGTCGTGCCCAGCAAGACCAAGGCCTATCTGGGCGAACAAGTCACGGTGCAGTGGTACCTCTATCTGACCGAGCGCCAGGACAAGTTCACCACCACCGCGGAGCCGCGCACCGACGGCTTCTGGTCCGAGGATCTCATCGATCCCAACCAGCGCGCCGGTCTGTCGCTCACCGGCCAGACTTACGAGGGCAAGAGCTATCTGGTGGCGCCGCTCATGCGCAAGGCGCTCTTTGCCTTGCATCCCGGGCGTCTGACCATCAGCCCCATGCAGGCCGAGATCTCGCGCGTCGACTTCTTCGGCTCCACCTTGCGCACCGAGCGCCTGAAGACCGAGCCCGTGAGCATCGAGGTGCAGCCGTTGCCCACCGCGGGCCAGCCGCCCGACTTCGACCTCGCCGCCGTGGGGCGCTTCACGGTGGCGGCCGGTGTGGACCGCGATCGCGTGGGCGTGGGCGAGGCCGTTACGCTCAGGCTGGACATCAGCGGCCAGGGCAACCTGCGCAAGCTGGCCACGCCCGCCCTGCCGCGGATGGACGGCTGGAAGGTCTACGAACCCAAGGTCTCCGTGACCATGGCCGACGGCGATCAGGTGGGTGGCAAGAAGAGCGTCGAGTATCTGCTGCTGCCCGAGCGGGCCGGCGTGACGACCATCCCGCCCTTCGTCCTGTCGTTCTTCGATCCCGAGCGCGCGACCTATGTCACCGAGCGCAGCGCTCCCATCCGGCTGGAAGTGATGGCCGACGGCAGCGTCGCCGCCACGCCGCGACCCGCAACCGGTGCGGCGGCCGTGCCGGCCAGCCCGGGGCCCGCGCCCGGCACGGAGAATCTGCTGGGCGTGGACATCCGCCCGGCCTGCAACCGTCCGTCGCTGCGTCGCGATCTGGGCACGACCTTCTACCGTTCGCGCGGTCTGCTGGGCGCGGTAGTGCTGCCCCCGCTGGCCCTCGGTCTGACCGTGCTGGCCGGGATGATCCGTGATTGGTGGGGCCAGGAAACCGAGGGGGCGCGTCGGCGGAAACTGCGTCGTCTGGCCAAGCGTCGCCTGCGCACCGCCGAGGCCCACCTGCAGGAGGGGCGTCTGGCCCAATCATTCAGCGAGATCGAGCGCGTGTTGCGCGAGTTCTTGTCGGGCAAATTGGGCAGTCAGGTGGCCGGTCTGTCGTGGGACGAGCTGCGCGCCGCCCTGGCGCGGGCCGGCTTGGGTCCGACCCTGGTGGACAGCACCATCGCGGCCCTCGAAGACTGCGATCGCGCCCGCTTTGCTCCCGGGGGCGTGAACAACGAAGAGGTGCGCTCGGCCATCGATCGCGCCAGCGACATCATTCTGCACATCGAGAAGAGCGCGGTGCGGGTTCCGCCCGCGGGGGAGGCTCGCGCGTGAAAAGCCGCAAGTGGCTCATGATTGGCATGCTGGTCCTGGGGGCGCTGGCGGCCCGACGCGTTCATGCGGATCTACTCGACGAGGCCTGGAAGCGCGGCAACGACGCTCAGTTTCGCGCCGACTACGGCGCCGCGGCTGCGGCCTACGAGCAGCTCGATCGTCAGCGGATCGTCTCGCCTGACCTCTACTACAACATGGGCGTGAACTACTTCCGTCAGGGCAGCCTGGGGCGCGCCATCTGGTCCTTCGAGCGCGCCCTGGTGGTCGAGCCCGATGACGAGGATGCGCGGTTCAATCTGATCCAGGCGCGCAAGTTGGCCGAACGCCGCGTGCTCGACAAGATCGAAGGCGCCGAACGCGAGCCGTTGTGGATCCGTGTGGTCACTTTCCTCAGCCCGTCCGCAGCGACCTGGCTCTTCCTCGGCCTGTACGTGGCGTCCTTTGCCCTCCTCTTCGTGCGCCGGCGCGCCACGGGCGACTCGCGCACCGCTCTCAGCGCGGGCGCGGCCATCTTGGGCACGGGCGCCGTGCTGGCCGGCGTGCTTTTGCTCGGCCGCATGAACCTGGATCGCGTTCCGTTCGGGATTGTGCTGCCCGATCGCGTGGCCGTGAAGGATGGCGCCGACGTCAACTATCGCACCAGCTTCGAGGTCCACGCCGGCCTGCGCGTTCGCCTGCTCGATCGCGACCAGGATTGGGTGCGCATCCGTCTGGCCAACGGCCTGGAGGGCTGGTTGCCCGCCGACGACGTGGGCCGCCTGTAGTCGTCCTTCACCTCATTGACGGGGCCGCGTCGCGGTCGTAGACGTGGCCCTCGCCCATGCCGCTCTTCTCGCATCGTCTCTCCTGGACCACCGGTGAGAACCTGTTGGCGCGCACCGAGGCGCGGGTGCGGGCCGCGGGCCGGCCGCTCGTCGATTTGACGGTCTCCAATCCGACGCAAGTCGGGTTGGCCTACCCGGTGGACGACATCGCGCGCGCCCTGGTCGATGCGCGGGCCCTTTCGTACCAGCCCACGCCACGTGGTCTGCTCGCCGCGCGCCAGGCGGTGGCGGAGGACTACGCGCGCCGGGGTGCGATGGTGTCGCCTGAACAGATCCTCCTGACTGCCAGCTCCAGCGAGTCCTACGCCCTGCTCTTCAAGCTGCTCGGCGATCCGGGGCAGATGGTGCTCTGTCCCGAGCCCAGCTATCCGCTCTTCGAGTATCTGTCGCGCCTGGAAAGCCTGGTGCCACGAGCCTATCAGCTCACCTATGACGGGCGCTGGCGCGTGGACTTCTCGTCACTGGACTGGGAAAACGTCGCCGCCCTGGTTCTGGTCAGCCCTAACAATCCCACTGGCTCATTCATCTCGCGCGAGGATTTCCAGCGTCTGGCCGAGTTGGCGGCTCAGCACCAGGTGGCGATCATCGCCGACGAGGTGTTCGCGGATTTTCCACTCGCGCCGGTTGCCGATGCGGTGACCGCGGTGGCAGCGCGGCCCGAGTCCGCCTTGGTCTTCTCCCTGGGTGGGTTGTCCAAATCCTGCGCCTTGCCCCAGATGAAGCTGGGTTGGATGGCGGCCACTGGGCCGGCGCCCCTGGTGCAGGACGCGCTGGCGCGTCTGGAGTTGGTGGCCGACACCTACTTGTCCGTGGGGACGCCGGTGCAAGTGGCCTTGCCCGCTCTCTTGCAGGCGGGGGCCGTGGTGCGGGCGGAGATCCTCGAGCGGGTGCAGCGCAACCGGGCCGCCCTGCTTGCGCACCTGGGCCCCGACTCGCCCTGCACGCTGTTGCCCACCGAGGCGGGCTGGTCTGCCATCCTGCGCGTCCCCGCCGTGATGAGCGACGAGGCCTGGGCCTGCACCCTGATGGCCGACGACGGCGTGCTGGTTCAGCCCGGTTACTTCTTCGATCTCCACCTGGGGGCCACCCTGGTCCTCAGCCTCATTGCGCCGCCGCCCGACTTCGACGCGGGCGTGGCGCGCCTCCTGGACCGCGTGGCGCGCAGCTAACGAGGACGCGATGTCGCTCGAACCTTTCGTTGCACCCTGGTTGCTCCGCAATCCGCACGTGCAGTCCATCCTGGGCACCTCGGGCCCGCGCAGGCTGCTGGCCCGCTCGCGCTGGCGCAACCTGCTGTCCGCCGCTCAACCCGTCCTTCTCACCTGCAGCGACGGCGTGCGCCTGCAGGCTCACCACAGTGCACAGCCCCACAACACGCGCGGCTTTGTCACGCTCATCCATGGCTGGGAGGGCTCGGCCGACTCGCTGTATGTGCTCTCCGCTGCCGGCCATCTCTACGATCGCGGCTTCGATGTCCTTCGGCTCAACCTGCGCGACCACGGCAAGACCCATCACCTGAATCGCGAGCCTTTCACCTCGACACGCCTGCGCGAGGTCCTGGAAGCGCTCAAGTCGGTCGGGCAGATCTACCCGCACGACCGCCGGTTCTTGGCGGGCTTCTCACTGGGCGGCAACTTCGCCCTGCGCGTCGCCGCGCGTGCACCGCATGAGGGAATCGCCCTCAGTCGCGTGGTGGCCGTGTGTCCGGTCGTGTTGCCCCACCGGACGCTCGACGATCTGGAGAAGGGCTGGTTCCTTTACCGCAGGTATTTCCTCTTCAAATGGAAGCGCTCCTTACGGCGCAAGTTGGCCCTGCATCCCGAGCTCGGTTTCGGACCGGCCCTGCGCCGCTGCCGCACGCTCAGCGAGATGAACCGACACTTCGTGCCGCTCTTCACCGAGTTCGCCACACCCCTGGAGTACTGCCTGGGCTACAGCCTGGCGGGCCACACCTTGAGCGAGTTGCGGGTGCCGAGCCATATCCTGGCCGCGGCTGATGATCCGGTCATCGCCGCGGCCCATTTCGAGCAGTTGGCCGGCTCGCCTTCTCTTTCCGTGGAGATCTCTCCGCACGGCGGCCACTGCGGGTTCATCACCAGCCTGAGTGCCGCGAGCTGGATCGATCGACGCCTGGACGAGCTGCTCGTCTGAGGCGCGAGTCAGCGCGGCTCGGGGCCGCCCGGCTCGCGCATGGAATCGAGGACGCTCTGTTCGAGCAGGTCCTCCATGGTCTGGCCCCCGTAGCGGGCCGCGATGCGGTCGTCATACTCGTCGGCGATGAAGGCGAAGTCACGAATCGCTTCCATGAACTCGTCGGGCGAGGCGAGCTCGCGATCGACCAGCGTGTGGCACAGGATGATGGCCTCGCCCGCGGGCACATAAGCGAAGGCACCGAAACGCAGCACGGCGTTCAGTTCGAGCAGTTCCAGCGCCAGCGGCGCCTCCATCGTCACGCCCTTCACGAGCTGCGCGGCCAAGCGGATGATCGCGTGGTCCTTCCAGGGATGGACGCGGATCATCACCCGGGATGTGCCCTGCTTGATGACGTAGAAGGCTTCCTCCACCTTGCGGTACGCCGGGCTGTCACTCAGCAGCTTCTCGATCTCACGGCTGGCGGCCTGGACCGCCACGCGCGCTCGCGCTTTTCGCTCGGGCATACCTAGATCGGTAGCATGAAGGGTCCGCGTTGCGAAGCTGGGAAGTTCCGTCGGAAGTGTGCTGGTGCGATGCCTGAATGCGAAACCCGCGCCCCTTGCGTGTCATCCAAATTCTATTGACCTGTCTTGCGCCGCTCACCATGGCGGCGGTGGGGCCCCGACAGGGCCGAGGGTTTGCGGCCCGCCGCCGAGGCGACCGCCGTCTGACCGCTCGACGGAGAAAGGGCGGAATGCCCTTGTGCGAGGAGGCCCGGCGCGTTCGGCCGGCTTTTGCAATTTCCGGCGATGGAGCGAAAATGCGCGAGCCTAGTCATACGTCGAACACAGCAGAGGAGAGAGCTTCGCATGAATACAACGCTCAGGATCGCAATGGTTGGTGTGCTGAGTCTGGGCCTCGGGGCCTGCAGTACCACGGATGAGCTTGACGACGCAGGGACTTACGATCCCGGCCCCTTCCCCACCCAGGACGCGGCCCCGGTCGAGGCGGACACCGCCCCGGCCCTCACGCTCTACACGCACTTGGCCATCCAGGACACGGAGTCGAAGGCTTGCACGACCAACGGCCCCGGCGCGGACATCGACGCGGTGGCTCTGGTCGACGCCACGGGTGCGGTGCTGGGCACGGGACTCGCGGGCTCGGCCACCTTCACGCCTGCACCCGCGCCGTCCTGCACGGACGCCGAGTGCAGCGGCGGCAAGTGCAAGTACGCCTATCCCTATGTGAGTCCCTCTCTCGTGGAGGGTCCGGAGGACGGCGTGGTGGGCGATGCCAAGACCCCGGACGAGGGCTACTTCTCGCTCAACGGCGGTACGGTCCAGGTTGAGATCGGCGATGATCTGGGCACGCCCCTGTACCTCAAGAAGGGCGATCTCATCAGGGTCTCTGAGGTCGACCACCTGTACTTCAACACGACGAACAACTGCGTGTGCAAGCCCGAGACCTTCCAGGTGGTGGCCCAGAACGACGCGGAAAGCGTCACCCTGGTGCCCATGATGCTCGATCCCGCCAATCTGGCCTCCACGGCCAAGGACGCGACCCTGTGCCCGGCGATTGCGCTCGGTGATACCAGCGGCTGCGGCACCACCGTGTTCGTGATTCCGTAGTCTTCGGCTGACTCGATTTGATGAGGGCTCCTGGAAACGGGGGCCCTTTTTCGTACCTACTCGATGGCCAGGGCGTTGAACGCGTTCACCAGGCGGCGGCAGGCCTTGAGCGCGGCGAGCTGGTTGGAGGTTTTGTGGGCCAGCGCCACGGTTTCCGCGGCGGCCTTGACGAAATCATCGGCCCCGTCGGTACGCGCGACCTCCTGCGGCTGGGCACGAGCGTAGTCCAGAAATTCGCGCTGGGTTTGGTCGAGGGCGGTGGCGCGCTCGTCCACCAGGGCGGGTGCTGCCGGCGAGGCCTCCAGGGCGCGTTGCCAGCTCAGGGCGGCCAGGGTCAGTCGCCGCATGTGCCAGCCTGCCTTGCGGCCCGCCTTCTCCTCGAGAGCCAATTCTTCTTGCTGCCACACGGCCCGCTCGGCCAGGGCTTGCACGCGGAACGTGGTCTGCGCGCGGATTTGGGCATCCAGCTTCTGACCGTTTCGAACGGTGGCCATGAAGGCGTCAGCGGCACTCTCCAGGCTGGGCATGGTGGGCAACAGGGAGCGCGCCTCGCGAGCCAGAGTCTGGCACCGGCTCAGATCCCCTCCCTGCAGGCGCCGTGGGCCGCGGGCCGGACCGTCACTGTCGCCCGCGGCCAGGGCCAGGCACTGAAAATAGGCGTCCAGCTTGGTGAACGCCGCGTCGATCTCCGTCGCCGTGCGGGCGGACGTGGGATAGGTCAGGTTTAACTCGTCGGGCGAGGGTGGCGGTGTCCCCGGTGCCGGCGCGTCCAGCGTCCGGCCCAGGCGGACGTTCAGCTTGAGCCCCGGCTTGGCCTCGAAGCCGAAGCGACGGGTGATCCGCCCCGGCGCGGTGGCATTGAGCACGTGGGCCGCCCCCGCCTCCAGGAACAGCTCCCGTCTTGTGGTGGGGACGTGATCCACCTGCACGGTCGCCTCGGGCGGAGCCAGGTCCAGAGCCACGGGCACCGTGCCGCTCGGCGCGAGCAGGGCTTGGCCCGATCGATGGTCCTTCCAGACGAAGTAGGCCACACGCGCTGCCAGCAAGACGCCCACCACCAGACTGATCTTGAGGAGAAGTGGCCGCGCGCGGCGAGACACGAGACGCTCGGGTTCCAGGGTTCCCTGGGTGGCGGGTCTTGGCCGTCGGGCCAGTTGGGGCGTGGGCGCTTCGGTGGGTACTGCCTCATCGTCGATGCGCGACGGCTGGGCTGC
>JAEXQJ010000001.1 GCA_023438785.1 Pseudomonadota bacterium
GACTCGGCGGCGGAGAGAGGCGATCGGCTGGGCTCATGGGCTGACTCGGCGGCGGAGAAGGCTGATCGGCTCAGCGAAAAGCCCCAAGCGGCCGCCCACCAGGCCACCGGCTGCGCAGCGTCAGGCGGCGCAAGCGTCGCCTGAACGCCGCAGAGCGGCGTTGTGCATCGCGGGAATGGCCGCGTGCGCCCTGCGGCCTGGGATGGCGAGGGCCTCTCCTTCTTCGTGGCTCGCGCCGTTCGCCTCGTGTGCCGACGGGCTCGGGGCCGGAGTCTCGATTCCCTGCGTCTTGTCGGCCTAGTCCGCTTCCGGCATCCTGCCGCGGACGCAGGGCCGTTCTTGCCCAGCCGAGCCGACGGAAGGAAGAGACGACGATGAGAAGCACCAACGGCGCGGGGGTGGAGGCCTCCACGCCCGCCAAGCGGTTCGCGAACTTCCGAGGGATCGCCGATTTTCTTTGGCAGAACGCCGAGCGGCTGCGCGGGGCCTACAAGCCCAACGAGTACGACAAGGTCATCCTGCCCCTGCTGGTGGTGCGGCGGCTCGACTGCGTCCTCGAGCCGAGCAAAGACAAGGTCCTGGCGCGGCTGGAGGCGCTGAAGGCCAAGGGCATGAAACCGAGCGATCCGGCCGTGGACGTGTCCCTGCGCAAGCTCACCGGTGTGCCCTTCTACAACACGTCCAAGCTCGACTTTGGCCGGCTCGGGGGCGATCCCAACCACATCGCCCAGAACCTGCGCGGATACCTGAAGGCCTTTTCGGCCAACGCGCGCGACATTCTGGAGCAGTTCAAGTTCGACGAACAGATCACGCGGCTTGACGAGGGCAATCTGCTCTATCAGGTGGTGGGCTTGTTCGCCTCGGTGGACCTGCACCCGGACGTGGTGCCCAACCACATGATGGGCAACGTGTTCGAAGAGCTGATCCGGCGCTTCAACGAGAAGAAGAACGAAGAGGCCGGTGACCACTACACACCCCGCGAGATCATCCGCCTCATGGTCGACCTGCTCTTCATCGAGGACAACGCGGTCCTGCGGCGGGCCGGTGTCGTGCGCACGCTCTTCGATCCGGCGTGCGGAACCGGCGGCATGCTGAGCGTGGCCGAGGAGTACCTGGCGGATCTCAACCCCGATGCCCGGCTGGAGGTGTTCGGTCAAGAGCTGAACCCCGAGTCGTACGCCATCTGCAAGAGCGACCTCATGATCAAGGGGCAGAACCCCGAGAACATCGTGCGCGGCAACTCGTTCGACCAGGACGGGCACGCGGGCCGGCGTTTCGACTACCTGCTGTCCAACCCGCCCTTTGGCGTGGACTGGAAGAACGTGCAGCAGACCGTGGAAGCCGAGCACGCCGAGCAGGGCTTTGCCGGGCGCTTCGGCGCGGGCACGCCGCGCATTAACGACGGCGCGCTGCTCTTCCTGCAACACATGATCGCCAAGATGAAGCCGGTCGACGCCAAGACCGGCGAGGGCGGCAGCCGCATCGCCATCGTGTTCAACGGCTCGCCGCTGTTCACCGGGGATGCCGGCTCGGGCGAAAGCGAGATTCGCCGCTGGATCCTGGAAAACGACTGGCTGGAAGCCATCATCGCCCTGCCTGACCAGCTCTTCTTCAACACCGGCATCGCGACCTACATCTGGGTTTTGACCAACAAGAAACCCAAACGGCGGCGCGGGCGCGTGCACCTCATCCACGCGGTCGAGCTGTTCCAGAAGATGAAGAAGTCGCTGGGCAACAAGCGCAATGAGCTGTCGCCCGAACACATCGCCGAGATCGCGCGCACGTTTGGTGATTTCCGCGAAAGCGCCATCAGCAAGCTGTTCGACAACACGGACTTCGGCTACCGGCGCATCACCATCGAACGCCCGCTGCGCCTGTCGTTCCAGACCAGCCCCGAGCGCCTGCAGCGCCTGCGCGAAGAGAAGGCCTTCGCGGCCTTGGCCACCTCGAAGAAGAAGGGCGCCGCCGCCGACAAGGACATCGCCCAGGGCGTGGAGCTGCAGAAGGCCATCCTGAAGGCGCTAAGCCGACTGGATGGGACCAAGATCTACAAAAACCGCCGGCGTTTCGAGGAGGAACTGGCCGGCCTGTTCGCGGGCGCCGGCCTGGACGTGCCCGGTCCCGTGGCCAAGGCCATCCTGGCCGCCCTGGGCGAGCGCGATGACAGCGCCGAGATGTGCACCGACGCCAAGGGTCGCCCCGAGCCCGATCCCGATCTGCGCGACACCGAGAACGTGCCCCTGAAAGAGGACATGGCCGCCTACTTCGGGCGCGAAGTGAAGCCGCACGTGCCCGACGCCTGGATCGCCGGCGTGGAGCTGCGCGACGGCCAGGCCATCGTCGTCGACGAGAGCAAGGTCAAGGTCGGCTACGAAATCCCCATCTCGCGCCATTTCTACCAATACAAACCCCTTCGCCCCCTGGCCGAGATCGAAGGCGAGATCCGCGCTCTGGAGGCGGAGATCCAGGGCTTGTTGGGGGAGGTGTTGGGGTGAGAGAGTTCCCTGTCCACCGCTCACTAGATACAGCGTGGACGCAAGACGCGCCCACGACCTGGGAGCGCACGTACCTTGGACATGTTGTCGACGTCCTAGGCGGCGCGACGCCGAGCAAGGACGAGCCCTCCTATTGGGATGGCGAAGTTCCATGGGTTTCACCGAAGGACATGAAGGTTCTGCGCATCTTCGATTCCGAGGATCACGTTTCCGCTTCTGCCCTCGCGGGCAGCGCACTCCGCGGGATCGCCCCGGGCAGCGTCCTTATGGTCACGCGGGGAATGATTCTCGACCATACGGTTCCAATCGCACTGGCGATGCGGCCTCTGACCATCAACCAAGACATGAAGGCGTTGGTTCCTCGCTCCGGTCTGCACGGCGACTTCCTCTCGTGGCTGCTCGTGGGACTAAACCCAGCGATCCTGGCCCGGGTCGAAGAGGCCGCGCACGGAACCAAGGCGCTGCGGACAGAGCAGTGGAAGAAGCTGCCTCTGGCCGTTCCGCCCGAACCCGATCAGCGCCGCATCGCCGATTTCCTCGACCGCAAGACCGCCGCCCTTGATGCCCTGATTGCCAAGAAGGAGCGCCTGGTCGCGCTGCTCGCCGAGAAACGGCAGGCGCTCATCACCCAGGCCGTGACCAAGGGCCTCGACCCCAGCGTGCCCATGAAGGATTCAGGCGTCGACTGGATCGGACAGGTGCCCGCACATTGGAAGATCAAGATGCTGAAGCGCGACTCTATCGTGCGGCGAGGGGCCTCGCCGCGACCGATCGACGATCCGAAATACTTCGACGAGGCCGGTGACTATGGGTGGGTGCGGATCTCGGACGTTACAGAGAGCGACGGATTTCTGCTCGTGACTGAGCAGCGCCTCTCCGACGTCGGGGCGAACCTCAGCGTCAAGCTGGCGCCCGGCTCGCTTTTCTTGAGCATCGCTGGTTCCGTCGGAAAGGCATGTATCGCCGGAATCAATTGCTGTATCCACGACGGCTTTGTCTACTTCCCCGAACTCTCGGCGGAACCAGCTTTCCTCAAGTACATATTCGATTCGGGGCAGGCATTTGGTGGCCTAGGAAAATTCGGCACGCAGCTTAACCTGAACACCGAGATCGTCGGCTCGATACAGGTTCCATTCCCCGCGCGCGACGAGCAGAAACGAATCGTCGAGTACATCCGCCAGGAGCTGCGTCGTCTCGACGGAGTGTCTACCCGCATCACCGACCAACTCGCCCGTCTGCGCGAATACCGGCAGGCGCTCATCACGGCGGCGGTCACGGGCCAACTCGACGTGAGCGGGGAGGCGCGGGGATGAGCGGGACGGAGGCGCCCCGGGCCGAGCTGATCCTCTACCGGACCGAGGACGGGCGGACGCGCATCGAGTGTCGGTTCGAGGGCGAGACGCTGTGGTTGACGCAGGCTCAGATGGCCGAGCTGTTCCAGATCGGCGTGGGCACGGTGAACCACCACCTGAAGGAGATCTTCGCCGACGGTGAGCTGCGCCCCGAGGCAACCATTCGATGTCATCGAATAGTTCGAACCGAGGGCAATCGTTCGGTTTCCCGCGAGATCGAGTTCTACAGCCTGGACGCCATCCTGGCGGTGGGCTACCGGGTGCGCAGCCCGCGCGGCACCCAGTTCCGCCAGTGGGCCACGGCGCGGCTGTCCGAATACCTGGTCAAGGGCTTCACCCTGGACGACGAGCGCTTGAAGAACCCGCCCGGGCCCGGCCGGCGCGATTACTTCGACGAGCTGCTGGAGCGGATCCGCGACATCCGCGCCTCCGAGCGGCGCTTCTACCAAAAGGTGCTCGACATCTACGCCACCAGCGTCGACTACCGCCCCGACGCCGAGCTGAGCCAGCAGTTCTTCGCGACCGTGCAGAACAAGATACACTGGGCGGCGCACGGCCACACGGCGGCCGAGATCGTTCACGCGCGCGCCGACGGCGACAAGCCGTTCATGGGCATGCAGACCACGCGACCGGGCGGTGTCATTCACAAGGCCGACGCGGGCGTGGCCAAGAACTACCTGACCGAGCCCGAGTTGCAGGTCCTGCATCGGATCGTCAACCTGTACATCGAGTACGCCGAGTTGCAGGCCCTGGAGCGGCGGGCCATGACCATGCGCGACTGGGTGACCAAGCTGGACGACTTCCTGCGGGCGTCGGGGCGCCAGTTGCTCGATGACGCGGGGCAGATCTCGGCCGAGGCGGCCCGGGCCAAGGCGGAACGCGAATACGAGCGTTACCAGGCCCGCCAGGACGCGCAGCCGCGCGCCATCGACGTGGATTTTGAAAAGGCGACCAAGCAGCTGCAGAAGCCGGCGCCGGTCCGGGGCCGCAAGCGACGGGAGAAGCCATGACGGGCAGACACACGGAGCGGGCCTTCGAGGACGCGATCGAGCATCACCTGACCACCGCCGGGGGCTGGCACAAGGTCGCTTTCGGTGACTTCGACCGCGAGCGCGCGCTGCTGCCCGCCGAGCTGTTCGCCTTCATCGCGGCCACCCAGTCGGCCCTGTGGTCCGAGCTGCGCGACCAGCATGGCGCGGGGCTGGAAGCCGCCGTGCTCGAATCGCTGGTTAAGGCGCTGGAGGGCCGGGGCACGTTGGATGTGCTTCGCCATGGCTTCAAGTTCTTCGGCAAAAAACTCGACTGCGCCACCTTCAAGCCGGCCCATGGCCTGAACCCGGACGTGCTGGCCGCCTACGCCCACAACCGGCTGGCGGTCACGCGCCAGGTCCACTTCGCACCCGAAGGCGACAAGGACGAAGAGAAGTCGTTCGACATGCTGCTGTCGCTCAACGGCCTGCCCATCGCCACCGTGGAGCTGAAGAATCCGCTCACCGGCCAGAACGTGCAGCACGCCATTGATCAGTACCGGCGACGCGATCCCCGCCATCGCTTGTTCCAGTTCAAGACCCGCGCGCTGGTCCACTTCGCCGTCGATCCGGACCTGGTGTACATGACCACGCGTCTGGCGGGCGAGGGCACCTCGTTTCTGCCCTTCAATCGAGGCGCGCACGGCGGGGCCGGCAACCCCGAGCACCCGAGCGGCTATCGCACGGCCTACCTATGGGAGGAGGTTTGGCAGCGGGATTCCTTCCTCGACATCGTGGGCCGCTTCCTGCACCTGGCGAAGGAGGAGAAGCTGCGCGCGGGCAAGAAGGTCGAGGAAGAAAAGATCGTCTTTCCGCGCTACCACCAGCTAGATGCGGTTCGCCGACTGGAAGCCGCCGCCCGGGTTGACGGCCCCGGCCACAGCTACCTGATTCAGCACTCGGCTGGATCGGGCAAGTCCAACAGCATCGCGTGGCTGGCGCACCGGCTGGCCAGCCTGCACGATGCCCACGACACGCGCGTCTTCGACTCGGTGGTGGTCATCACCGACCGGCGGGTGCTGGACCGGCAACTGCAGGACAACATCTACCAGTTCGAGCACAAGCAGGGCGTGGTGGCCAAGATCGACGAGCACTCGGACCAGCTCTCGGCCGCGCTGGCGGACGGCACGCCCATCATCATCACCACGCTGCAGAAATTCCCCGTCATCCTGGACAAGATCGGCCAGTCCAAAGCCAAACGCTACGCCCTGATTGTGGACGAGGCGCATAGCTCGCAGTCGGGCGAGTCGGCGCGCAAGATGAAGCAAGTGCTGGCCGCGACATCGCTGGACGAGGCGGAAGTGGCCGACGCCGAGGAGGAAGCGGAAGACGGGCAGGAGAAGGTGCTGTCGGCGGTCATGGCGTCGCACGGGCGGCAGAAGAATCTTTCCTTCTTCGCCTTCACCGCCACGCCCAAGGCCAAGACTCTGGAAATCTTCGGTCACCGCGACAGCGAGGGGCGGCCGCGGGCCTTCCACCTCTATTCCATGCGCCAGGCCATCGAGGAGGGGTTCATCCTGGATGTCCTGAAGAGCTACACCACGTACAAGGCCTATTACCGGCTGGTGAAGGCGACCGCGGACGATCCGCGCGTGCCGAAGAAAGAGGCGACGCGACAGTTGGCGCGTTTCATGAGCCTGCACCCGCACAACGTCGCGCAGAAGACCGAGGTGATGGTCGAGCACTTCCGCGCCAAGGTCCGGCACAAGCTGGGCGGGCGCGCCAAGGCCATGCTGGTCACCAGTTCGCGCTTGCACGCTGTCCGCTACAAACAGGCTTTCGAGGCGTACCTGAAGGAGAAGGGCTATGACGACGTCGGCGTGCTGGTGGCGTTTTCGGGCACGGTGAAGGATCCGGACACGGATGTGGAATTCACCGAGCCCGGTATGAACGTCGATAAGGGGGGCAAGCACATCTCCGAGGCGGGGCTGCCGGGCGCGTTCGACGGCGATGAGTTTCGGATCCTGCTGGTCGCCAACAAGTACCAGACCGGTTTCGATCAGCCGCTGCTGCATACGATGTATGTGGACAAGCGGCTCTCGGGTATTCAGGCCGTGCAGACCCTGTCACGCCTAAACCGCACCGCGCCCGGCAAGACGGACACCTTCGTCCTCGACTTCGTGAACGACACCGAGGAGATCCAGCGCAGCTTCCAGCCCTACTATGAGGCGACCACCGCGGCGGACACCGCGGATCCGCAGCAGCTTTATGACCTGGCCCACAAGCTGGAGGCCGCCCAGGTGTTCTGGCGCTCGGAGGTCGAGGCCTTCTGTCGGGTGTTCTTCTCGCCGCGTGCGAAGCAGACTGTCCACGACCAGGCCGAGATGAACCGACATCTGAACCCCGGCGTGGATCGGTTCAAGGCCCTGGACGAGGGACCGCGCGAGGAGTTCAGTAACGCCCTGGGAGCGTTCGTGCGCCTCTACGCGTTCCTCTCGCAGATCATGCCCTTCTCCGATCCTGACCTGGAGAAGCTGTATACGTTTGCGCGCTTCTTCGAGAGCAAGCTGCCGCAGGATCCGAAGAAGAACCCACTGCGGCTGGATGGCGACGTGGCGCTCAAGTATTACCGTCTGGACAAGCTGAGCGAGGGCGCCATCGCGCTGCGCGCCGCCGAGCCGGGCGTCGTCTACGGGGCGAGCGAGGTGGGCACCAAGAAGGTCAAAGACGACGAAGCGCAGCTTTCCGAGATCATCGAGGTGCTGAACGAGCGCTTCGGGACCGAGTTCGACCAGGCCGACCAGATCCTCTTCGACCAGTTCGTCGCGGCTGCCAAACTCGACGACGAGGTCGTCCAGCGCGCCAAGGCCAACCCGCTGGACAATTTCGCCTTGGCGATGAAGAGCAAGGTCGAAGGGTTGATGGTCGACCGCATGGACCAGAACCAAGAGATCGTCACCCGCTACCTGAACGACCCGCAGTTTCAAGACATCGCGTTTCGCTTGCTGGTGAGGCGGATCTACGACGAGATCCGAGGTGGCCCGACGGGGGCCGTGGGCCTCTAGCGGGCTGGGTTTGTATCGACGTGACCTCAGGTTGCCGTGAAGCCGCACGGGCCTGCTTGAGACGTTGGCTGGGACCCGCGCTTCGCCCGTCGAAGCCGCCCCTTAGGCCCGCTCATCACTCTGCCTGCCACAGGCCGCGCAGCAGTCCGGCCTGCTCGACCAGCAAGTGTGCCCATGCATTCGTGGCCTCCGCGTGGGTCAGGTCCGTCCAATGGGCAAAGAGCCCGGACCGCGGCCCGAGCGCGAGCCGCGGCATGTGGGCCGAGGGATGAATTTCCAGGGTCAGGGAGAGGCGCTCGTCGGGAAGCGGGCGCAGCATCTGCACCAGACGCTTGAGCCCGGCAGGCCATAGGCAGGCGGGCAGGGGCGGGGCACCTGGCACGCACACGGGCTCGCCGAACGGGCGGTGATCGCGCACCGGGAACGGGCTCCACCGCGACAGCAGATGGGCATCGTGCAGGTGAAAATGCAGGGGCTTGCCCAAGCGGACCAGGCGCGCCACCAGGGTCAGGAGATCCTCCACCGCCTCACGCCCGACCGTCGCCAGCTCGGGCCCCAGCCGCACCAGCTCCTCGGTCGAGAGCGCGAACGCGTCCAGGCCGGGGCGCCGGCTGGCCAGATGGCGGCGCGAGCCGAAGATGAGCACGTGCCCCGTGTCGATGCCCGCGCTCACCGTTTGCAGATGCGCCAGGCTCTCCAGCAGCTCGGCGTAACGGGCCGGCGCGAGGCCCGCGGCGTATTCGAGGAACAGCCCGGGCCGGCCGGGGATCACGCGTAGGCGCCCGTCCACCTCGGCCATGGCCTGCGCGAATTCGGGCGCTCGTTCGGGCCAATCAGCGGCGTCGTGCAGGACCAAGCCGCGCGCCCGCCCCGCCAGCACCGCCGCCATGCCTACGACCTGATCGCGATCGCGGGACGCGAGCGGATCCCAGTGGCGCGGCAGGTGAACCATGTGGCGCGCGGGCGTGCGGGGCAAGAGGGGCCACAGGGCGAGCGCCTCGTCGGCATCCTGGGGATAGACCTCAGCGCCCAGAGCCACAGCCTCGAACTCGGCGCGCAGCAGCCGGCACAGGGCCTCATCGCCAGAGAAGTATCGGTGGAAGATCGCGAACAGGTCCGGCACATCGCTTGGATGGCGCGGTCGCGGGGCCGTGACTCGTGTTCAGCGGGCGTAGAACTCGACCACCAGGTTCTCGCGAATCTCCAGGCCCACGTCGTCGCGGCCGGGCACCGTGAGCAGGACGCCGCCCAGGCCGTCCGCGTCCCGCTGCAGGTAGCGGGGGGGCTGCAGGCGCGGTCCTTCTTTTACGGCCTCGGCGACGGTCAGCATGTCACGGCTGGATGGGTGGACCGTCACGCGCTGGCCGGGCTGGATCTCCAGCCCGGGGAAGGACGCGCGCTGGCCGTCAACGGCGATGTGGCCGTGCGTGACCAACTGACGGGCAGCCGGAATGGTGGCCGCCAGTCCCAGGCGGAAGACCAAGTTGTCGAGCCGACTCTCCAGATGGGTCAGGAGCTGCTCGCCCGTGACCCCGTGACCCGTGGCCGCGCGCAGCACCTGGCGGCGCAGTTGCCGCTCGCTGAGCCCGAAGTAGTGGCGCAGCTTCTGCTTCTCGCGCAGGCGGACGGCGTACTCCGAGACGCGGCGGCGACGGTTGGCCTGGGCGAACCCGTGTTCGCCGGGCGGGTACTCGCGACCTTCGGCGGTGCGCGTGGTCAAGCCGGGCAAATCGCCCAGCCGGCGAATGATGCGGCGACGGGGTCCGGTCATGCGAGCCATGGGCAAAGTGTGGGACGCCACACGGACGTCGCAAGTTGGTCGGGCGATGGCGGGCTTTCGAGTCGCATGAGGTCAGGGCAAGGGCCGCGCCGAGTCCTCGCCCACGGCCGCCGGGATCTGCAGCGGAAACACCTCGGTCAGGTAGGCGTCCACGTCCATCAGCCGCCGCGTGCGGCGCATGGCGCCCGCGAACATGAGCAGTTGTCGCACGCTCAGCCCGCGCAGCCACTTGTGCCAGCGGCGGAACGAGCGCGCCGGATTGAGGATGCTGCGCCGCCAGGTCTGTGCGAACAGCTCGAAGAAGCGCTGGCGCCCCAGGCGCGGCTCCCAGGGCAGGTGGTGCATGTCGTAGTGCGACCAGTCCCACTCGCGAATGCGGTGGCGAACCTCGTCGAAGAACGGCGTCCCGGGCAACGGCGTCAGGATGGTGTAGCCGGCGCCCTCCAGGCCCAGGCGATCCACCAGGCCCCAAAGGGCCTCGAAGTCGCCTTCCTGCCAGTCCGGGTCGACCACGAAGTTGCCCGTCACGCCGTAGCGCAGGCTGCGCGCCACGGCCACCCCCGCCTCCATGCTGCCGAGGCGCATGTCCTTGGACAGGTGATCGAGCTGCTCCTGCCGCGGGGCCTCGAAGCCGAAGAAGATGTCGAAGCACTTGGCCAGCGGACGCCACGCCTCGAGCAGCTCCGCGTTGCGCGCCACCGTGTCGAGTCGACTCTGCACGAGGATCCATTCCTTGCGCACCCCACGTCGGCGCAGCTCGTGCGCCAACTCGCGGCTGCGCGCCTGCGGATGGAAGAAGAGATCGTCGACCACGAAGAGGTTCTTGCCCGTGGCCGCGAAGTCCTCGCACACCGACTCGATGCTGCGCAGACGAAAGCGCCGGCGGTGCAGGCGCCAGATGGAGCAGAAGCTGCAGCGAAAGGGACAGCCCCGCGTGGTCTCCAGCGCCCACAGCGGCATCTTCTGCACGCAGCGGTAGTGGTGCTGGAAGGGCGCCACCAGGTGGCGCGCCGGACGCGACACCTCGTCGAGCGGGGGCGGCTCCAATTCGGCCGGCGGCAGCACGTCGCCGCCCTGGCGCAGCCAGAAGCCCGGAATGCCACGCGGCGAGCGACCGCCTTCAATGGCGCTGGCCAAGGCCGGGATCAGGACCTCGCCGTCGCAGGCGCAGATGCCATCCACGTCGGGGTGGATCAGCGGCTCCGGAAAGGCGGCTGCCGCGTGTCCCCCCAGCAGCGTGAAGATCGAGCCATCGAAGCGCCGAACCTCGCCAGCCGCTGCCAACGCGGCGTTGACGTCCAGGGTGTGGGTGCACGAGATGCCCACCAGGCCTGGGCGGAACCGCCGCAGGATGCGCGGCAGGGGCGACGAGAAGCGCAGATCCACGATGCGCGTCTCGTGCCCCGCTTTCAGCAACGCCTGCGCCACGTATTCGAGCCCCAGCGGCTCCACCCGGAAGAACGGGCCCAACCCGAAGCGCTCACTCGGCGGCGCCGGCCGTACCAACAGAACCCGCACAACCCCTCTGCCGGAACGTGTGTCCGGCTCACTCCCCGGTCAAGCGCGGGCGGCTCGGCTACTCTTTCTTGATCTGGTGGCCCAAGTAGGTTTGCAGGCCGGTCTGGCTGATCTGGTCCTGCTGTGCCTCGATTTGATCCACGTGACGGTCCTCGTCCTGCAGGTTGTCCTTCAGGATCTCGCGGGTGGCGTTGTCGTGCACCTCCGACGCCAAAGCGATGGCGTCGTTGTAGTGGCGCACGGTCGCCATCTCGATGGCCAGATCATTGTCGAACATCTTCGGAACGTCGGCGCCGATGTGGATCTCGTCCAGGCGGCTCACCACGGGAACGCCTTCGAGGAAGATGATGCGTTCGATGAGTCGCTCGGCGTGCTTCATCTCCACCATGGCCCGCCCGTAGATGAGCTGGTTGAGATTGCTGTAGCCCCAGTTCTCCACCATCTCGGCGTGGACCATGTACTGGTTGATGCTGGTCAGCTCGTCGATCAGCAGCGCGTTGAGTGAATCGATGAGCCTCTGGTTGCCCTTCATGGTCGGCTCCCCTCACCAGCGTTCGCGACGCGGACCCCGCCCGCCGGTTCCCCCGGTGCGCTCGCGCGCCTCGCTGACCGTGATGGGGCGCCCCATCAGCTCACGGCCGTTGAGCGTGTTGATGGCGTGGGTGGCGCCTTCTTCGGTGGCCATCTCCACGAAGGCGAAGCCGCGCGGACGGCCCGTTTCCCGGTCCAAGACCAACTTCACCTCGGAAACCTCGTGCCCCTCGGCCCGGAAGGCCTCTTGCAGATCGGTTTCGGTGATGGAGTACGAAAGGTTTCCCACATACAGACGCTTGCCCATTCACGGCTCCTTGTTCTTGCGCGATCCGGTGGTCACCACCGGCGCTGATGCGCGGACCGGGAGTTGGATTATCCAGGCCCGGGATCGGCGTCAGAAAATCGTCCACCGCGCCCGCGCCATGCTCAAATCCCGCTCATGAGCAGCTCCATCATCGACTTCCACGTGCACGTGTTCCCCGATGCGCTCGCCGCGCGCGCCATCGCTCACCTCGAGACGACAGGCAAGATCAAGGCTGCTCTCGACGGACGCGTGAGCTCGCTGCTCGCATCCATGGACGGCGCCGGCATCGGGCGGGCCGTGGTGTGCTCCATCGCCACCAAGCCCGACCAGTTTGCGCCCATCCTGAAGTTCTCCCAGGCCATCGCCTCGCCCCGCATCGTGCCGCTGGCCTCCATCCACCCGAAGGCTGATCCCGATCCGGTGGGCCGCGTCCGCCAGGTGGCCGAGGCGGGCCTAGTGGGCATCAAGTTGCATCCCTACTACCAGGACTTCGAGCTGGACGACCCGGCCTTGGACCCGTTCTACCGCGCGCTCGACGAGACGGGACTCATCGTGGTCAGCCACACGGGCTTCGACTTCGCGTTCGCGCGCCAGCGCAAGGGCGATCCGGCGCGCGTGCGCCGCGTGTTGGATCGCGCGCCCGGCCTCAAGCTGGTGACCACGCACATCGGCGCGTGGGACGACTGGGACGAGGTGGAGCGCCTCCTCATCGGCCAGCCCATCTGGATGGAGATCTCGCTGTCCATCGAGCTGCTCGGCCGGGAACGGGCCCGCGAGATGTTGTTGCGCCATCCCGCGGACCACATCCTCTTTGGCACCGATTCGCCCTGGACCGATCAGGCGACCACGCTGGCCCTGGCGCGCGCCCTCGACCTTGGGCCGGAACGCGAGTCCGCCTTGCTGGGCGACAACGCGCGCCGGCTGCTGGGTGACTAATCGAACAGCTTGGCGGCGTAGGCGACCGTCATGAACAGGTTGTGGGACACGTCCGTGACGTCCTGGCTCTCGGTGGGGCTGGACATGACCTCGACCATGTACATGGGCGTGACGGTCAGCGCCGGCGTCACCTTGTAATCGATACCCACGTAGGTGCGGTTGAGGCGATAGCCGCGCTTCCAGTACCCGGTCGGCTTGTAGCCGTTCGGCGCGTCGCGCGTGTCGCCGTCCTCGATGATGCCGAAGAAGGGCTCGTCCGACAGGATGATGCCCAGGCGCTCCGTGGCGGCGTAGCGCACCTGCAGCAGGTTGCGCAGCACCGTGCCCCAGCCCCAGCGCAGGTCATCCACGGTCTTGGTCTGCGTGGGCGCGCTGTACGTGTCGGCGTAGAACGTGTTGTGCAGGATCACGCGATTGTAAATGGACCACCTGCCGCTGCGGTATTCGACCGAGGGGATGAGCTCGACGTTGTGGGAGGCGTTGTAGGAGGTGGAGCAGTTGCTGGCCCCGGTCGCCGTCGCGCAGGTCAGCGCGCCCGTGCTGGGGTCCTCCGTCCGGCGGCCCCGCCCCGGATAGCCCATGTAGTAGTAGTGCAGCGAGGCCTTCACGGTGAGGTTGTTGCCGATCTTCTGCGTGTAGTTGGGGCCGAAGAAGTACTCCAGGAAGTGGAAGCCAGCCTTGCCCTCGCGCGCGCGGTAGAACTCGACCCGACCGCCGGGCATGGAGGTGAGGCTCCAGTTGGGCGAGAAGGCCAGGACCAGCGGCTGGTAGATCCAGACGCGCCCCTCCTGCTTGGTGGGCAGATCGGCCGCGCGCGCCGAGCCCATCAGCGCAAACAGCATTCCCATGGCAGCGATGGTCAGACGTTTCATGTGCTCTCCTTCAGCGGTGCAGGAACGGGAGGACCTGCCTGACTCGCACGAAGAGCGTCGCCATCAGTGCGACGGGCTCGCCAGGACTGGCGCCAATTCCAGGTATGGCGGGTCACATTACTTGCGCTGCTCGCGGGGCTCAAGACAGACCCACTCGCGGCGCGGCACCCGGGCAGGTGGCCCCATGTCCAGGCGTGTGTCGAATCCCGGCTTGGGGCTATAGTAGCCATCTCATGAGCGCGCCACGACTAAGCCAGGTGTTGACGTTGCTGCTCGCCGGTTCGGGCCTGATGGGCTGTGTGCCCCGCCGACAGCCGCCCGTGGTGGCCCCACCGCCGCCCCCGCCCGTGGTCGTCGCCCCCGCTCCCGTGGCGCCGCCTCCGCCCGCCAAGAGGATCACGCTGACCGTGTTGCCGGCAGAGAAGTTCCTGCTGCCCAAGGTGGCCACCGCGATCAACGAACGATTGGCCCGCCTTCACATGGCCGGCGTTGACGAGGTCACCACCGCCCCCATCAGCATGGCGACCGCCCAGCTGCAGGCCGAGTGTACCGACACGGGCGAAGCCTGCTGGGCCAAGGTGGCCGCCATGCTCGAGACGGACCGCCTGCTGTGGGCGGAGATGGAACGTGCCCCGAAGGCGAAGAAGGGTCCCGTCAAGGTCAGCTTGATCCTGTTCGACGGCGAGAGGGCGACGGTCTTGGCGCGCACCGAGCAGATGTTCACCCCGAGCACCGACGAGGCAGCCGTGGATAAGCTGCTCGATCCCGTGGTCGGTCCTGCTCAGCCCGCCAGCCCGCCGCCCCCTGCACAGGCGGCCCCCGCAATCCCGGTCGGTGCAACCCCATGACCCACACCAACTGCCCTCACTGTCGCGCCGCCCTCTCCGCGGCCCAATCCCAGGCCGGACTGCAGTTCTGCCCGGCCTGCGGTGGCAGCTTCACCCAGGACGGGGAGGCGCCGGCCCCCGCTCCGCCGGTGGCCAAGCCCGCGGCGCCTTCGCGGTCCGGACCTCGGGTGGCCAAGACCCTCATGTGGACCGGTGGCCCTCTGAGCGCGCCGACCCGACAGGGGCCCAGCGGCCCCAGCATGACTCGCATCGCCGAGCCCGCGGCTCCTGCCCCGTCGGCCATCGAATCGCCCTTCGCACCGCCCGCGGCCTTCGCGGCACCGGCGCCGTCCGCGTCGGCGCCCGCGTCCAACCCGTTCGCCTCTCCGACGCCGCAAATGGGGTCCGGCACCATCGCGGCTCAGACCATGGTTCCCGAAATGCTGCAGCGGCCTACGACGGCGGCGCCGGCCAACCTCGCCATGCAGGCAAGGTCGGCCTTCGATGCTCCAGCGCCGGCCGGTGAGCGAACGAGCAGCCGCGCGGGCAGGTCCGCGCCGGCCTCGCGGACACGCAAGCCCACCCCGGCACCGGCTCGCCGCGGCCGATCGAGGGCGGATGCCGACTACGAGTCGCGAGATCAGGAGGATGAGAGCGACGCCTACCAGGACGAGCCACGGAAGAGCAAAGGCGCCCTCGTCGCCGTCATCGTGGTGGGCGTTCTGCTGGCAGCGGGTGTGGTCGGGTTGGTGGTGTTCGGCCTCGGCTCGAAGAAGCCCAGCAAGCCCGCATCCAAACCATCCAAGTCCTTGACCGTGGAGGAGCCGCCCGCTCCGCCCCCGGCCCCTGCCGCGCTGGACGACATACCGGTCGTGCCTGCCGCGAAGCCGGTCTTCGAGAAGCCGGCCAAGCCCGTTGCCGAGAAGCCCGCGCCCAAGCCCGCGGTCGCCAAGCCCGTGGCTGAAAAGCCCGCGGCGCCCAGCCCGGAGGTAAGGGAGAAAGAGGCCGAAGAGGCGTACCAACGCGGCAACGCGAAGCTCAAGGAGGGCGCTCTTCGGGAGGCCATCGCCGCCTTCAACGACGCGCTCAAGCTCAACCCCAGGAGCGCGGCCAGCCACCGCGGTTTGGGCATGGCCTACGCCCAGGCGGGCAACGCGGCCCAAGCCGTCAAACACCTCAAGGCCTACCTGAAGTCCTCGCCCAACGCCCCCGACCGGGCGCTGATCGAGCACCGAATCGCGCAGCTCCAGTAGCCGACGACGCGATCAAGGCCTTAGCCGCGCACGCAGCTTGCGCAGCACCTCGCGTTCCTCGCGCGGCAGGCCGAAGAGGAGCAGGGCCGCCACGTACGTGGCCAGGCCACCCACGAGGAGCACGGGCAAGCGGATGGGGCTCGGCAGGAGCGGCCCCAAGGCCGTCTGCAGTGCCAGCATGATGGCCGCGGCCAACACGGGCTTGAGCAGACGCCATTCGAACGGGTGCACCCGGTCAGCACGCCAGGTCTGCCAGGTGATGAGCACCTGCAGAACCGTCACCGTGGCCAGCACGGCCAGCGCCGTGCCCACGATGTGCCATCGCGGGATGAGCAACAGGCCAAGGCAGATGTTGAGTCCGGCGCACACCAGGTTGTCGAGCAACATGAGGCGCGAGCGACCGCCCACCACCAGAAGCCAGGCCGTGAGGCCCAGCATCGAGTTGACCAGATGGGCCACCACGAGCACCACCATGGCCGTCGCGCCGGCCACGAACGCCTGGCCGTAGAGACCGAGAAGCTCGGCCCGCAAAGCGATGGCGAGCCCGGCCAAGGGCGCGGCCACCGAGGTCACCCAGCGGGTCATGAGCGCCAGGTTGTAGCGCAGGCGCTCCCTTTCCCCGCGGTGGAGGGCCTCTGACAACACGGGCGCGGCGACGCTGTCGAAGGCGTAGCGAGTATTGGCCACGGCGCGCCCGAGAAACTCGGCCGCCGCGTAGATGCCCGCTGCCTTGGCGCCGGAGAAAGCGGTGAGCATGAGGATGTCGGCCCGTTGCAGCACTGAATTGAGCATCTCGCTGCCGCCGATGGGGATGGAGAAGCTGGCGAAGCCCCGCAGGCGCGGGGCGCGCAGAGAGCCCGCCAACTGCCCTGGGCCGAAGACCCGTGCCACGACCACCACGGCCAGCACCAACGTGCAGCCCGCGGCCACGCTGTGTGCCGTCGCCAGGTGGCCCAAGCTGCGGCCGAAGAGCGCTGCTGTCAGTCCCGCCAAGAGCAGCAGGCTTGGCTCGCCCAGCCCGCGCACGATGAAGTTGGCGCGCGTGACCCTGGCGCCCAGGCTGGCCTGCACCAGCACGTACATGAGTCCCGTGAACAGCACGGCCGGCGCCATGGCGGGCAGGGAAATCGCCAGCTCGGGTTCGTTGAGGAGGCGGGCGATGAGCGGGGCACCGAAGAACAGAATCAGCGCGAACGCTCCGCCCACCATCAGGCACTGCCGCAGGGCTGTTCCGATGGCGCTGCGCACCCCCGCATCGTCGCCGGCCGCCCGATGCGCGGCCACGTAGCGCAGCATGGCCTTGTCCGCCCCGCCCGTTCCACCACGGGTCAGCACCTCGGCCAGAGCCACGCTGCCCTGGTACGCGCCAAACACCGCCGTACCGAAGAGGCGGGCCACGAAGACCTGGGCCAGCGGCAAGATGGCCTGACCCAGGATGGTGAGGACCTGGACCGCGCCACTGCGGGCCGCGTGTGACACGTCAGCGGGGTGGTCCTCGCGCGCGCGATCTGCCTTACCGGGCTCGCTCACAGCGCACCTTGCAAAGAACGAATCACCTCCAAATATCGCGGAACCACCGCGGTTAGCGAGTAGGCGGCCTGTACGCGCGCCCGCGCTCGACGACCCATTTGGGCGCGCAGATCGGCATCCGCGATGAGTTGCACCAGACCCTCTTCCCACTCGGCGTCGGTGCGGGGCAGCAGCCCGTCGGTCCCGGCGGTGACCACCTCGCAGTTCGCGCCCACCGGCGAGGCCAAGCCAGGCCGGCCCAAGGCCATGTACTGGATGAGCTTGAACGCGCACTTGCCACGCTCGTAGGGGCCGTCGGGCAGCGGCATGACGCCCACATCCAGGCGCGCCAAGTCGGCCACCTCGCTCTCCGCGCGCCAGGGCACGAACTCGGCCCGCAGATCCCCCAGCCCCGCGGGCTGTCGATCGGAGATCACGACGAAGCGGGCTCCCGTGCGACGCAAGGCGCGCGCGATGGGCGCGGCGGCCAGAGCCAGGTGACGAAAGTTGCACGACAGGCCGGTCCAGCCGACCACCACCTGATGACCGCGCACATCGCGGACGGGCTGCTCGGTCCACAGATCCGTGTCCACGGCGGTGGGAATGACGACCGTCTTGTCCGGCGCCTCGGTCGCCTCGGCCAGGTAGCGATTGCCCGCGATCACGCGATCCACCAGATGCACCATCCGGCGCAGCTTCGCGCGGCCTCCGCGGCTCAGGAAGATGGCGTCGTCGAAGTCGAAGACCGAGCGGCGGCCGCGCGCCGCCCACGTCTCGAGCGCGGTGGTGGACAGTTCGGTCATGGGCCGCTGGAACAGCACCAAGTCGTCGGGCTCGAGGCCGCGCAACTGCCCCACGCGCAGCAGAGCCGCCACCGGGATCAGCGGGTAGCGCCATCTGCCGTGCGGAAAGGCCGGCAGCCAGTCGCCGTACACGCTCGGCACGGACACGCGCAGCTCGCACTCCACACCCGCACGCGACAGCGACGCCGCCACTGCGAAACCCCGAAAGCGCGCCGCGGGAACGCGTCGACCTTGCAGGAAGAACACGACTCGCATGCTACGCAGGGTTGGCCACTTTCAGCACATCCGCCCGACCGAGTTGCTGAGCGGTCTCCTCCACGTCGCGCATGAAGCGGGCGCGACCGTCCACCAGTTCGCGGTGCCACTGTTCAAGCACCACCAGGTTCCAGATGCGCTCGCCGTGATCCTCTCCCGCCTGATGACGGTCGAGCAGCCTCTCCACGCGGGCCGTATCGAAGAGGCCCCGGCCGCGCGCGTGCTGCGAAAGGAGCAGATCGCGCGCGAATTGGCGCAGCGGTCCCGCGAACCAGCCTCGGGTGGGCGAGGCGAACCCCTTCTTGCGCCGTTCGCGAATGACCTCGGGCACGAGGTCGGCGAACGCCTTTTTCAGGATGTACTTGCCCTTGCCCTTACGCAGCTTGAGGTGCCCGGGCAGCGCCGCGGCCAGCTCCATCACGTGGTGGTCGACCAGCGGTGCCCGCGCCTCCAGGCTGTGGGTCATGCTGGCCACATCGACCTTGAAGAAGATGTCGTCGGGCAGGTAGGTGCGAGCATCCAGCTCGCAGAGGCGGTTCACCCCGTCGCGGGCCGTGGCGGTCGCAAGACGCCGACGGAAATCGTCCAGCACCGCGTCGGTCTTGAGCTGGTCGCGCAGGGCCGGCCCATAAAGCGCGGCGCGCTCTTCGAAGGTGAAGTGGCAGACGAGGCTGAGATAGCGGGCCGCCTCGTCCTGGTCCAGACGATCACCGAATTCGCGTACCCCGTGCCGCGCGGCCCCGGGCACGTGTTGTAGCAACTTGCGCACGCCGAACGCCAACGGCCGCGGCAGGGCGGCGAGCCGGGCCGCGAGGTCAGACCACATGTAGCGCCGGTAGCCGCCGAACGCCTCGTCGCCGCCGTCGCCCGACAACGCCACGGTCACGTTCCGCCGGGTCATCTCGCACAGGTAGCGCGTGGGCAGGGTGGACGTGTCGGCGAACGGCTCCCCGTGATGGCGCGCGATGCTGGGCAGAAGGCTGGTCATGTCCGGCTGGACCACCAGCTCGTGGTGATCGGTCTTGTAGCGCTCGGCCACCAGCCGCGCGAAGGGCAGCTCATCCACCTCGCCGCCCACGAAACCCACGGAGAAGGTCTGCACGGGCTTGGACGTCTCACGCGCCATACAGGCCACGATGATCGACGAATCCAGGCCACCCGAGAGAAATGCCCCCAGCGGCACGTCGGACATGAGGCGCACGCGCACGGCCTCCTCCACCGCGGCACGCACGCGCCGGGCGGCCTCGTCCTCGGAGATGTCCGCCAGCTTGGGTGTGTAGTCGATGTCGTAATAGCGCCGCAGCGTGGGCTCGCCGCCGCAGCTCACCTCCAGCAGGCACCCTGCCGGCAGCTTGAAAATGTTCGCAAAGATGCTGGCCGGCGCCGGCACATACTGCAGCGCCAGGTACATGTCGAGACTGGCCGGCGAAACCTGGGCCGGCGTCCCCGGATCGGCAAGCAAGGCCGCCAGCTCGGAGGCGAAGGCAAAACCATCCGGCCGGCGCGTGTAGTAGAGGGGCTTCTCGCCAAAACGATCGCGCGCCAGGATCAGCTTGCGCGCGTTGGCGTCGTTGATGGCCAGGGCGAACATGCCGCGCAGAAACTCGGGCACGCGACTGCCCACCTCTTCGTAGAGGTGCGCCACCACCTCCGAATCGCTGTGGCTGCGGAAGCGGTGCCCCTTGTTCTGCAGGTCCGCGCGCAGCTCTTGGTGGTTGTAGATCTCGCCGTTGACCAGGATGGCCACACGGCCGTCCTCGTTGGTCATGGGCTGCAGCCCGGCGGACGACAAATCGATGATCGACAGGCGCCGGTGCGCCATGCCTATCGGGCCCTCGAAGAAGAAACCGCCGCCGTCAGGCCCGCGGTGAACCATGGCCGCCGCGAAGCGACGCACCACCTGGGGATCAGGCCTCTCGTCCGCGCCGTGGGCCAGCAGCCCCGCGATGCCGCACATCAGGCCAGTCCCTTCCCAGCCAGCAGGCGGTCGTAGAGCGCCACGGTCTCGCCCAGCACGCGTTCCGCACTGAATGCGGCGGCCACGTGCGCGCGGCCGCGCGCCCCCATGCGCTGCCGCTCCTCGGGGCTGGTCTCGATGAGGCGGCCCAGCGCATCGGCCAAGCCGGCGCAATCGAAGGTGGGTACCTCGAATCCGCTTTCACCGTCCACGACGATACGATCCACGTTGGCCGCGTGGGACACCACGGCGGGCAGCCCGCACGCCTGTCCCTCCAGCACGGCGTTGGGCAGTCCTTCCCACAGGGAGGGCATCACCAGCCCGTCCGCCGCGTGGTACAGGGCGGGCATGTCGTTGACGGTGCCCATGCGCACCAGGGTCTGGTCCACGCCCAGCCAGGCCGCCCAACGCGGGAACAGGGCCGCGTAGAGCCGATCCCGCTCGCGCCCGGCCAGCAGCACGCGCACCTTGGCCGGCAGGCGACCACGCCTCTTCAGGTCCGCCAGCGCTCTGGCCAAACCCATCTGATGCTTCTGCAGACTGATGCGTCCGGGGACCACCAGGGCCAGCTCGTCGTCCGCGATGTGGAAGCGCGCCCGGGCGGCCAGACGCTCCTCGGGTGTGGCGGGTCGGAAGCGGTTCAGGTCGAGGAAGTTGTGAATGATTTGGATCTTCTCGGGCCGCACGTGCGCCCAGCGAATCAGCTCTTGCCGCACACCTTCCGAATTGGTCAGCACCCGATCGGTCCGCCGCGACAGGTACCATTCGGTGGCCAGGTACGCGGGGGCGATGGCCCGATTGCGCACGCCGGTCACCACGATGGGAACCTCCGCGCGCCAAGCCGCCAAGCGCGCCCAGAGGTTAGCCTTGTCGCGGTACGAGTGGAGGATATGGGGCTGCTCCTGACGCAGGACTTCGATCAGGCGCTGCAGACCGAGACGCCCCATGCGATCGACTCCCAGCACGTGCCGCGGTTGGCCAGGCGGCAGGTACTCACGGTAGTGCACCGCTTGGTTCCAGACGCAAAGCACGGGGTCGAAACGGGGCGGGAGCTTGGTGAGAAGCTCGAGGATCTGCCGCTCTGCCCCGCCTTGCTGCAGGTTGGGGATGAACAACAGGACCTTGTGGCGCCGATCGGACACGGTGGGACCTTTGCAGGCCCGGGCACGAACGGCCGGTTCCGGCGGCCGGCGGCCCGGGCACGCTGGCCTATGCCACGCCCGTGCCACGCTCGCCAGAAGACAATGATCCCCGAATGGCCGGTCCCCAGGCCTCAGGGGGTCAGCTCTTCAACGCTCGTCTCGTCTAGAACCTGACAGCTCGCCACGCAGTGGGTGCAGTGTCCGCAGGACGTGCGGCCGAACGGCGAAACGAACCTTGCTCAGTAGACGACGACGTCCTCGATCGTGAAGCACTTCTTCAGCTCGTCGGAGATCACGTTGGCGATGGCGTTGTACCAGAACTGGGGCACCGTATACATGTCAGCCGCCGTGTGGTCCACGCAATCGGTGCCGCGGTCTTTAGTTATCAGGCCCCACTGGCTGGTGTAGGTGACCCACTCGTCGGCGAAGGCGAAGACGCGGCCCAAATCCACATCCTTCTCCACGCCGATCTTCAGCCCGCTGCTGTCCTCCGCCCACACTTTGCAGTCGCTGCAGTTGAGGGACCGGCCGTGGAAGACGCCCACCGCCTTCATGCCACCGAAGTCCATGGGGGACTTCCAGCCGTCGAAGGGCACGGAGCTGTCACGGCAGTAGTCCCAACGATCGCCCGTCGTGTAGATGTCGTCCTTGTTGTAGGAGATGCCGGTGAAACCAAGCAGCTTGTTGAGGGGCTCCACTTCACGACTGTCGCCCTGATAACCACTCATCGAGATGATTGAGTGACCGGCCTTCACCCACTCCTCGATGGCCGCCACCTCGTCGTCGCCGATGGTCCACGGTTCCGCGCCGCCCTTGAGGCTGCCCGTCACCATGGCCTGCAGGATGAGCACGTCGTAGTCCTTGAGGAAGTCGGCGTTGATGTTGGGCTTGGTGTTGAACATCTTCACCGTCGCGTTGCTCTTGGTGTTCAGGTAGTCCTGGAACGCGTTTTGGTTGTCGCTGGAGCCCGAATCAGCCCCGTAGGCGGCGGGCTGGCCGATGGATGCGATGGCGATGCAGTAGCAGTTGTTGCCCTGGGGATCGCAACGGGTGCCCTTGTTCTCGCTCGATGAACCGCTGCTGCTGCTGCTGCTCGGCCCGCCGCCGTTGCCGCCCAACAGGCCGTCCCCGCCTCCGGTCCAGCCCGAGGTGCCGCCTCCTCCGCCGGATCTGCCTGCCGCTCCGCCTTGGAGCTCACTGCTGGAGCAGCCCAGGCCCAGGGAAAGCAGCGCGACGCCGATTAGGATAGAGGTGCGGTTGAGCATGCCGAGATAACAAGCATACTCCTGCAGAGGGGAAGGCGTTGGGCGCCATGGCCGTGAGCCCCTTCACAGGCGCCGATCACCCGGTCTTCCAAGCAGCGGAAGGCTGCGCGGCGGCTCCGTTTTCGCGCGATCCAGGTAGGCGTTCTACCTACGTAGGAAGGGATGGCTGCGCGGGGTCGGACCCACCGGTCGCGAGTTGCGCAGAGCGTGAGTGAGCACGATGGACGGACGCGCATCCGCGATGCCGAAACCGCCGCCGCTTAGGATGTCCTGGTACACCACCGTGTGCAGGTCGGTGAACCCGTCGGAGAACTCGATTTCCTGGCCGTCCATGGTGATGGACCGGTAGGTGGCGGGCTTGTCCGGGGCGGGCGGCGCGGGCAGGTCGGCGCGGTCGATGGACAGAAACCAGCGCACCGAGGCGCGCTCCAGGTGCAGTTCCCCTGCCGCGCGGTGGGGATCGTAGACGTTGAGGACGCTGTCCTCCACGCGCCCGAAGAGCCACACGAGCAGATCAAAGAAGTGAATGCCGATGTTGGTGACGATGCCGCCGGATCTGGATTCGTCGCCCTTCCAGGTGCTGAGGTACCAGCGCCCGCGCGACGTCACGTAGGTCAGCTCGACCTCGTGGCGCGTGCCGGGCGGCTCGGCCTGCAGCCTCTCGCGCAAGGCACGCAAGGCGGGGTGAAGCCGCAACTGCAGAACCGTGTAGACGCGCCTTTCGTACTCCTGCTCCAACTCCAGCAGGGGCTCCACGTTCCAGGGATTGATGACCAGCGGTTTCTCGCAGATGGCGTGGGCCCCGGCGCGCAAGGCGAAGCGCACGTGCGCGTCGTGCAGAAAGTTCGGCGAGCAGATGGAGACGTACTGGATGCGCTCCTCGGAGGGCTTGCGCCGCAACTTGTCCACGTGACGGTCCAGACGCTCGAATTCGCGGAAGAAGCGCGCCTCCGGGAAGAAGCGATCGAGGATGCCCACCGACTCGCAGGGATCGCCGGCGCACAACAGGCGGTTGCCCGTGTCCTTGATGGCCTTCAAGTGGCGGGGCGCGATGTAGCCCGCGACGCCGAGCAGAGCGAAATTGAGGGGCGCAGCCATGCCCCATTGTTCTGCGCGGGCCAGCCAACCGCAAGATTCGCGCCCCGAAACGGCAAGGGCGGGCACCAGGCCCGCCCCGTCGTGTCAGTCGCGTGGCGATGTGGGCTCGGTCGCGGCGATCAGGTGCCCGCGCTGTAGTCGTCGCGGTACTTGACCTGCTCGGGCGTCAGCGTGTCAATGCTAAGGCCCTGCGTCTGCAGCTTGATGAGGGCGATCTCCTGATCCAGCTCGGGCGGCAGCTCGTACACGCCGGGCTGCATGGTCTTGCCCTCGCGGGCCAACTTGCACAACGCCAGATACTGGTTGGCGAAGGACATGTCCATGACCTCCGAGGGGTGCCCCTCGGCGGCGGCCAGGTTGACCAGACGGCCCTGGGCCAGCACGTAGATGCGGCGGCCGTCCGGCATGGTGTACTCCTCGTTGGCGGCGCGAATCTCGCGCTTGCTCTTGGCGCGCGCCTCCAGGTCCACCAGGTTGATCTCGCAGTCGTAGTGGCCCGTGTTGCAGACCAGGACGCCGTCCTTCATGACCTCGAAGTGGCGGCCCACGACGATGTCCTTCATGCCGGTGGCCGTGATGAAGATGTCGCCCAGCTTGGCCGCCTGGTCCATGGTCATCACGCGGAAGCCGTCCAGCGTGGCCTTGAGGGCCGCGGTGGGCCTGACCTCGGTCACGATGACGTTGGCGCCCATGCCGGCGGCGCGGATGGCCACGCCGCGGCCGCAGTGGCCGTAGCCCGCGACCACAAAGGTCTTGCCGGCCAGCAGAACGGACGAGGCGCGCAGGATGCCGTCCAGCGACGACTGGCCCGTGCCGTACACGTTGTCGAAGTCCCACTTGGTCTCGCTGTCGTTGACCGCGATGACCGGGTAGAGCAGCTTGCCGGCCTTACCCATGGCGCGCAGACGGTGCACGCCGGTCGTGGTTTCCTCGGTGCCGCCGATGACCGACTTGGCCAAATCGCGGTGGCGGTCGTGCACGCTGAAGATGAGATCCGCGCCGTCATCCAGCGTGAGCGTGGGCTTCATCTCCAGGGTCTTGTCGATGCACCAGTAGAACTCGTCCTTGGTGAGCCCGTGCCAGGCGTAGATGGACGTGCCCTCGGCGGCCAGACACGCGGCCACATCGTCCTGGGTAGACAGGGGATTGCAGCCGGACCACGACACCTCGGCGCCCGCGGCGCGGATGGTGCGAACCAGCACGGCCGTTTCCTTGGTCACGTGCAGGCAGCCCGCCACCTTCATGCCCTTGAGCGGCTGGGTCTTGCGCCCCTCTTCGCGCAGACGCATGAGGACAGGCATACGGCTCTCGGCCCATTCCACGCGCAAGCGCCCGGCCTCGGCCAATTTGGGATCAGCAATCTTGAAGTCCGACATGAGGGCGGGAACCCTACGGGCCGCGCTGTTCCCAGTCAAGCGAGGGCCTCCGGGGCCGGGTGCAGCGGGCCGAGTGTGTGTTTGCCCCGTTGGCGGGCTACAATGCTGTCCACCTATGATTCCGGGGGACCCGTCGCTCGAAGACACGCGGCCGCACGCGCCAGCCGCGGCCTCGGCCAATCCCCCCGACACCAAGGGACCGGCTTTCGATCCCCTGGTGGGCAGCACGCTGGCCGATCGCTACCAGATCATCCGGAAGGTGGGCGAGGGCGGTATGGGCGCCGTGTACGAGGCCCGCCACACGGTGATTGGCAAGCGCGTTGCGCTCAAGGTGCTGCTGGAGAAGTTCCTGGAGAACCAGGAGCTGGTGGCACGCCTTTTACAGGAAGCGCGGCTGGCCAGCTCCATCGGCCACGAGCACATCGTGGACGTGACCGACTTCGGAACCACCAGCGACGGCCGGGCCTTCGTGGTCATGGAGTTCCTCGAGGGTGAATCGCTGGCCCAATTGGTCATTCGCGACGCGCCCCTGCCGGTGGAGCGCAGCCTGCGCATCGTGCGCCAGGTGGCCAGCGCCCTGGCCGCTGCCCACGCCAAGGGCATCGTTCATCGCGACATAAAGCCCGAGAACATCTATCTGGTCCGCCGCGGCGAGGCGGATTTCGTCAAGGTGGTGGATTTCGGCGTGTCCAAGGCCGTGCGCTCATTCGAGGAGGGCACGGACTGGGATCGCCTGACCCGCACGGGTACGGTGCTGGGCACGCCCCTTTACATGTCGCCCGAGCAGGCGCGGGGGGGCGAGGACGTGGATCACCGGGCCGACATCTGGGCCACGGGGCTCATGCTCTATGAGTGCCTGACCGGCGAGGTGCCTTTCCGCGCCAACAACTACCTGGGCGTGATCTCGCAGGTGCTGACCCAGGAGACCGTGGCCCCGTCGCAGCTACGCCCCGAACTGGGCATCCCGGCGGCCGTGGATCGGGTCGTCATGCACGCGCTCGACAAGAATCGCGAGCGCCGCTATCAGGACATCGCGCTCTTCGAACACGACTTGGAGCGGCTGATCGCCGGCGATCCCACGGTGGGCCTGGAGGTGGCTGCCGCGCCGGAGCAGGCGCGCCCCCGCCGCTGGCGCTGGCCGGTGATGGCGTCTGCCTTCCTGGCCCTGGGCGGCGGCGTAGCGGCGGCCCTGGTGCGGGGCGGAGGCGAGACCCCGGTCGCGCAACCCGCCCACCCGCCTTTGCGGAAAGCCCCCCCGCCCATGCCGCCACCCGCGAGCCCCGCCGTGATCGTGCCGCCACCCGTCGAGGCGGCCGCGCCCGAGCCTGAGCACGTCCGGCGGCCGGCTCGCGCCAGGATTCCGCGCGCTTCCGCCCCGGTCGCGCCGGTCAGCACGGCCACCGCCACCCA
>JAEXQJ010000023.1 GCA_023438785.1 Pseudomonadota bacterium
CCGGAAATCATCGAGGCAGCGCCGGTCCTGGCCCGCGGCCCCCAGATCTCCATCCCGCAGGCTGAGCTCGAGCTCTTCAACCGCGGCGAGCACCGGCGCATTCACAGATTCTTGGGCGCGCACATGGTGGGGGACGGTGTCCGCTTTGCCGTGTGGGCCCCCAACGCCCGCCACGTCTCCGTGGTCGGTGCCTTCAACGGCTGGAACGCCAATGCCCATCCCATGCAACGGCGGGGCGACACCGGCGTCTGGGAGTGCTTCATCCCGGGAATGCACCACGATTTCCCGTACAAGTTCGCGGTCCAGCGCAATGATGGCAGCACGAAGCTGCGCACCGATCCCTTCGCGCGCTTCATCGAAAACGACCTCAACCGCGCCCCGCACTTCATCGAGACGTACTACGAGTTCAAGCACCCGCGGGTCGGCGTGAGCGACAAGCTGACTTGCCCGCTCAACGTTTTCGAGGTTCACCCGCTGTCCTGGCGCCACCGTGATGGCCGGCCGCTGTCCTACATGGAGCTAATCCAGGAGCTGGTTCCCTACGTGAAGTACATGGAGTACACGCACGTGGAGCTGATGGGCATCCTGGAGCATCCCTACGTGCCGTCGTGGGGTTATCAGGTGATCGGCTTTTACGCTCCCACGTCACGCCTGGGCACGCCCACCGAGTTCAAGCAGCTCGTCGATGCCTTTCACCGAGAGGGCATTGGCGTGATTCTGGACTCGGTGATGGTTCACTTCCCCAAGGACGCCACCGGGCTGGCCCGATACGACGGCGACAGTCTCTTCGAAAGCCCCATTCCGGAGCGGAAGATGACCCCGTGGGACACCTTCTACTTCGACTTCGCACGCAACGAGGTACGGAGCTTCCTCATCTCCAGCCTCTTTCACTGGATCGAAGAGTTCTACATTGACGGCTTCCGCTTCGATGCCGCTGGGCAATTCCACTACTTCGAATTCGCCACGGAGGCCAAATACCGCGAGCATTTGCGCCGCTACGGTAATTGCCACAATGCCGAGGGCTTCCGCTTCATGCAGTCCATGACCTGGGCGCTGAAAGAGGAACACCCGGAGACTCTGTGCATCGCCGAGGATTCCACTATCGCCTCGGGTGTGACCCGGCCGGTGGAACACGGCGGGCACGGCTTCGACTACAAGTGGGATCTGGGCTGCACGTCGCACATGATGAAGTTCTTCCGGGCGCCGTACCACGAGCGGGCCAGAGTCTTTTCGGACCTGACCTACCCCCTGCTCTACAACCACTCGGAGAACTTCCTGCTGCCGCTGTGTCACGACGAAGTCGTGCACATGAAGCGGACCATGCTCAACAAGACGGAGGGGCTGAGCGATTTCGAGAAATTCGCCAATCTCCGGCTGCTGTACATGATCCAATTTGGATACCCACACAAGAAACTGCTCTTCATGGGTCAGGAATTCGGTCAGGAAAACGAATGGGACCCGGAGAAAGAACTGCCCTGGGCTTCGACCTGGGCCCACCTGCACCGCTGCACCCAGTGGTACGTCAAGCGACTGAACGAGGTCTACAAGTACATCCCGGCCATGCACGAGGGTGACAACATCAAGAGCGGTTTCGAGTGGATTGAGTGCCAGAGTCCCAACCACGACGTGCTGGCCTTTTTGCGTTACGACAAGAGCTACCAGGACATGGTGGTGTATTTGCTCAACCTGTCCAAGACGCACTTCGAGGATTTCCGTCTGGGCGTTCCCTACCCGGGCAAATACGTCAAAATCCTGGACACCGACGGCAAGGAATTCGGCGGCAATGGCCACAATTGGCCCACCGAGTTCTACGCCGAGAACCGACCCGCCTACCACCACCAGAACAGCTTCGCGACGAAGCTGTTGCCCCTTCACGGCATGATCTTCCGCGCTGTGGATGTGAGGCGGTAGGCCCTCTCCTCGGGACACGCAAGCTCCCCGCGCGCCCGCCGTGAGCGCGCGGGGCCCCCGAATCACTTGTGCATCAAGACGCGGGCCAGGCTGGGCAGCGCGATCAACATCAGGAAGGCACGCTGGTTCAGATCGGGCGACACGGAAAGGCGGCGCAGATCCAACCGGTCCAGGTTGGCGCCCATGAACTGCACGCCCGTGTTGTAGGTAAAGCCCATCTGGTATCCGGCCGCATCGATCGCCGAGCGGATGGCCGGGGCGGCGGCGACGGGAATGCCCACCGGATAGGAAACCGCGTCGATGGGGGCGCCCAATGCCGCCTCCAGATCCTCGCGCGATCCACGCAGCTCCTCGACCAGATGCTCGGGACTGAGGGTGTGCAGCACGCGGTGGGTGCGTGTGTGAGAGCCGATGTCCATGCCTGCCCGGTACAGATCGCGGACCTCGTCCCAGGTCATGACGAGCTCGCGCGCCAGTTCTTCCTCGCGGGCTTCGCTCCAGCCGGCGCCTGTCTGTCGCGAAATATGATTGAGGCACGCCTCCAGGTCGAGCCCAGGCGCGGCCTTGATGGCTTCGAGCAGAATTCGGGCGCTACCCCGCGCGCCCAAATTGAGCAGCATGGGCCGCGGAGACTCGAGCGCCACCACACGCTTCTCGGCGTTCTTGAGTAACCAGCACACGCGATCCCACCAGAAGACCTTGCGCCGCTCCACGTAATGGGTGGCAATGAAGAACACGGCACGCGCACCGTGCCGCTTGAGGATGGGCAAGGCATGCGCGTGGCAATCGCGGTACCCGTCGTCAAAGGTGATCATGGCGGGGTTGGCCGGCAGTCGCCCACCCGCCAGCCATTGGCGCACGTCCGCCAAGCCAACCAGATTGAAGTGCCGCACCAGCGCGGCCACCTGGCGCTCGAACTCTTCAGGCGTGGCGTCGAGCACACCGGTGTCGAAGGACGACACGGCCTCGCGCTCGTGCACGCGATGGTAGTTCAGAATCGTCAGAACCGGCACCCGCCAGCGCCGGCGCAGGGCGAGGACCAACTCGGGCAGCGGCGTCACATCGTGCAGCGCCCCCAGCAGTCGACGCATGGACGGCTTCACGCTCCGGTTCAGCCAGGCGCGTGCCGCCTGGCCACACTCCCCCATCCTGGCCCACCGGCGCAGGGCCTCCTCCGGCGGCTCCATCCCCGCCCCTCTCCCCGCCTCCGCGGCGGTCGCCTTGGCCAGCACCGCGATCTTGGTCTCAAACATGGCGACTTCAGAATGGGATCGACTTGGACACGCACCACCCTCGAATGACGGATCGATTGCTGCGCCCGCTTGCCGCCCCGCACAACAGGACAAAACGTCGCAAGCCTCGGCTGGTCGACGCACGACGCGCGAGGCGACCAGCCAGTCCCGGCCGGTCGCAAGGGAATCGGGTGCGGCCAAGTTATAATCGCGTTCCCTTGTCGCATCGGGACAGCCTCGCCATCCTCGTCGTCGACGACGAGAAGAACATCCGCGCCACACTTACCGTGTGCCTGGAACAGATGGGGCATGAGGTGATGGCCGTCGCCACCCCGCAGGCCGCGGAGGCGGCCTTGGCGCGCCAGCCTTTCGACCTGGCGCTCATCGATCTGCGACTTGGCGGCGAGAGCGGACTGGAACTCATCCCGCGGCTGATGGCCGACCGACCCGACCTGCTCATCGTGATCATCACCGCGTACGCCACTGTGGAGACGGCGGTCGAAGCCATCCGCCGTGGTGCCTGGGACTACCTGCCCAAACCCTTCACGCCCGCGCAGGTGCGCCAGCTGGTCGATCGGGCTTGCGATCGACGACGCTTGGCGTGGCGGGTCGAGAATCTGGAACATGCGCTGTCCGATTCCGTCCCCGAGGTGGATTTGACCTCCACGTCACCGCGCATGCGCTCCGCCCTGGAGACCATCGCACGGGCCGCTGCCTCCGACGTGCCCTTCTTGCTGCGCGGGGAAACGGGGACCGGCAAGACCGTGGCCGCGCGAAATCTGCACGCCCGCAGTCCGCGCCACGAGCACCCCTTCGTGGTGGTCAACTGCCCCACGCTCTCGGAGGAGCTGCTGACCAGCGAGCTCTTCGGGCACGCGCGCGGCGCCTTCACCGGCGCGGTTCGTGATCAACCGGGTCGCGTGGAGGCGGCGCACGGCGGGACGCTGTTTCTCGACGAGATCGGCGAGATCTCACCCGCCTTGCAGGCCAAGCTGTTGCGCTTCCTGCAGGACAAGGAGTTCGAGCGCGTAGGCGAGGGCCGCACCCGCCGTGTGGACGTGCGGGTCGTGGCGGCGACGAACCGCGACCTGGACGCGGACGTGCGCAGTGGGCGCTTTCGTGAGGATCTGCTCTACCGCCTCAACGTCATCGAGGTCGTGGTGCCGCCTCTGCGTGAGCGGGCCGAGGACATCTTGCCGCTCGCTCGGCGGTTTCTGGGCTTCTATGCACGCTCATCGGGACGGGCCCACGCCAGCCTCTCGCCGGCCGCCGAGCAACTTCTGCTTCACTACGCATGGCCGGGGAACGTGCGTGAATTGCGCAATGCCGTCGAGCGGGCGCTGATTCTATGGCCCGCCCCGGTCATTGAGCCCGAGGCCTTTCCCGCCAAGATGCACGCGACCAGCAAGCCCGTGGCACCCCAACTCGGCGACGACATCAGTCTTGCCTCTTTGGAGGCCGAGCACATTCGGCGCGTCGTGGCCCGCGCTCCCAGCCTAGACGCGGCTGCGGCCATCCTGGGCATCGACACCTCCACCCTCTGGCGCAAACGCAAGAGACAAGGCTAAGTTAGGGTGGACTCGGTTGCGTCGCTTCTCGTGCATCTAGCGCGGCCGGCACCGTGAACCAGAAGGTCGCGCCCTGGCCGGGCTGACTGGTCACGCCGATGTGGCCGCCGTGGGCCTGCACGATGCCCCGGGCGATGAACAAGCCCAAGCCCGCCCCCCCGGCGGGGCTGCCTGGAACGCGATAGAACTTCTGGAACAGCTCGGCCTGATGCTCGATGGAAATCCCGGGTCCTCGATCGCTCACCTCGAAGCGAATCCAGCGCTGGCCTTCTCCGACCTCAGAGGCGAGCTCGCTGCGAGCCCGCAGGGTGATCTCGCCCGCCTGCGGCGAAAAGCGTATGGCATTCCCCACCAGGTTGCTGAACACCAGCTCTAGGCGATCGGGATCGGCGAATGCCTCCGGGCATCCTGGCTCCACCTCGGTGTGCAGCACGATCTGACGAACCTCGGCAGCCGCGCGGTGCACCTCGCCGGCCGCCCCCACGAGCATCTCAGGCGCGACGCGGCGCCTGTGCAGGTCGATGCTCCCCGATTCGATGCGGGACAGGTTGAGCAACTCGTCCACGATGCTCTGCAGACGCTCGCAGTCCTCGCGGGCCGCAAACAGCAGATCACCTTGCTTGGCGGTGAGCGGGCCCACCGTCTCCTCGGTGCACAGGTGAATGGCCATGCGCAATGAGGTCAGCGGAGTGCGGAACTCGTGTGCCACCGTGGCCACCAGGTCGCTCTTCAATTCGTCGAAGCGGAATAGGCGGGTCACGTCCTGCAGAACCATGGCCACGCCACTCACCTCACCCGCGTCGCCGTAGATAGGCGCGGCTCGGGGCAGGAAGATGCGCTCACCCTCGGGCGTGCCCACGCGCAGGGCCTCCTCGAACCCCCGGGGCACGTAGGCGCCACGTCCGCCGGCCACATGAGCGCGCAGACGATCCAGCAAGGAGCGCACCCCTAAATCGACCTCAGCCAGCGGATCCTTGGGCCGCAGATCGGCGTCCACGCCCAGGAGCAGATGGGTGGCCACATTGATGCCCTGGACGCGTCCCGCGGCGTCGAGGAGCAGCACCGGATCAGGCAGGGCATCCATAGCCGCCTGAGTGGCCTGCTGCGCCTGCAGCAACTCGCCCAGTGAGCTGGCGCGGTAGCGCTCCAGACGCTCGGCCATGGTGTTGAACTCGCCCGCCAGTTGCGCGATCTCGTCGCTGCCTTCTAGGCGGGCTCGCGCCTGAAGATCCCCCTGCCCGAACCGTCGTACCGCCGCATTCACCACGCCCAGAGGCCGCAGGAAGCGCGCGGTCAGAGAGATCGAGAGCAGGAGGCCGCCCAGCAAGGCACCCAGCAGGGCAAGCGTCACCAGGGTCTGAAAGCGTCGCGCGCTCTGCTCGGCCCGCTCGCTCTTGCGAACGATCGCGTCCTGATTCATGTCCAGGATGCGATCGGCTTCCCGCCTGGTGGTGGCGAAAGCACCCGAAAGCTTCCCAAAGTAGATGCGGTCTTGCACGCTGGCATTGGGCGCGGCCAGGAATTCATCCAGTGCCTCCTGGTAACGCGTCCAACTCTGCCCCAGGGACAAGGCCGCTTCGCGCTCGCCGGGCTCGGTAATGTTGCTCTCTTCGATGCGCAGTTCCTGGTCGAACGAGCGGCGATAATCGGCGATCTGTGCGGGCGCCTCAGCCCCGTGTCCCGCCAGCATGTACAGGGCGAAGCTGTCTATGCGTTCCAGGTCCTCCTTCATGTGCTGGGCAGCGAGGACGCTGCGGTAGTTGTCCACGAAGATCCTGCCCGCCTGCCGTCCCAGGCGCGAGGTGACGGCGGAGGACAGGCCGCCCACCAGGACCAAGGCCACGGCCAAGGGAATCTGCGCCGCGACCAGCTTGCTCCTGAAGGTCACTGCGTCTCCTCCTCAAACAACGACACGATGTGGATGTCGAAGCCCGCGCCTTCCTTCACCAGGCGGAGCGGCACCGATCGGCCGAGCATCTGCTTCCACCACGGCAGATTGGAACGCCCCACGACGATGTGGCCCACGGCGTGCGAGCGGGCAAAATCCAGGATGGCGCTAACCGGATCGTCGCCGCGTAGACGCACCACCTCGGCCCCCAGTTCCTTGGCCTTGTCGATGTTGGTCAGCAGGTGACGCTGTACCTCCGCATCGATGCGCTCCGGGCTCTCGTCAGCGGTCTGCACGTAGACCACGAACCAATCCGTGTTGTAGCGACCGGCCAGACGTGAAGCCCGCCGCAGGAGCGTGGCTGCGCGAGGCGGGTTGGACGACATACAGGCCATCACCCGCCTGTGCGTGGCGGGCTCACGAGGCTGAGCCATGGGCCGCGCGGCGCTGGCGCGTTCCACGCTCTCGGCCACCTCACGCAGGGCTAGCTCGCGCAGGTGGGTCAGATTTTCCTCCTTGAAGAAGTGCTCCAACGCCCAAGGGATCTTGTCGTCGGCGTAGATCTTTCCAGTGCGCAATCGCTCCTGCAAATCCTCGACGGCCAGATCCAGATTGACCACTTGATCGGCGCGTTTCAGAAAGCTGTCGGGCAGCGTCTCGCGTACCACCACGCCGGTCACGCGCCCCACGAGGTCGTTGAGGCTATCCAGGTGCTGCACGTTGAAGGCGCCGATGACGTTGATGCCGGCGTCGAGCAGTTCCAGAACATCCTGATAGCGCTTCTTGTTGCGGCTGCCCGGCACGTTGGTGTGGGCCAACTCGTCGACCAGCGCCACCGCCGGGTTGCGCTTGAGGATCTTGTTGAGGCTCATCTCTTCGATGACCACGCCTCGGTATTCCACCTGGCGACGGGCAATCACCTCCAGCCCCTCCACCAGCGCCTCGGTTTCCTTGCGGCCGTGCGGCTCGATGAAACCCACCACCACGTCCACGCCGCGCTCGCGTAGGCCGTGCGCCTCTTCCAGCATGCGGTAGGTCTTGCCCACGCCGGCCGCAAAGCCGATGTACAGCTTGAGACGGCCGCGCTTGCCCTTCTGGACCAGTTCCAGGAAGTCCTCGGGACGGCGTCGCGGTGTATGAAGCGTCATAGGCAGCAGGTCTGGATTGCAAAGGGTGCGCCCGACGAGGACTGCGCATCGCTCATGATAGCCCGGCGGATCGCTCGGCTACTCATTGCTTTGTGCAATGGCTCGCAGGCCCGGGATTGCAGCCCGCAATTCCGAGTCTGGTCGTCATCTGCACCAGCGGACCCGACTGGCTTTGCGGGACGCCACTGGCCGCCAACGAACGTCGCCCGTCTGCGATGGCACGAGTGATGCGTAGGCGTCACGACGGAGGTCTACCGCACATGACCAACGCCGCCTTCGCTCTGCTTGCCTTGGCCATTTTCGCGCTCGCCGCGTTGTGCACACACGTTTGCGCACGCCGCTAACCAAGGTGCCGACATGAGTCTCGACCACATTATCGGCTCTCTCGTCTCGGTCGCGGTGGGCGTCTATTTGCTCTGGGCGCTTCTGCGTCCCGAGCGTTTCTAGAGGAGGCCACCGTGACCTGGAATGGCTGGCTGCAGATCGGTTTCCTCTTCGTCGCGGTCGCGGTCCTGACCAAGCCGCTCGGCGCGTACATGTACCGCGTCTTCGAAGGCAATGACCGCCCGTCCCGCAGAGTCCTGGGGGTACTGGAGACGCGCCTACTACGTCTGTGCGGCGTTCCGGCCGAGGCGCAACAGACCTGGGTTCAGTACGCCGGTTCGATGCTCCTCTTCAGCGCGGTTGGCGTGTTGGTCACCTACGTCATCCAAAGTCTGCAGCACGTGCTGCCGCTCAACCCGCAGCACTTGCCGCCGCCTCCGGCAGATCTGGCGTTCAACACGGCGGCCAGCTTCACGACGAACACCAACTGGCAGTCGTACGCCGGCGAAACCACGATGAGCTACCTGACGCAGATGACAGCCCTGGCGTGGAGCAACTTCGTTTCCGCGGGTTCCGGCATGGCGGTGGCCCTGGTCCTGGCCCGCGGACTCACCCGCCGCCCCGCGGACGGCTCGACCCAGTTGGGAAGCTTCTACGTGGATCTCATTCGCGCGCTGGTCTACGTGCTCCTGCCGATGAGCGCGTTCTTTGCGCTGATCCTCATCTCCCAAGGGGTCATTCAGAGTCTCGGTGCGTACGTGGACGTTACGACCTTGGAGGGAGCCAAGCAGACCCTGCCCATGGGTCCGGCTGGCTCGCAGGAGGCCATCAAGGAGCTCGGCACCAACGGGGGTGGATTCTTCAACGCCAACAGCGCCCATCCCTTCGAGAACCCCACTGGTTTGACCAACTTCCTCGAGTTGCTTCTCATCCTGCTCATCCCCGCTGGATTGACCTACACCTTCGGCCGCATGGCGCGGAACCAACGTCAGGGTTGGTCCATCTTCGCCGCCATGGCGCTGCTGCTAATGGCCGGCGTCCTGGTGGCCTACGCTTCCGAGGCCCGACCCAATCCCGCGCTGGCCGGGCTGGCGCTCGACAACCGTCCGGGCAACCTGGAAGGCAAGGAGCTCCGATTTGGCATCGCCAACTCGACACTCTGGGCCGTCGTCACCAGCGCCACTTCATGCGGCGCCGTGAACGCCATGCTCGACAGCTTCACGCCCCTGGGCGGGCTGGTGCCCCTGGCCAACATCAAGCTGGGCGAGGTGGTGTTCGGCGGCGTGGGGTCGGGGCTGTACGGCATGTTGGTCTTCGTACTGCTCTCGGTCTTCATTGCCGGCCTGATGGTGGGCCGCACACCCGAGTACCTGGGCAAGAAGATCGAAGCGCGAGAGATGAAGGCCGTCATGCTCTATACGCTTGTCTTCCCGCTCATCATTTTGGCTTTTTCGGCGTGGGCCGCGGTCGAGCCCTACGGAACCCGATCGCTCAACAACACGGGTCCGCATGGGCTGTCGGAGATCCTCTACGCCTACACCAGCGCGGCCGGCAACAACGGCTCGGCCTTCGCGGGGCTGAACAGCAACACGCCGTTCTGGAACATCACACTCGGCCTGGCCATGCTAGCCGGCCGCTTCCTAATGATGGTCCCAGTGATCGCCATCGCCGGATTGATGGTCGGCAAGCGGCCCGTGTCGCCCGGCCCGGGAACCTTTCCAACAGACGGTCCACTCTTCACCGGCCTGCTGGTTTCCGTGGTGATTGTTGTGGGCGCGCTGACCTTCTTTCCGGCCCTATCACTGGGCCCCATCGTCGAACACTTTCTGGCCGCCCACGGAAGGCTTTTCTGATGTCGTCGCATGCCCAATCACCCTCGCTCTTCGACAAGGACATCCTCCGCCAAGCGGCGTGGGCGAGTCTGCGTAAGCTCAGCCCGCGCGAGGTGGCCCGCAACCCGGTCATGTTCGTCGTCGAGGTGGGCAGCGTTCTCACCGTGTTTAGGCTCGCCCTCGATCTGGTCGCACGACCGGTGGGCGCGTCGCCTTTGTGGTTCACGACGGGCGTCACCTTCTGGCTGTGGATCACCGTGGTCTTCGCCAACTTCGCCGAGGCGGTCGCCGAAGGCCGTGGCAAGGCGCAGGCCGATTCTCTGCGCAGGATGCGTACCCAAACCATGGCGCGCCGGTTGCGCGACGGCCACGAGGAGGGCGTGGCGTCCACCGAGTTGCGCGTCGGCGACGAGGTCGTTGTGGAGGCCGAGCAACTCATCCCTGGCGACGGCGAGGTCATCCAAGGCGTGGCCTCCGTCGACGAATCGGCCATCACTGGCGAGTCCGCGCCTGTCATTCGCGAGGCAGGTGGCGATCGCTCCTCGGTAACCGGCGGCACCAAGGTGCTATCGGACCGCATCGTCGTGCGCATCAGATCCAACCCGGGCGAGACGTTCCTCGACCGCATGATCGCGCTCGTCGAGGGCGCGGCTCGACAGAAGACGCCCAATGAAATCGCGCTGCACATCCTGCTCGTGGGCCTCACCCTGGTCTTTCTATTCGCGTGCGTGACCCTCGTTCCGCTGGCCAGCTATGCCGGCATCCGCCTCTCGACCACGGTGGTCGTCGCTCTGCTGGTCTGCCTCATTCCCACCACCATCGGCGGCTTGGTCTCAGCCATCGGTATCGCGGGCATGGACCGCCTGATCCGCAGGAATGTCATCGCCATGAGTGGCCGGGCCATCGAAGCCGCGGGCGACGTGGACGTCCTGCTCCTCGACAAGACCGGCACGATCACCATGGGCAACCGCATGGCCACGGCTTTTCTGCCCATCGGTGAGACCAGCGCCGAGGAGTTGGCCGACGCGGCCCAGTTGTCCAGCTTGGCCGACGAAACCCCCGAGGGTCGCTCCATCGTGGTATTGGCCAAGCAGCAATTCAGGATTCGGGGCCGTGACGTGGCGTCTTTGGGTGCCACATTCATACCCTTCTCGGCCCACACACGCATGAGCGGCTGCGACCTGGACGGCCGGCGGCTGCGAAAGGGCGCGGTGGAGGCCATCAAACGCTGGGTCGAATCGCAGGGCGCGCCGGTGCCGCGCGATTTGGAGCGAATCGCCGACGACATCGCCAACGGCGGTGGCACGCCACTGGCGGTGGCCGAGGGGACCAGGGTCTTGGGCATCGTATGCCTGACCGACGTGGTCAAGGGCGGGATCCGCGAACGCTTCGAGCGCTTCCGTGCCATGGGCGTACGCACGGTCATGATCACGGGCGACAACCCGCGCACCGCCGCGGCCATCGCCAAGGAGGCCGGCGTGGACGACTACTTGGCCGAGGCCACACCGGAAAACAAGCTGCGCCTTATCAAGGAGGAGCAAGCCAAAGGCAAGCTCGTGGCCATGACCGGTGACGGGACCAACGATGCTCCGGCCTTGGCCCAGGCTGACGTAGGGGTGGCCATGAACACCGGCACCCAGGCGGCTAAGGAGGCGGGCAACATGGTCGACCTCGACTCCAATCCAACCAAGCTGTTGGAGGTCATCGAGGTGGGCAAGCAGTTGCTCATGACCCGTGGCGCGCTGACGACGTTCTCGGTGGCCAACGACGTGGCCAAGTACTTCGCCATCCTGCCCGCGCTCTTCGCGGGGGTGTATCCGGAAATCGCGCCTCTCAACATCATGCGACTCGCCTCTCCGTCCAGCGCGATCCTGGCCGCGGTCGTCTTCAACGCCATCATCATCGTCCTACTCATCCCGCTCGCCCTGCGCGGGGTGAGGTACCGACCGCTGGGCGCCGCCGCCTTGTTCCGTCGCTCCATGCTGGTCTACGGGCTGGGCGGTGTCGTGACACCGTTCATCGGCATCAAGCTGGTGGACCTCATCCTGGTCGGCCTGGGCCTCGTTTAGGGTTCGTCATGAAGAGCAACATCTTGCAGGCCCTGCGCACCACCGCCGTGACCCTGGCTCTGGCCGGTATTGTCTATCCACTCGTGGTGACCGGTTTGGCGCGGGTTCTCTTCCCGGATGCAGCCCGCGGCAGCTTGCTTCGCCACATCGACGGCAAGCTGATGGGCTCGGCCCTCATTGGCCAGTCATTCACCAGTCCCTGGTATTTCCAGGGCCGCCCCTCGGCGGCGGGCAAGCTCGGCTACGACGGTCTGGCCTCAGGCGGGTCCAATCTGGGCCCCACTTCGGCCAAGCTGCGCGAGCGGGTCAAGGTCGACCTGCAGCGCCTCGTGCATGACAACCCCGAGGCCCCCGGCCTCGTGCCCGTGGAACTAGTGACCGCCTCGGCCAGTGGCCTCGATCCGCACATCTCGCCGCGAGCCGCCCTCTGGCAACTGCCGCGCGTCGCGCACGCCCGCAACGTCGCCCCGGAACGCATCCGGCGTGTGGTCGCTGACCTTACTGAAGGCCGCGATCTGGGCTTCCTCGGGGAACCGCGCGTGAACGTGCTCCTGCTCAACCTGGCGTTGGACCGCCAATTCGGCCCCGTCACGCCGCGCTGAACCGCGCGCACTCACGCTTGGTCAGTCGTGGGCGGCCACGAAGGGAATGGAGACGCGGGCCACCTCCGCCTTGGTGTTGGCGTTGACCAGCGTGGCCGTCAAATCGAGCGGGCTGCCGGCAGTGGCCACTCTGGGGAAGAAGATGTAGCCGGTGACCGTGCCACCGTCGGCCAGCACGCCGATGGGCATGGACTTGGACAGCATGTCCGAGGTCGGCAACGGTTTTTCCCAGGCGTACGCCTCGGGGTATGAGGTCGGGTCTGTTTCGAAGGCGCCGGTCCACATGGGGAAGTCCGGATAGAACTGCGCAAACGGACTGGCGACGGAGAAACCGGTCACGGGGAAGTAGGGCTTCACCACGCCGGGCCGCTGCACCTGAAAGGCCGGCATGGCCGTGGCGCTCATGCCTTGGGCCGAGGTCAGCACGAAATCGCTATAGCGAATGCGCAGCGGCTCTCCGCTGTGGTTCTCGATGGTGATACGCACCGGGGTCACGGTTCGCCACAGGTCTTTGGGATCGCCCTGCCACTGCCCGGTGGCTATGAAGCGGACGCCCTTCTTTTCTGCGGCGGCGGTGTCCTTCTGGCCCGCCACGGCCTGCGCCTGCGGTGCGGGTTTCAGAACCACGGGATGGCTACAGCCGGCCAGCACGACGACGACCAACGAAGTCAGAATCGATAAGCGCATGGGCTCCTCCGTTCACAACGTGGGGCCGGCCGCCTGGAGGGCAACGCGAAATCCTTTGGCGTCTATCCCGCCCCGACGCGCGTGTCCCCTGCTTTCATGCGCTTGACGTGTCGACCCCCCTCGCCCACTCCCGGTTGCGCCAGCCTGCCACCGCCGTGGCGACGGGCGCTAAGCCGAGGCTGCGGTCTTGACCTCGGCCTCGGCCGCGGCCCGACGCAGGCGGCGCAGTTCGGCGACGACGAACACGGCGGCGATGCTGGCGAACGGCAGGGCGGCGAACGTGGACACGAGGTACATGCCGTAGAACCCCAGCCAGCGCGGCAGGAGCGCGAACAGGATGCCGGCCAAGATCTGACGCCCCAGCATCAAGAAGGCCGACTGACGCGGCCGGTGCACGCTGAGGAAGTAGTGCGAGATGGTGCCATCGAGGCCGAAGAGCGCGATGGGTACCACGAACCACGGCAACCCTTTGCTCACCAATTCGATGAGCTGCACGTCGTCGCGGGTGAAGAGTGCCGCGATGGGGCCCGGGAACGCGAGCACGATGAGGGAGAAGAAGAGGCCGATCAGCATGGTGCTGAGCAACACGCGGACAAGCAGCGCACGCACGCGATCGTTGCGACCCGCGCCCATGTTGAAGCCCACGAGAGGCTGCATGGCCTGCATGACCCCGAAGAGCGGAAACATGAACAGCATGGCGATGCTGTTGAGCACGCCCAGGGTGGCCAGACCGCGCGGGCCCGCGGTGGCGGCAGCCGAGTGATTGGCCACCGTGAACACGACCATGGACAGGATCTGCATAAAGCCCACGGGCGCGCCCAAGGCGATGACGGATCGGGACACTTCCTTGTCGCGCGCCAGGAACGCGCGGCGGATGTGGATCAGGCTCGCGCGGCTTTGCGTGAAGCCGACCACCGTGAGACAGCCCAGGACTTGAGAGATCGTGGTGGCCAGTGCCGTGCCCTTCACGCCCCAGTGCAGGCCGAATACCGCCAGCGCGGCCAGACCCGCGTTGAGCACGTTTCCACCCGCCATGACGGCCAGTCCAAGACCGGGCCGCCCCTGCACACGCATGATGTTGCCCATGGAGAGCAGCATGATGGAGAACATCTGCCCCAGGGCTCCGATGCGCGCGAAGGGCACGGCCAAGGGCAGAAGCTGCGGATCGCAGCCGCACAGGCGCAGGAGGGGCGAGGTGAAGGCCAGGGTGAGGATCGCCAGGACGAAACCGTTGATGAGCGCCAGCCGCACCCCCTGCCCCAGCACGCGCTCCGCACCTGCGCGATCGCCCTTGCCCAGCAGCACGGAGATGCGGTTGCCCGTGCCCGCACCCACCAGCAGGCCCATGGCCAACGACACGATGCTGAGGGGGAAGGCGGCCGTCACGGCGGCCATTCCGTCCGTGCCCACGCCCCGCCCTACCAGGATGCGGTCGATGAATTGGTACGAGGCGTGCGTCACGAAGCCGGCGATGGCCGGCAGCGAGTAACGCCACAGCAACCGACCGACGGGCAGCTCGCCCATATGTTTGACCGCATCCATAGTCGGGTGGGGCTAGCACTTTCCCCGACGGATCCGCAACCGGGATCTCGCTTTCGCACAGCGCGCCGTCGACTGCGCCGCGCATTGACAGCGCGTGGCTGCTACACTCCGCCTCGCAGTTCATGTCCGAGTCGCACGATCCGTACAAAGCCCTCCGTCATCCCGAGTACCGCTGGTTCCTCCTCGGCTCCATGCCGCTCTTCATGGCAGGCCAGATCCAAAGCCTGGTCATGGGTTGGCAGGTCTACGAGATCACCCACGATCCGTTGTCCCTGGGTCTGATTGGCTTGGCCGAGGCGATTCCATTCCTTGGGCTCTCGCTGCTGGGTGGATGGGCCGCCGATCGCCACGAGCGCCGCAACCTTTCCATGGCCGCCATAGGTGTCCTGCTGACCGGCGCGCTCATTCTGCTGCTGCTCAACGCGGGTGGGCGCCCGCAGGTGGCCTGGCCGTTCTACCTGGTGCAGGCCCTGTCGGGGCTGGCCCGCGCCTTCTATCGCCCCGCCTACAACGCGCTAGGCACCGAACTGGTTCCGCGCGAGGCGTACCAGAACGCGGCCACTTGGCGAAGCTCGGTGTTCTTCTCGGCCACCGTGGTCGGGCCGGCGGTGGGTGGGCTGCTCTACGCGTTCGGCGGGAGCCAGGTGGCGTATGGCTGCCAGGCCGCTTTCATAGGGTTCTCACTCTTCTCGCTCAGCCGGGTGCGGCGCCGGCCCCGCCCCGCGGTGGCCCCCTCGCCCCTGCTGGCCAGCATGGCCGAGGGCATTCGTTTCGTGGTGTCGCACCGCCTGGTCCTCTCGGCGCTGTCGCTTGACCTGTTCGCCGTGCTCTTCGGGGGGGCGGTGGCCCTGCTGCCGGCCTTCGCCAGCGACGTTCTGCACGTGGGCCCGCGCGGCTTGGGCTTGCTGCGTGCTGCACCCGCCGTGGGCTCGGTGCTCATGTCGCTGGTGCTGGCCCATTGGCCACCCCGGCGCGGGGCGGGCAAGGTGCTGCTGTGGTGCGTGGCGGGCTTCGGCCTGACGTGGGTCGGCTTCGCCTGGTCCACCAGCATGCCCCTGTCGTGGACGCTGCTCGCCGTGGGCGGCGCACTGGACAACGTGAGCGTGGTTCTGCGCGGCACGCTGGTGCAGATGGAGACCCCGCTCGACATGATGGGCCGGGTACAGGCCATCAACGGCTTCTTTATCGGCAGCAGCAATGAGCTGGGCGCCTTCGAATCAGGCCTGACCGCTCGTCTCTTCGGCACGGTGCCCAGCGTAATGCTCGGCGGCTGCGTTACCCTGCTGGTCGTGGCCATCACGGCCTGGCGCGTTCCCGAGTTGCGGAAGCTCGTGCGTCTGTCTGGAGAGCCACGCGACGAATCGCCCGCACAAGCAGCCCCGACGAGCGGCTGAGCGGGGCCGCTGTCAGGGACACCCGGGCAGCGCGTTCAGGCCGCTGAACTTGCTGAGCGCGTCCTCCGAAGGCGGGTTGCCACCCGAGATGTTGGCGGCGATGACGCCCTCGCTGATGCGCGCATTCAGGTCGGCCACGCTGGCCGTCGACCACGTGTCGGACGCCGCCGAGGCGCCGGCGCTGGTGTCGACGAGGATGGTGCGGCCAGTGAGTTTGTTCAGGTAGGCGTAGGTTGCGGTCGCCGCGTTGTAAGTGCCGCTGTTCGTGCCGGCCTCGAGGAAGCCCTTGTTGTTGCCCACGCCTGTGGTCCACGCCATGTCGTAGTTCACGTCCTTCATGGCGCCCCAATAGCTGTTGGTGACCTCGTTGCTGTTCCAGCTCGAATGATCGATGGCCACCACGGCGTTGGGCATGTTGGCCTTGATGGCGCAGGTGATGTCGCCGGCCAGTTTGCCCACCTCGGCCCATGTCATGGGCGTGGATTGACCCTTGTCGGCCAATTGAACGAAGTCACCCTCGAGCAACCAGATGAGCGGCTTGTCCGGCCACGCCGCAGCGGTCTGCTTGGCGTACCAAGCGTAGGCATCGACGATGGCCTGGTAGTTCGCCTTGACCAGCGCCGCCCCGTCGGTGGTCAGCTTCTTCGAGCCCGTCTGGTTGCCGTCCACGATGCCGTTGGCGTGGGCCAGGAATCCGATAATGTACGCGTAGTACGCGGGGATGAGGTTGGTGCCGGCCACGTTCTGCGTGAGCCAGTTGCAGCCGTTGCACGTCGTGTACTTGCCCTCCGGGGTGATCGAGTAGTCGATCCAGGTTGACGCAAACTGCATGTGCGAGTAGCCGGAGAGCGAACCGCCGTTTTCGGCAAATCCCCAGGCGAATTTGCAGCCGAGAGGGTGCTGACTCGGCGTGGTGGAGCCGCACTTGCCGGAATCATTACCGCCACCCCCACCGGCACTGCCCCCGTTGCCGGCACTGCCCCCGTTGCCGGCGCTGCCCCCGTTGCCGCCCCTTCCCGCGGTTCCGCTGCGGCCCGCGCTGCCGCCAGAACCGCTGCCGCCAGAGCCGCTCGCGCCCGCGCTGCCCTGCGCACCGCCGTCGGTACCCAAGGACTCGCCCTGATCCGTGCACGATGAAGCGAAGAACACGCAGGCCAAAGTGATAGCGGCCCGGGAACAAAGGCGACTGTTTGAAGTCGAGAACCTGACGAGCATCGAGGAACCTCCACGGAAGACGCGGCGCCAGGCCACGCCCGTGAAAGGCAAACAGTCCACAGCCCCACGACGGGAACGTGAGACGTACGCTACCGATGGTCCGGGTGGTGGTCTTCGCCGCTGTGAACGACCGCGCTAGCCGTGGCGCATGCAACGACCGACTCGTCGGCCTGGGAAGCCGGGCGCAAGGTGTCGGTTGCTGCTCACGTGGCGCCGAGATGGCGGCTTTGACCGCGAGCTCAGGACATCGGAGCCGGTCCCCAGCGCGCCTTCGGGTTCACGG
>JAEXQJ010000149.1 GCA_023438785.1 Pseudomonadota bacterium
TCGACATCTACGGCGCCCTCCGCAACCTCACCGGCGACAAACACGCCTGCCCCTTCCGCTGGCCCGGCCAATACGAAGACGAAGAAACCGGCCTCTACTACAACCGCTTCCGGTACTACGACCCCGAGAGCGGCGAGTACGTGAGTCAGGATCCGATTGGGCTGGTCGGCGGGCTCGGTCCCCACAGCTACGTCAGCGACCCGCAGATCTGGTTCGACCCGCTGGGCCTTAGGAAGTGTGGTCTCTCGAAGGCGGACAAGCTCAAGATGGGCAAGGCTCCGGCCGGTATGAACCGGCCGCACCGTCACCACATCGTGATGGAGAATGCGCCGAAGAACTGGAATCCAACAGCGCGACAGCATGTCTTGGATTCGCAGGCCATCCTCTCGAAACACAGCATCGACAAGAACAAGGACCTTGCTAATTTCACCTGGTCGCCAAATCAAGGCCACTCGCAGGACTACGCGAAGAAGGTCGCGGATCGACTCACCGCCGCGGACGCGAGCGGGGGAAAGGCCCAAGTCCTGACCGAACTGGCCAACATCGGCAGCATCTTGAGTTCCGGAGGAACCCTCTAATGGACTACGAGACCATCCCGCTGGAAGTCCACCGAGCCATTACCAGAGTCCAGCAGGCAGTCGGCAGCGCCCCCGACTTCGTCATGAAGGAGATTGCGGCCCACCCCGAGTGGGCCACAATCCCCGAGCCCGTCAAGGAAGGATTGACTCTCCTTCACATAGCGGCGGCAGCGGGAAGCGTTCCGCTCTGTGCCTTTCTGGTAGCCAAGGGCGTTGACGTGAACGTCGAAACCGACGGGGCTGGCAATGCGACGCCTCTCCAACTGGCCGCTCGAAACGGCCACGTAGCGGCCTGCGGCTGGCTGCTGGAACACGGCGCACGCGTCGACAGCTCTGAGAGGTCCGCGACAACGCCCCTCATGGTTTCCGCGCAGGAGGGACGCGTCGACGTCGTTCGCCTTCTTCTCGAACAAGGAGCCGACGTAAATCGAATCCATCGCAACATGCCGTGGACCGCCCTCGATTGGGCCGAGAATTATGGCCAAACTGGCGCAGCGGCTATTCTTCGCGGCGCCGGCGCCGTCCGCGCTCAGGCTTCCGATACAGACTGGTCCAAGGTCTATGGCGGCAGCATAATCAGCCACTTCCACGAATTCGCCGGCCCGGTTCTGCCTATCTCCTTTTCTCCTCTGGTCGCAGGCAACCGCCCGATCGAGCTCCGAATTAGCCGCATCGACGGCAAGGACAAGTTCAAGCTTCTCTTCACGGTTGGCCTCTTCGCCTTCCAGATGATCGAGATCTACGTCGTCCTCCCTGCCGCCTGGCCGGTGACCACGTCCCGAGTCTCTGCCGACCCGCAGATCTCGTTTCCCGCGGCGATTCTCCTCGAACTAGCCGGCCGAGCGGCCGGCGGAGAGACTGTCGCAGAAGGCTTCGTGGTCTCTCGCGGTGACGCCGACGCCAGTCGTCTGGTCTGGCCCGTGGGAGTTGATGCGCTGATAGCTATCGACCAAGCCTGGCCAGCCGCCGAAGCCGAGCGGGACTATGGGCCAGAAGATGAGGTGACCTTGCTGGCGCTCGTTCCCTTCAAGAGCACCAAGAAGGGCGTTCCGGATGGCAAGGCCCTTCGGGACTGGATCGATAAGAACCGGCAGTCCTCTTGGAGGAAGCACTCCCTACCGGCACCGGCCGGCTGCTGAATCGAGCATCTCTCCGGGTGAGGCCGGCCTGGAAATCCCGGGGGAGGCCGGGCTGGAAATCGAGCGACACCTACCCGGCGGCGTGCGCAGCGCGCGGAAGCGCGACAGCTGTGTGAGCCGTTTGAGCCCTCGCCGAGGGCACCTTGCAGCTCGACCTGCAAAGCGTCACAACAGGAGTCGACGTATGGTGAACACGCAAGAGTCTTTGCTTCACGACCTCATCCACTCGGAGTCATACGAAGAGGCTCTCCGCTGGCATTCGAATCGAGGCAAGAGGATTGCCAAGGGCGAAGGTCCGCTCGCGTTCGCGAACAGGGCCGTCGACGACTCCGGCCTCCCTGTCGAGGCCCTCTGCGCATCTCTCCGGGGGGCTCCGAAGTGGTTCAACGACTATGTCGCGGCCAAGCTCAAGAAGTACGAAGGCGACGACACGGAGGAATACCCACCGGGAGAGCTTCCGCCGGCTGAGGAGCGCCCCAAGACATTGAAGATCCATGATGCACCAAGGGACTTCCTCGTGATTCATCTCATCGAGTTTGCGATCATGGCGCGCAGTCCGGGCGATCTGGAGGCCTACATCAAGCGCAGGCGGATCCCCAACGCGCGAAAGTACGCGAAGGAGATCGCCCAGCTCTATCAGCAGACCCGCGGCCAACCCTAAGTGTTCGCCGCCCTGGTGACAGGGTACTTGCAGCGACGTGGCACCTCCAGGCAGGCCGCCGGCGCGTGAAAAGAGGCCGCGCTGGGCACGCCCACCCCATGCTGGACGCCGAGGGCCGCGCGGTGTGGTCCGCCCGACATCTGCGGCGCCCTCCGCAACCTCACCGGCGACAAGCACGCCTGCCACCTTCCGCTGACCCGGCCAATACGAGGGCGAAGAAACCGGCCTCGCCGGGCGGCACACGCAGCCGTGCCCACGCGGTTGACCGAGTCGAGACGGTGCTTAAACAGTCGCGCGTCATGACGGCATCCCCACCCCAGAGGCAAGAGTTTCAGGCCGAGGTCAAGCAGCTTCTCGACCTCATGGTGCATTCGCTCTATTCCAACAAGGAGATCTTCCTGCGGGAGCTGATCTCCAACGCATCCGACGCGCTGGACAAGTTGCGCTTCGCGCGCCTCACCCGGCCCGATCTTGCCGCCAGCGGCGAGCTGCAGGTCCGGATCGACGTCGGCAAGGCGGCTCGCACGCTGACCATCAGTGACAACGGCATCGGCATGACCCGGGACGAGGTGGTCCGCAACATCGGCACCATCGCCAAGTCCGGCACCAAAGAGTTCCTGGCGGCGGCCAAGTCCGCCCAAGCCGCCAAGACGGCGGAGGCGAGCGGGCCCGTGCCCCCCGAGCTCATCGGTCAGTTCGGGGTCGGCTTCTATTCGGCCTTCATGGTGGCCGACAAGGTCACCATGGTGACGCGCAAGGCGGGGGAAGAGGCGGCCACCGCCTGGGAGTCGGACGGCGACGGGACCTACACCCTGGCCGAAAGCAGCCGTGACCACGCCGGCACCACCATCACCTTGCACCTCAAGCCGGTCGACGAAGAGCACGGCCTGCGCGACTTCACCGCTGAGCCGGTCGTCCGCGACATCGTCAAGAAGTACTCGGACTTCGTGGCCTACCCCATCCGCATGAAGGTGTGGCGCAAGGCGGACAAGGCCGAGGGCTCGTCGGAGACGCAGGTGTTCGAGGACGCGGTCCTCAATTCCCAGAAGGCCATCTGGGACCGCCCGCAAAGCGAGGTCAGCGAGACCGAGTACCACGAGTTCTATCGCCACCTCTCGCATGACTGGCACCCGCCCCTGCGGACCATCCCCATCAAGATGGAGGGCACGCTGGAGGCGTACGCGCTGCTCTACATCCCCGCCGAGGCGCCGTTCGACCTCTACAGCCCCGAGATGAAGCGGGGTCTGCAGCTCTACGTCAAGCGCGTCTTCGTCATGGACGAGTGCCGCGACCTCATGCCGACCTACCTGCGGTTCGTCAAAGGCGTGGTCGACGCCCACGATCTTCCGTTGAACGTCTCGCGCGAGATTCTGCAGAAGGATCGCAAGCTGCAGATCATCCGCAAACAACTGGTGAAGAAGGTGCTCGCCGCCCTGGAAGAGATGAAGCGCGACAAGCGCTCGGACTACCTCTCGTTATGGGGCGAAGTGGGGCCGGTGCTCAAAGAGGGGCTGCTCAACGCCGAGCCGGGCGACAAGGACAAGCTGCTCGACCTGGTGATGACCTCGACGACCTTCAAGGGTGGCGAGACGGCGCTGGGCGACGCCGCAAAGGACGAAAAGTCGACGACCACCAGTGGCCTGACCTCACTGGCGGAGTACGTCGCCCGCATGAAGGAAGGCCAGGAGGCGATCTACTTCCTCTCGGGCGCCTCCAAAGAGACGCTCGCCAAGTCACCGCTTCTCGAGGCCTTCGTGGCCAAGGGATACGAGGTGCTGCTCTTCTCGGATGCGGTGGACGAGCTCTGGCTGGAACGCGCACCCCACTTCCAAGACAAGCCCATGAGGTCCATCGGCAAGGGCGAGATCAAGCTCGGCAGCGACGAGGACCGCCAGAAGGAGAGCGAAGCTCTCGAAGCCAAGGAACGCGAATACCGCGACCTCCTCACCTGCTTCCGTGTGCTGCTCGACCATGAGCTCAAGGAGGTGCGCCTGTCGAACCGCCTCACCGAGTCGCCCGTGTGCCTGGTGACCGACGAGTCCGACATGACCCCACGGATGCAGAAGATCATGGAGCAGCTTGGGCAGAAGCCGGGCAAGGTGAAGCGCATTCTCGAGGTCAACGCCGACCATCCCCTGGTGAAGAAGCTTCACCAGGTCTTCGCCGCGAACAACAAGGACCCGCGTCTCGGCACCTACGCCCAGCTCCTGCTCGGCCAGGCGCATCTCGCCGAGTCAGGCCAGTTGCCGGACCCCGCTGCTTTCAGCAAGACCCTAGCCGAGGTGATGGCGAACGCTCTGTGACCGGGGGCTGACGCGAGCAGAACCTGCTTGGGGCCGAAACGCGTGGCCGCTTCGGCCCGACCATCGAATACACCCCGCGCAACCAAAATGGTTGGGGCGGAGACTCAGGCCCTGTTCTCTACAGCCACCGCCTGGAGTGTCTCCGCCCAGCAGATTGCCGTCGTCGGTGACCAGCACCGAGCAAGGAGTTCCGCGGCTTGTTCGCTGCCACCGCAGGCGCCCAGACACGGGCCAAGCCCCGCGCCACAATCCCACAGGTCAGGGCTAGAGCGCTGTCCACCGACAAACGTCACGCGCGAAACGCGACTGGCGTTGTCGCGCTGAACATCAGTTGGGCGCGCCGTCGGGCCCCGCCTGTGCCTCGGCCCACCAGGCCCAGCGCCAGTAGTCGTCGCAGGCCCTGGTCTGGAAGGAGTGGATGTTATGCACGGACATGTGCTGCAGGCCGCTGGCTGTGGTGAAAGGCCTCCGTCGAGTACCGCCTTGGGGCGCAGCGCGCGAGCCTGCGGTCCCATTCCGATGCCCGGCTCCTGACTGGAGACGATCACGCAGAATTGCGGCCGCTGGGTCGCGCCGAGCGCGATCGCCGACATCAGCTATGGCAGCCGAATCGCGCACATCGGCCGGAAGCTCGCCGCGGCCGTGGCCGCGGACAAGGAGTACCAAACCGTGATAGCCAACCTGCGCGTGCGGGCCGCGGGTCTGCACGCGATCGGGTGGCCCTGCGCCGCCCGCTGCTGACCACCGTGGGCAGCAACGACAAGGACGATCAGAAGCTGCGCGCCGAACGCGCCGCCTACCCGGACGAGGACGACGGTCCCGCGGGCCCGCCCGCCGTCCAGCCCGCCGCCCCACCGACCACGCCGTCCGCGTAGGCATCGGGCGGGCGGACACCCGGCCGGCGCATCGTTTTAGGTACCGGCCGGCTCCCCACGGCCTCGTTTCATTGCGCGGAACGGCATAACGATGCCGCATGCCAGCACAAGATGATGCGGGGGTGGGGTCAGAAGACACGGGTGAGGGGTCACCGGACTACGGGTGTGGGGTCAAGACGTCGCAAAGACGGTCCAACAGCGTGCGGGTGACCGGTCCGATCGCCACGGGTGGGCGGTTCCCAGGACACGGGGTGGTGGCCAACGGCCATCGGGGGCCTGGTCGCCGGCGCCCGGGTGAGGGTGCGCTGGCTCGCAGGGGTGTGGCCAGCGGGCCCCGGGGGCACCACCACGGGACGCGGGTGAGGGGCCAGGGGCGCGCGGGCATCCGGCCAGGTCTTTGCGCGCCGGGGGCACCTTCTTGCGGGTGCGCGGCGAGGCCAACACGGGCATGCGTCCACCGCCATCAGCGGCCAGGCCCACGGCTTCCGGGGTATGGCACCAACGGGCCAGGGCATGGCATGCACGACTCCCGAGGACGCATTCACCGGGGCGAGGTTGTTTCGCGGGCGACGAATCAAAAGAATCATCGGGCAATCGCCCGAATTGTTGGGCTGCTACGAATTACAGGGCAAAGCCCCGGTGCCGCCGACTCCGGCGTCAGCCCTGCTTCCCGGGTCGACAGCTCCCGCATCGGGGACGCCCGTGCCGCCCGCCCCGCCGCGCGTGCCGCCGGCCCCCCCCACCCGTGCCGGCCG
>JAEXQJ010000223.1 GCA_023438785.1 Pseudomonadota bacterium
CCTTCCCAGGCGCGCCGCTTCCTCGGCCGACCGCCGCCGCACGGGACGGTCGAAGACGAGCCCAGGCGCTCTGACGAAACGTCGGCCGAGAGGCCGCCGGGGTTCCTCCGAACCTTCGTCGAGCGCCTGTTTGCTTTTCATGGCCAACTGCCCCGAGAGTGCCTCTCGACGGTCGTCGGAGGCTTGGCGCACGCAGGCCAGCGGCTTGCGTGGCCGACGGCCGGTGCCCAGGGTTGAAGTCGGGAGGGCACATGAGCACACCTCGTTGGCTGAATGTGGCGTTAGGTGCCTGGCTGTTCATTTCGGCGTTCGTGTGGCGTCACGGGGCCGCCCAGTTCCAGAACAGCTGGATCATGGGCATCATCATGGTCGGCCTGGCTCTGCTGGCCGGCGGCTATCCGTGGGCGCGCTTCCTCAATGCAGGCGCGGCGGTCTACCTCTTCTTCTCCACGCTCTTGCTGCCGCGTGTGAACGCCGGAACGGTCTGGCACAACTGCATCCTGGCCGTGCTCGTGTTCATCATTTCCCTGGCGCCCGCACGGGTCAGTCGCTTCCAGCCCACGAGACCACAAGCATAGGACTCGTTCGGCGTCACGGGGCGGTTGAGAAAGGGGAAGCAGAGATGGGCAAAGGTGTGAAATCTGTCCTGCTCGCGCTGTGCCTGGTCGGTTTGGCCGGTGACCGCACAGTGGAAGGCGCGGCTGAGCCTCGGAGCGCGGCGGGCAAACGCGTCGACGGAGGCCCGGCGCGGGCCTACGAGGCGCCAGTGCTGGAGGAGGCCCTGCAAAACCAGGACTTCCGCCGCGTGCTCTTTACGGCGAAGCGTCTGCAGCTGGTGCTGATGAGCATTCCACCTGGCGGCGAGATCGGCGAGGAGAAGCATGAGCGCGTGGAGCAGGCTCTGTTCTGCGTGGCCGGCGCCGGCACGGCGGTCATCAACGGCGTTGAGTCACGTTTCGCGGCCGGCGACGCGGTCGTGGTGCCCGCGGGGACGCGCCACAACTTTCGCAACACGGGAAAGGAGCCGCTGCAGCTCTACACGGTGTATTCGCCACCCAATCACATCGACGGTCGCGTACATCACACGGCCGCCGACGCCAAGGCCGACCGCGAAAACGCGGAGTTCGGCCACCGCGCGGAAGAGCCGTGAAGCCGTGCCTGGCTCCTACCCCGCGCCCATATTGGGATGGAGAGGGTATGGCTGAGTCATCACAGGTCTTGGAGCGCGGAAGCATCTACTTCTTCTACCGGCCGCGCGTGGAGGACGAGGCGCCCGAAAGCCTGCGCGACGTGCAGCGCTTCCACATGGTGCTGAGCCCCGACAACGGCGAGGTGTACCGGCTGATAGCCGTGGGGCGCAAGCGCATGCCGGATGTGGAGCGCGGTCACGAGCGCAACTGGGGCTTCGTGGAAAGGGTGACGAAGGCGCCGGAAGACATGCGCGCCATCCTTGGCCCCGAGAGCTACGAAACCAAGACACGCGGTCGGCGCGTTCAGCCCGCGGCGCGCCCCGCGGGCGAGGGCGTCTACGCCATCGTCAAGCACGGCAACCACACCCATCTGGCGTATGAGCTGGAACTGCCCGAACGCCCGGGTCCCGTCCAGGACGAGCTCAACGTGGAGAAGAGCGGCAGCTACGTGGTCACCGTGCGCAACCCCGGGGCGCCCTCACGAGGGCAGGCGGGACTGGCGCGCGGGGAGCGCCCCAATTATCCACACGAGCTGATGGACAAGTTCCGCGGCCGACGCTTTGGCGAACTGGATTCTCCGCGCTTCCTCGATTTCGAGGGCGCCGAAATCATTCTCATCGGTGCCGACGAGGAACCCGGAAGAGAGCTGAACGTGGACTTGCACGCGCAAGATGAGTCCGAGGCCACGGCGCAGATCTTCCGTGAGCTCAGGCTCGAACGCGGCCACACGAACAAGCGGCCGCTCCTGCGTGGCCAGTGGGCGTGAAGGTCAGCCGCCAGCGCCAATTCAAGGAGCAATACAACCCCTGCTCGACGGGGCAGCCACCACGACGTGCACACGGGCCCCGTCGCTCGGGGTAGCTCAGCCTCGGCGGCGGGCGAATCGACGAGCAACGCCAGCTGGTGTCCGGCCAGCGCACCACATCGGGGTTGAAGAGCGCCCCCCCCCGGCCCAGACGGACCAGAACTCGTGCCCCGAGATGCACCGGCCCGCCGTTCTCCCTTCACATCGATGCGTCTGTGTCGCTCGACCGGCGCGCCGACCCCGAGCCGCGGGCCCCATGTGGGCAGGCGGCGAAGGTGAGGCCCGGCCGCCGGCCCATCCTCCTGGAGAGTCTCGAACGCATGTACGTCGTCCTGTCGCGGCGCCGACGCCAACGGTTTCGAGGACATGTCCGTCGGACAATGGACATGACCAATTGGGCCGACTGGAGGCGAAAACCGAGGCGAGCTTTGCTCGATCCAAGCGCCTGCCGGGTTGGTACGATGCCTAAGCATTCCGCGTGCCCAATTTGGGGTTGGGCCGTCGCCGGGGTGCCCGAGAGTCCACCATGCGAATCACAGCCCTCTGTTCCGCCTTTCTCTGTTGTGCCCTCGCCGCCCCGGGGTGCGTAGGAAGCCGTCAACCCAAGGTCAACGTCCAGCCGCTGGTCGCGCCTGCCGTGCGCGCCGCCGGTGTGCCCGCGCCCGACATCGAGGCGCTGTTGGCGCAGATGACGACGGACGAGAAGATCGGCCAGATGACCCAGGTCAGTCGCACCGCCATGCGTGGCGGGGAAGTGCGAATCCACAACCTGGGCTCCGTGCTCAACGGCGGCAACGAATTGCCGAGCCCCAACGTGGCCACCACGTGGGCCGACATGATCGACGGCTTCCAGATGCAGGCCCTCAGCACGCGTCTGGGTATCCCCATGTTCTACGGCGTGGATGCGGTCCACGGTCACGCCGAGGTCTACGGCACGGTCGTGTTCCCGCACAACATCGGCCTGGGCGCGACCCGCAATCCCGAGCTCGTGGAGAGGGTGGGCAAGACTGCGGCCAAGGAGATCGCCGGCACGGGCGTGCGTTGGACGTTTGCCCCGTGTATCGCGGTGCCGCGCGACGAGCGCTGGGGCCGCACCTACGAGGGCTTCGGCGAGACGGCCGAGTTGGCCAGCCTGATGGCGCCCGCGGCGGTGCGAGGCCTGCAGGGCGACGCGCTGGGCGGCCCCGAGTCGGTGGTGGCCTGCGCCAAGCACTACCTGGCCGACGGCGGAACCAAGGGCGGCAAGAACGAGGGTGACGCGAAGATCTCCGAGGAGGAATTGCGCGCCATTCACCTGCCCGGCTATGCGGCGGCGGTGAAGGCCGGCGTGGGCAGCGTCATGGTGTCCTACAGCTCGTGGAATGGCGAACCCATGCACGGAAGCAAGAAGCTCATCACGGACGTGCTGAAGGGTGAGTTGGGCTTTCAGGGGTTCGTGGTCACCGACTGGGAAGGCATCGACAAGATGCCGGGTGGCTACAAAGGAAACGTGGAGAAGGCCATCAACGCGGGCGTGGACATGGTCATGGTGCCCATCAAGTACGAGGTCTTCATGCGCAACATGCGCGACCTGGTGAAGAAGGGGCGCATCCCCATGGCACGCATCGACGATGCCGTCCGCCGCATTCTGCGGGTCAAGAAGGCCGCGGGGCTGTGGGAGCACCCCATGACCGACCGGGCGCTGCTGGCCGAGGTGGGCGCGGCCGACCATCGGGCGGTGGCGCGAGATGCCGTGCGCCAGTCGATGGTCGTGCTCAAGAATGACAAGAAGGCCTTGCCCCTGGCCAAGAACAAGAGCCTGCTCGTGGCGGGCAGCAAGGCCGCCGATCTGGGCTCGCAATGTGGCGGCTGGACCATGGGCTGGAATGGAACCACGGGCACCATCACGGCGGGCACCACCATCCTGGATGCTTTGCGCCGACACGTGACCCGGGGAACGCCGGTCACGCATTCGGCCAGCGCCAGTGGCACAGCCGACGCGGTGGTGGTGGTGGTGGGCGAGACGCCCTACGCGGAGAGCATGGGCGACAAGTCCAGTCTGTATTTGTCAGATGCGGATCGGTCTGCCGTGGCCAACGCGCGCAAGTCGGGCAAGCCGGTCATCACCGTCATCATCTCCGGCCGCCCGCTCATCCTCGACGACGTGGGCGCCAATTCGGACGCCATCGTGGCCGCCTGGCTGCCCGGCACCGAGGGCGATGGCGTGGCCGATGTGCTGTTCGGCGATTACAAGCCCACCGGCAAGCTGCCTCACTCGTGGCCCAGGAGCATTGACCAGATCCCCGTCAACCAGGGTGACGCCAACTACAGTCCGCTGTACCCGTACGGGCACGGGCTCACCTACTAGGTGGCCGGCCGCGAGCCGAGGCGGAGAATCGGCGTGCGCCCTGCGCCGCTCTCCCTTCGGCGGAGCGTGATCTGCGTCTGAACCTTCGCGCAGATCCTGCCGTGCCCGCCGTCGCGCCATCGTTGCGGATTCGGCGCGCTTGCCCTCCTCGGGTTCCGACGTACAAATCACTGAGGAGGTGACCATGGCGAACGGGAAGTCACGTCGGATTCGCTATGCGGTGGTGGGGGCGGGGAACATCGCCCAAGTGGCCGTGCTCCCGGGTTTCAAGAACGCCCAGGACAACTCCGAGTTGGCGGCGGTGATCTCCTCCGACCCGGACAAGCGCGAGGCGTTGATGAGCGCCTACGGCCTGGACGAGGTGGGCGACTACGACTCTTTCGAAGACGTGATGAAACGGGCCATGGTGGACGCGGTGTACCTGGCACTGCCCAATCACCTGCATCGCCCGTTCACCGCGCGCGCGGCCCAGGCCGGGCTGCACGTGCTGTGCGAGAAGCCCATGGCCACAACCGTCGAGGATTGCGAGGCCATGATCAAGGCGACGGCTGACGCGGGCGTGAAGCTGATGATTGCCTATCGCCTGCATTTCGAGGCCGCCAACCTAGGCGCCATCGAGCTAATCCGCGTGGGCAAGATCGGCGAGCCGCGCTTCTTCTCGGGAATTCTCAGTCAGCAGGTGCGCGCCGGTGATATTCGCACCCGCGAAGACGTGGGTGGCGGGGCCCTGCTCGACGAGGGGCCCTATCCCATCAACGCCGCTCGCTACCTGTTTGGCGACGAGCCCATCCAGGCCTTCGCCTGTACCAATCTGGGCCAGGACTCGCGCTTCGAGGGCGTCGATTCCACGGCGGTGGGCATTCTGCGCTTCCCCCACGGTCGCCTAGCCCAGTTCACCGTCAGCCAAGCCGCCTCGGCCGTTTCCGGCTACCGCGTGGTGGGATCGAATGGAGACCTGCAGGTGGCCCACGGCTTCGACTACGTGGGCGAGCGGCGCCTCGTCGCGACGGTGGGCGGCCAGCGCGAGGAGCGTCGTTTCGAACCGCAGGATCAATTCGGGCCGGAGATTCGCTATTTCTCTCGCTGCATTCTCGAAAACCGCGAGCCCGAGCCCTCGGGCGTGGAGGGCTTGGCCGACGTGCGGATCATCGCGGCCCTGCAGGAGTCAGCGCGCACGGGGCAGGCCGTACCTCTGTCGCACTTCGAGAAGCGGGAGCGGCCGGATGCGCGACAACTGATCACGGCGCCCGTGGTGGAGCCCGCGGTCACGGTGCACGCCCCGGCCCCGGCCATTGGTTGAGGGAGGTCGAACATGAACAACGGGCGAGCGGCGCGTGGGATGGGGATTCTCAGTGCGGGGTTGGGCTTGACCGAGGTCATCTCTCCTCGCCTGGTGGGCAGGCTAGCGGGCGTGCGCGATCACGCGACTCTTTTGCGCGTGGTCGGCGCGCGGGAGCTGGCCGCGGGAGCGACCCTATTGGCCCTGCCCAAGCCCGCGGCCTTGTGGGCGCGCTTCGGCGGCGGCGTCATGGATTTGGCCCTGCTGGGCTTGGCCGCCTCTTCGTCGCGCCACCGACGGCGTCGCTTGGTCGTCGCGGCGCTCGTGGCGGTGGGCGTGGCCACGCTGGACTTCCTCCTCGCCCGACGGGCCAGGTCGGGCCGCTCCTCGTGGCGTCCGGCCG
>JAEXQJ010000298.1 GCA_023438785.1 Pseudomonadota bacterium
CCTACACGCCGTCCAACGATCCGAACTGCGTGAAGAACCTGATAGAGGCGAGTTACGCGTGCGCCCCCGCCAAGCCATGTAGCGAGTGCAAAGAGAACTCGACCTCCCTGGAGACCACGTGCACGAACATGGTCAATTGTCTTCAGAACAAGTGGCCCTGCGAAACCAACTGCTGGAGTGAGTGCCTCAACACCTCGGGCGGCAACGGCGTGGTCGACGGCTGCGTGAAGGCGCTCATCACGGCGGCCTGCTCGGAAGGCGCCACCTGCAGTTGATGGAGCACGGCTGCCGCCGACGGCATGGCGGGCGCGACCGGCGCGGCAGACTGGCGACGGTCGCCTACTCGAACTCCTCTTCCCCGAAGACGATGGCCTCGTAGACCTGGTACTCGGCCTTCTTCCAGCCGTCGTCGGACAAACCAGCTTTGCGGGCCAGTTGCACGAGCGTGGTCTCCCGGTTCCAGCCCTGCTCGGGCGCAACCTGGGGCAGGAAGGTGGCGCGCTTCCAGCCGCTTGCCAAGACGATGCCGTGGCGGCCGATGACGATCTCCTCGGGCCCGGCGACCTGACGCGGCGGCGTGAGCACGGAGATCTCGATGGCGATGAAGGGCAGCTCGTCGACCACCACCTGGTGCGGAAAGCGAGTGTCGTCAAGGGCGGCGCTGGCCGCGCGCTGGGCAACCACGTCGTACACCGGGATGGACGGCTCGATGGTCCCGATACAGCCGCGCAGGTCCTCGCCCCGCCCCACGCACAACCCCTCGGGACCGGCTTTGCAGCGCAAGGTCACGAAGGCGCCTGCCTTGCGTTCCAAGGAGGGTGTGACCGGGATGGACCGCATCGCCTCGGGGTCGAAGCGCCCCTTCTTGACCGCTGCCTCAAGCGAGGTGCGCGCTACGCGCAAGAGAGCGCGCTTGTCATCATCACTGAGCGGGAAGACCTTCTCCCCCACGCCGCGCGCTTCCTCCAGCTTGGACTCGTCGGGGAACTTCCCGGTGAAAGCCATATCTATGTATGTCACGGTGCTGGACCAGTCGGAAGTCACGTCGCCCGACGTGTAGCGGCTGACCACGTGCGCTCGCGTGCCCGGGAAACGCCCCAGCAGCTCCAGAAGCACGGCGATAGGCTGCAGCCCGCAAATGGTGCTCCCCGTCTTCCGCGCGTGGGCCAGCAGGCCGGAGCGGCTGAGCCGCGTGATCTGGTCGACGGATCCCTGATCTACCCGAGCCAGCCGCTCGGCGATGGTCCCGGGCCCTGGCGGGACCTCGTAGCCGTAGTTGGCGCCTCGGTGCGTGAAGTCACTCGATGCGATGACCACGGTGTGCCTGTCCACTACCTGGGCCAGAGCCTCGGCCAAGACGGCGTAGTCCGACGGCCGTAGCTGGCCCACCAGCACGGGCACCAGGATGAACTTGCCCAGCACACGCTGCAGCAGGGGCAGTTGGATCTCCAGAGAATGCTCACCCTCCTCGGCCTGCTCCAGCGCGGAGACCAACGGGCAGCGGCGCAGACGTGCCACGGCCTTGCCGTCCACCGCGATGAGCCCCAGCGGTGTCTCGAAGTCGGTCACGTCGGGGATAGAGGCCCCGCGTAAGGGCAAATGATGGGAGATGGCCAACACCACCACGCGGCGAACGTCCCGGCCGCGCAGCAACCCATAACCCGCGGCAGCAGCCCGCCCCGAAAAACGATAGCCCGCGTGCGGAGAGACGAAGGCGATGGGCGCGCCCTCCAACGTGGGCGACGCGCCCTGGGCCAGCAGCTCGTCCATCCCGCGTGCCAGGGCCGCAGCCTCGTCAGGGTACCAGGACCCCGCCACCTGGGCGCGCCGGACGCGCCGAGTTTCGTCAGGGGCCGGGAGCGCCACCCTTGCGACCCGGGCCTGGGCGGCCGGTGGCGCGGGGGCTTGCGACGGCTTCCGCACGCACCCGGCACACCCGGTCGCGAAAGCCAGAATCAGAGCTGCCCATTTCATGCCAGCGCGCCTCGACGCCCCATCCTTCCCTCCCACGCGCTGACAGTCAACGCGCCCCTGCGCGCCGAGCTGTTGCATTTGCGCCATTGAACTTCGACGCGATCGACGCTAACCAATCCCGTCACCGCTGGCCAGGAGTGGCCGGCCCACAAAGGAGCAAGCAAATGGCAGCGCGCGAGTTGAAGCCAGGTGTGCACGCGGTCGGCGTGCTCGATTGGGACAAGAAGCTGTTCGATGACCTCATCCCCCTGCCCGAAGGCACCAGCTACCAGTCGTACGTGGTCAAAGGGGCGGAGAAGACGGCGCTCATCGACGCGGTGGACCCGGCGTTCGAGAGTGAGTTCATGGCCAACCTGTCGGCCGCGGGCGTCACCAAGCTGGACTACCTGATCGCCAACCATGCCGAGCAGGATCACTCGGGCTGCCTGCCCGCCGTGTTGGCGCGCTTCCCCGAGGCCAAGGTGGTCGCCAACGCCAAGTGTTCCGAGTATCTGCAGTGTCACCTGCACATCCCATCCGACCGCTGCACCGTGGTCGCCGACGGTGCCACGCTGGATCTGGGCGGTCGAACCCTGCAGTTCGTGTTCGCCCCCTGGGTGCACTGGCCTGAGACCATGTTCACGCACCTGCGCGAGGACAAGATCCTCTTCACCTGCGACTTCTTGGGCTCCCACCGCGCCACCACGGATCTCTTCGCCACCGACGAGCACGCCACCTACC
>JAEXQJ010000301.1 GCA_023438785.1 Pseudomonadota bacterium
GCCATGCGGCGGCTCCGAGCAGCACGCGCGTGGCCATCACCGAGTTCAAGGTCGAGGGCGAGGACTCCACCCCGGCCATCGCCATGCAGCTACAGGACGGCTTCGTGGTGGGCCTCACGCGGAGCGCCCCCATCTACGTGCTCGATTCCATAGATGTCACGCGCTACATGGACACCTACCCGGAGCTGCACAAGTGTGAGGGCTCCATCTGCATCAAACGACTGGGGCAGTTGCTGGACGTCAGTCACTTGGTGCGGGTCACGGCCTCGGTGATCGGCAACAGCTACACCATGACCGCGCGCCTGTTCAGCACGGAAGGCCCGACACCCGTGCTGGTTCCGGTGGCCACCGAGACGCGCTCCTGCCCCGTGTGCACAGCGGACGAGGCTCGCCAGCGCATGGTGCAACTTGGCGAGGCCATCAAGACGCCCGTCGAGGCCTGGCTCGCAGCGGCCGTCCCGCCTCCTCCCCCGCCTCCCCCGCCCAGCACCTGGCAGCGTCCGCTGGCCGCCGTGGGCGTGGCCGCGGGCTTCGCCGCCATCGTGGCGGGCGGGGCTCTTCTGGCCAATCTGGACAGCGGCAAAAAGCTCCCCGCCTTCGCCGGCCTGCTCAACGGCCTGGGCACGGGCGCCGTGGCCACAGGGTGTTACGTGCTCATCACCGTTCCCTCTGACACATCGGGCAAGGCCCTGCCACGCGTCGCGGTGGGCGGCACGTTCTGAGCTTCACCCCGACGTGATCGGGGCGCCGAGCGCTTGCAGAATCTGCGCGAAGGTCGGGAACGAGGTGGCGATGTGCTCGCTCGGGATCTCCGTCTCCTCGTCCGCCAGCAGGCCCAGCAGGGCTCCCGACATGGCGATGCGATGATCGCCATCGGGCTGCACGCGGCCGCCACGCAGCGGTCGGCCGCCTGACCCCTGCACCGAGAAGCCCGCGGGCGCCTCCTGGGTGGACACCCCGGCCCGCCCCAGTTCGCGGCAGATGCAGGCGATGCGATCCGATTCCTTGACCCGCAACTCGCGCAGATCGGTGAAGACCGTCTCTCCCTCGGCCAGCGCGGCCGCCACTGCCAACACCGGGATTTCGTCGATGGACCGCAAGGCCAGCTCGCCCGCAACCTGGGTTCCGCGCAGCACGCCGGTCCAGCGTGCGCGCACCCGCCCGGTGGGTTCCCCCATGGGTTCGGCGGTCACCTTCACATCCAGGTCCGCCCCCATGGCACGCAAGACATCCAGCACACCCGTGCGGGTCGGATTGAGCCCCACGTTCTCGACGGTGACGTCGCTGCCCGGGACCACCAGGGCGGCCACGAGCAAGAACGCGGCGGAGGACAGATCGCCAGGGATCCGCACCGCCCCCGCGCGCAGGCGGCCGTTCCAGCCTTCGGGCTCCACGCGCACCGTGCCCGCGACCGCATCGGCGCTGATGGGCGCGCCCAGAAAACGCAGCATGCGCTCGGTGTGGTCCCGCGAAAGGCCGGGCTCGCTCACCACGGTGCGACCGCGGGCCTGCAGACCTGCCAGAACCAGCGCGCTCTTGAGCTGGGCGCTGGCCACTGGCAGAGCGTAATCAATCCCGTGCAAGTCACCACCGTGGATCTCCAGAGGCGCGAACACGTCGTTGGGCCGCGCCGGGTCCCGCCGGCCATCGATGCGCGCCCCCATGAGCCGCAAAGGAGTGGCGACGCGGGCCATGGGTCGGCGGGACAGCGAGGCATCACCAATGAGCGTGGTCGTGAACGGCCGCCCGGAGAGCAGGCCACACAGCAGACGCATGGTGGTGCCCGAGTTGCCGCAATCCAGAGCCGAGGCCGCCGCGTGCAGGCCGCTCATGCCCACGCCTTGTACCTGCGCCTGGGCCCCGGCCAGGTGGACATGAACGCCCAAGCCGCGCAGGGCAGCGGCCGTGGACGCGTTGTCGCCCCCCAACCCCAGCCCGTCGATGTCCACAGCGCCATCAGCCAAAGCGCCGAACAGCAAGGCCCGGTGAGAGATGGACTTGTCGCCGGGCACGCAGAACGTGCCCCGCAGGGCAGGACTGCGACAGACCCGCAGCACGTGTGTTTGCTCGCTCATCGAGAAGCCTCCGCGGCCCTTGCAGCCCGGGCCCGCGCCAACATTTCGGTCAGGGTGGTCATCCGCTCGACAATCGCCTCGCGTTGGTCCTCGGGCACATTCAAGGCGGCCTCCACCGTGCTGCCACGCGCCTCGATGCGGATCCCGCTGACCACGCTGCGCAGTCCGAGCAGCACAACCACGGGACGATTGCGTTGCTCGCGGACCAGGGTCGACAAGCGCGCCGCCATGTCCTGGGCCTGCTGGGCGGTGTGCACCAAGCCCACGGCGCTGATGACCAGGTCGGTGCCCAAATCCACGCGCACGCCCAGGTGCTCCAAGGCCCCGCCCTCGCCCATCTCCGACTGCAACCGCGCGCGCGCCTGTTCGTCGAATCGAAACACGGCCTCGATGGCCGGCCCGCGGCGGGAGGGGTCGCGGCGGGAGGCCAACTCGCCTTGCAGCGTCTCGACCCAAGGAGTCATGCCCGAGCCGCGCGCCAGGCCGAAACCACAATCGATGGCCGCGCGCACGGAGACCTGGGACCCCGACAGGACGGTCCGTCGGGTGAGGAACCCCAGCGCAGGGCCGCCATCACCCGAGTCCGCCGTAGGCCGTCCGAGCACGGGAACACTGCGGTAGTTCGACGGCTGCGATTGGCCCTGCTTCTGGAAGGCGTCGGTGAGCGCGTCCCGATCGAACCTCCCCTGGGCGACCAGCAGGCTGCCGCCCTCGGACAAATCGCGCAGGCTGGCGAACACCAGCCGATCCAGGTCAGCCACCTCGTCGAAGCCCAGGGCCACCTTCCAGGCATTGCGGCCCTCGGTGGCGGCCTTGCTCAGGGCGTTCCGGGTCCAGGGAGACTCGCGCAGCTGGGCCATGTCGGCGGCGATCAGCGTCTGCGCCTCGGCGGGGACCAGGTTCCATAGGTCGCTGTCGTCCGGTTCGGTCCTCGCCACCGGCGTGGAAGCACTGGGCGCGGGGGCCGAGGGACCAGCGCACGCCCCCAATCCCAGCAGGAACCCAAGCAAAGCTCTCGAGTGCGGGCGAAAGACTCTGTTCAACATCACTTGACCAATCGCTGGCGGCAAGACTGCCCGAGCGCCAGCACGGATTCCAGAGCAGCGGCGTCAGAATTCTCCACCGCGGAGGTCAGGTCCTCCACCCGCTGCGCCAGCCGGCGCATCAGCGGGAGCAGATGCTCACGATTGGCGAGCAAGATGTCGCGCCAAACGGTCGGGCTGGAGGCGGCGACGCGGGACGTGTCGCGCAAGCTGGTGGTGGCCGCCTGGGCGTGACCTTCCAGGAAAGGAAGGCTGTCCGCCAACGATGCGGCCAGGGCAAAGGCCGCCACGTGCGGCAGGTGGCTGACCGCCGCCATCAGCTCGTCGTGCTGCGCCGGCGAGATCTCGATGACCTGGCAGCCCACGCTGCTCCAGAAGGCGTGCGCTGCCGCCGTGGCCTCGACTCGGGACAGCGGACTGGGGCAAACGAAGCACACGCGGCCCGGATAGATGGCCGCATCCGCGGCAGCCACGCCCACGTGCTCCGCACCCGCCAGGGGATGGCAGCCCACGAACTGGCCGCCCGGCAGGGCAGCCTGGGCCTCGGCCATCACGGTCTGCTTCACACTCCCCACGTCGACCACCGTGGCCTCCGGGCGCACGGCGCTGGCGATGCGGGCGGCCGAGCGGCCCAGGCTACGCACCGGCGCGGCCAGAAGGACAAACGAAGCCTCCCGGACCGCGGCCTCGGGGCTTGGGGCGGCCTCGTCGATGACGGCCCGCTCCTGCCCCACCTGCAGCGCGCGAGGCTCCGGATCGTAGCCCACCACCCGGCCCACCCCGCCCGCCCGCCGCGCGGCCAGGGCCGCCGAGCCGCCGATGTAGCCCACGCCAATCAGGGCCATGACCGGGAAACGAGGAGAAGAACTCACGGGGCACAAACCATCCCTTCCAATGTCAATGGACCCGCTCAGGCGGGATGGCCGAGGAGGGACTCCAGTCGGGTGCGGTCGAACCCGATGAGCAGGCGCCCCCGCACGTCCAGGATGGGCACGCGGTCGGCCGGAACCCCCAGCCGCGCGGCCTTGGCCTGCAGCTCGCGCGCCGCGGCCGGATCGTTCTCGATGTCTTTGTAGGCGTAGGGGATGTGCTTGGCGCTCAGATACTGGCGCGCGGCCTTGCAGGCCCCACACCACGGCGTCCCGTACAGGATCACCACGGCTTGGTCGACAGCCGCGCCCCCATCCACCGCGGCCTCGGGCTCCAGGGGCGGGCCATGCGGTCCGGCCAGAAGGTTCGAGTCGCCGGGCCGCAGTTGCGCCAGCGCACCGGTCTCAAAGGCCTCTCGTGACATGACCTTGGCCGTGGCCTGGCCGGCCTTGAGGAACTCGCCCACGTCGATGACGTAGACCTGCTCCGTGTCACGCCTCCCCGCGCCCTGGTTGGGGTCGATGACCCGTACCAGACGGCGGGCCTCCTCGGGAACCGACTCGGCATTGTCCGTGGTGGCAAACAGGCCGTCGGCTTTGACGTAGGTGAAGAGCAGCGACGCGCCCTTCTTGACCTCGAGGGTGGGCAACTGGGCCTGCGCCGCGGGCGGCGGGGCCGGCGGCGTGCTCTTGCGGCAGCCGACCAAGCTCAACGCCAGCAAACTCGAAAGGGCCAACCAGCGGCCGGTGGTTCCGATCGATGTGCGCACGCGGCCCTGCCCATGACCGGTCGCGAGGCGCGGACCGTGGGCTTCGTGAACGACACCGGCCTCTCGCCAAAGGGGTGCGGAACGGGCCAAGCCCATGCCGAGCTCCATCCGCGGATCCTGATCAGCCACTTAGTGTTTCCTGACCTTTTTGCGTTTGGGGGCCGGCGCGCCCAAGAGCCGTGTCTCGCTACCCAGCTTGAGAGACGCGTTGCTCACGGCCTGCTGGATCGCGCTGGCAAGAGCCGTCTTGAGCAAGGCCTCCACGTCGCGCTCCTTGCGCCGTTCGGAAAACTCGCCCACCAGGGAGGCGCTGCCGTCCCCCGTGAACTTCACCTTGTTGCCGGGATAGGTGGTGCCGAAGACGCTCAGCTTCACGTTGATGGCCAGCTGCGGATCGCGCCGTCCGGGCGCCGGGTCCTTGATGTCCCGGGTCAGGCTGGCGATCCGCATGTTGACCTCGTAGCCCTCCAGGCCGCGCCTCTTCAACTCGGCCAGGGCAGCCTGGCCCTCGGCGCCGCCCAGGTCATTGGTGAACTCGGGTCGACGGGCGACCTCCGCCGCGAGAAGCTCCTTGGCCAGGGGGATCACCTGGCGATCGTCGGCGGTCACGTTGCTGATGGTGAAATAGTACTTGGGCTTAGTTTCCTGGGCCGCGGCGGCCCCCGCGTTCACCCACAGGCAGGCCAAGGCAACCACGCTGGCGACGGCGAACGATGTGTTTCGCATGTGAGCCCCTTTTCGACCGGAGTGTATAGTCTCAGCCGTGCAGGGGAACAAGCAATCCGCCCGAGACCATGCCGATCCCATCGTGACAGCGGGACTGGTGCTGCTGGCCGTCTTGGGCATCGCCACCATATTCCACCAACCCATCCGCGCCCTGGTCTCGCCCGCGTCGCAGGCCACCACCGACTCCGAACGCTGAGTGGCCAGGTGGACAAGGCTGCGGTTTTTGCTTAGCGTGAGCAAATGCTGACGCTGACGCTGACCGAAAAGGGCGGAGACCCCAAGGACCTCAGCTTCGACAAAGACGAGGTCGCGATCGGGCGCGTGCGCGGCAACGACATCGTCCTCCCGAAGGGCAACGTCTCAAAGCACCACTGCCGCATCTTCCTGCGCGAAGGCCAGTTGACGGTCGAGGATCTGCACAGCACGAACGGCACCTACGTCAACGGCCGCAAGATCACCGAGGTCACCACGCTCGCGCCGGCCGACAAAGTCTTCGTGGGCGACTTCGTGATTCGCAACCTGGCCGTCGGAGAGATCGAGCCCATCATCGGACCGCCCTCGGTGCCCGAGGCGGGCTCGCTCAGCACCGCCCTGCCCCGGCGTCAGCCCCCGCCTCCCCCGCTGCGCCCCAGCTCGGGGCTGGACATCTTCGACGATCACGCGTCGTCATCGGCCAAGGCCGATCCCGTGCCACCGCCGCCGCCCAGCCTGGGTGACTTGGGTGATCTCGGCGACTTGGCCCAATCCGTGGATGCCCACGCGGACATCAATCTGGATGATGACGATGAGGCGATCTCCACGCCGCCGCCCCGGCTGAATGTGCCTCCGCTCAAGCCGGCGATGCCCGCCCCCGCGGCGGTGGAGCCCCCGCCGCCCCCGCCCGCGCCGGCGGAGCCCTCGGTCAGCAAGCTGCCCGAGCCTCCCGCGGCGCTTTCGACCGCTTCCACCCAGCCCCTGTCGGCGGATTGCCCGGCCTGGCTGTCGCGTCTCCTGAGCGGCGAGGGAGTGAGCGCGGTCTTCATCACCGGCACCCACTCGGTCGAGGTGGAGCGCGATGGACGACGCGAGAGTGCCTCCGTCTCGGCATCCGAGCTGTCGAGTGTGAGCGAGCAACTGCGCCGAATGGCGGCGCAGGGAACGCCGCGGCCGGCCCCCGAGGCCAGCATCGTCAACACCCTGCTGCCGGACGGGCTGCGCATCTCCGCGCTCTTCCCGCCGGCGGCCGATCGATTGTGCGCGGTGGTGCGCCGGCTCGCCACGGCCAGCAAGACCCTGGACGACCTGTTGGCCGACGGCAGCCTGTCGGCCGAGATGCAGCAGGTCCTCGAAGCCGCGGTCAACGCGCGCCAGAACGTCCTCGTCACGGGCGACCGACTGGCTTGCGACATGCTTCTGCGCGCGATGGTGTGGACCGTCGACCGCATGGCCCGAGTCCTCGTGCTTGCCGAGTCCATCACGCCCCCGCCCAGCGCCGCTTCGTGGGTCCGCCTGCCGGGCAACGCCGACCCCGACATGCTGGGCGTGGCGACGGCCCTGCGGCCGGACTACGTCCTGGTGGACGCCGGGGCAGGCGTGATGGGGGCCGACATTCTGGGCAAGTGCGCGGTGGGACTGGAGGGCGCGCTGGTGGCCATGGTGGCACGCTCGGCGAACGAGGCTCTGATGCGCGTCAGCGCCGCTTCACCGCAGCGCGGGCTGGAGACCTTCAGCATCGATGTGGTGGTCCATGCCGCGACCATGGCTGACGGACGGTTACGCGTGGTCGAAATCGCCGAGCCCGCCATGGACAGCGAACGGCGCGTGCGCGCAGAGCCCATTCTCACCTGGCAGCCCAACGGCACGGGCAGCAGAGGCTCGGGCCTGTTCAGCGTGGCCAAGTCCGTGTCGCGCCTGGCGGCCAAGCTGGAGAGCCGCGGCGCGGGTGTCCCCGAAAGCGTCCTGCCCCGCTAAGCCCTTCAAGCGAGGGGCGAGGCCCGCGCGTGAAGGGCTCTCGCCACGCGTTTTCAATTCAGGGCAGGGAGACCTCTGCCGCCGCCACGAACGGACCAGCACGGTCCTGCCCGCGTACGACGGCGGCCAGCTTCCGGGCCCCAGCGGGGATTTGGACCTTCACGGTGGCACCAGGCACGAGGGGCAGAACCCCGGGGATCTCAGTCCGCACCCCATCCGCGTTCTCGGCGAAGACCTGCAACGGCCCGCCCTCCGCAACCCCTGTCAGGGCTAGGCTGGCCGCGCCCTGCTCGACCTTGATGTCCAACCCCGCGCGCAGCAGGTGGTCGATGAACCCGGCCACGTAGGCGCCGATCTGGGGCAGCAGCCAAGCCGCGCTGTCCGCATAGACCGCGCGGTCCAGGAAGAACAGCAGCTCTCCCTTGCTCACTTTGTAGGCAATCGTGCGCCGGCCTTCGAAGGTCAGATAGCGGGTTCGACTGGCCGGCGTGAGGACCAGACCGGCAATGGCTGGCGAAGGGAAGGCCAGCGATTCGCGAACATCCCGCAGGACCGCCTCCGGGTCTCGATACACGGCCGTATCCGCGGGGAGTGTCCCGGCGGAGAAGAAACGACGCTGGGTGCGATTGGCCAATCCGAGCCCGTCACCGGCCGCGAAGAAGCTGTCGATGTCGGGCCGCGTGACCGGCAGGCCAGCCGGAGGCACGGCCACGCGCCCGTAACGCTCCGCCACGTAGGCCTCGTAACTCGATCCGCCGCCGAGCAGGGCCTCGCGAAAATCGTTGCGCACGAAGGCGGGATCGCCCGCGGCTTCCAGGACGGCCGTCAGGCCACCCAGGGCCAGCAGTCCGCGCACCAAAGCGGCCTCTCGCGCCACCGGATCGGCCTCGGTCACCGAGCGCTCCCAAGCATTCAGGAAGGCCGGCACGCCCAGATCGTTCTCGGGTGCCCAGATCCATTTCACCGACGGCTTGCCCTCCAGATCGAAGGCTGTTCCCGTGGCGAGGCCGCGGACCGTGGTTCCCCCCGAGAAGAGCAGCTCGGTCGCGTGAGCCATCCCGGATAGCCCCGGATTGTCGTGCAGGCCACGCCCCGAGATCGGGTCGAGGAAGAGGTTACGGCCGAGCTCGGGCGGCGTGTTGGCCAGGACCGCACCGGCCACGACCCAATTGCCGGCGGTGTTGCTGCCGTCGGGGGCAGGTCGATAGCCGCCGGCCGGATCGAGTGCGCCCAGCCGCGACTGCAGAGGCGCGATGTCCGCGGGCCGCAGGCGGAGAGACTCCAGCGCGCCCAAGGCTCGCCCCAGCTTGCGCGTCAGCACCTGGTGCAGCCGCGAGGCCTCCATGCCACGCTGGGTCAACCCCGCGTGCGTGGTCGCGGGGTCATAGGCCCATGCCGGCCCGACGACCGCCAATCCGCTCAGCGCGACACACAGAGCAACCCAGCGCGAACACCTCCCGATCATGGCTTCACCGCCGGCTCGGGAGGAACCGTGACAGGCGCCAAGCCAGAAGCCGCGGGCTCGGGCAGGCGAACCTCGGGCAAGTGACTATCGGCCAGCTTGGCCATTCGCAGAATCATGGACGGCTCCGTGCATTGGGCCACGCCGCAGCTCAACTGCATGACCACGCCGCGCTCGCGCAGCAGGAAGGCGAAGCCCAGGACGCCGCCGCCCTTGGCGCGCAGCGAGGCATCGCCCAACTCTTCGGTAGCAACGGCGCCCGGCAACTCCCCGAGCAGTTGGCGAAACTGCGCCTCCGCGGCGTCCGTGCCCAAGGCCCACACCCGCAGGCCCACGTCGTAGGTCTCGGGCTTGTCCTCGGCCTTGAAATGGAGGCTGTCGTACACGTCGCTGGTCGGCCGGCCGGGCAACTTGGCCACCGAGAACGCCCCCGCGTAGCCGGTCACGCCACGAATCTCGGCCTCCGAGAGCAGCGGCGCGATGTCGAGCAGCAGGGGTGCCGCCACAGCCGGCTTGGCGCCCGCGCTGGGCGCTGCCGCGACCGGTGCCCTGCCCTCCAGTTCCAAGCTAGCGAGTTGCACCTCCCAAGCCGCTGCGGTCCGGATGGCCGTCCCGCCGCCCAGGAAAACCAAGTGCTGGTAACGTGAATACGAGGGCTGCCAGCGGGTCATGCGCACCCGGTTCCCTCGCTGGGCGAAGTCGTGACGAGGCTCGCCCGAAGGGAACAGGTGGTCGCTGCGCCACCCCGCGTAACCGCGCTGGTACACCACCAGCGTGAAGCGCCGCAGGCGCGCGCCATCACCCGGCAGGTCAGCGGGAATGTTGAGCCGATAGCGACCGTCGGCCGACGTCTCGACGTAGGCGTCCACGGCGCCCGCCGGGCCCACCAATCCCTCGCCCCGCTCAAAGGCCCAGGAACCAAAGACAATGGCCCCCGCCACGGGCCGCTCGGTCTCCCCATCGACCACGATGCCATCGAAGGGTCCGCGCAGATCGCCCGGCCGCAGGGTGTCCGGACGCGCGGTGAACGGCGCATTGCCGACCGCGGGCGCACAGGAGACCGCGAGCAGGCCCAAGAGCGCCGCTCGTCCCCACATGGCGAACCTTCCAGCACGCAATTTGACGCTCTCTGAAGTAGTTGCTATTGCTTCAAGCACGGTGAGTGATGAGGCGAAGAGTCCCGTGTCGACGGTGAATGTCCCGTCCGCCTTTTAGTAGAGGATGGACCGCCTTGCAATGCTCCTCGGATGGAACCGCGGCCCCAGGCCCGCGATGTTGGGAGTTGGGTGCTCGCTCACCCGCTGCTCCATGGCGCTCCGTTTCCGGACCTGGCCCGTTCGGCGCACGAGGACAGGCCTGCGCACCTGGCGGGGGTCCTGAGCCGTGTTGAGCTGCCTGCAGTGTGGCGGGTTGGTGGCGGACGGCGCTGCCTTCTGCCAACGCTGCGGAGCGCCGGTGGGCCAGCCGCCGCCCGGCGGGTCGGCGATGATCTGCTCGGGCTGCGGCAACCGCAACCCCATAGGAACGAACTTCTGCCATGCCTGCGGTCGCCGGCTTGGCCTGACCACGCCGATGAGCTCGGAGGCCTGTGCCGTCATCAGCACGGCCATTGCGGCCCGCGCTTCTGGCGGCCTGAAGACGCAAACCATGGGCGGGGCACGCCTGATCGCCGTCCGCCGAGATGGGAGCGACGGCGAATCCTATCCGCTTGCCGGGGACCAGGTGGACATCGGGCGCAGCGAGGGAGAGTTGCGCTTCGACGACCCACACCTCGCGCCCCGTCATGTTCGCATCATGGCGCGCGCCGGTCAGTACGTCCTCCTTCCCCTGGACAGCCGCAACGGCGTCTACGTGCGGATTCGCGAGGCGGTCGAGATCGCTGATGGCAGCTATGTCCTGGTCGGCAAGCAGGTGCTTCGCTTCGAGGTTCTGCCGGATGTCGAGAAGACCTTGCGGCCAGCGGTGGAGCATGGAGTCATTCTCTTCGGCACGCCGCTCAAGGCGCCCTGGGGTCGCTTGCGCCAGGTCACCTCGGCCGGAACCACCCGCGACGTCTTTCACCTGACCCGTAGCGATTTGGTCATCGGCCGAGAGCAAGGCGACATTGTCTTCTCGGACGACGAGTTCATGTCCCGGCGGCACGCGGTACTACAACTCCGCAACGGTCGCACCCTGCTGTCTGACCTCGGGAGTTCGAACGGAACCTACGTTCGTCTCACGGGTCAACATCCCTTGTCCCCGGGCGAAATGATACGAATCGGCGATGAGCTCTTGCGCTTCGAGATAGGTTGAGGCGAAGCTCTAGAGAGTGACCGGCACGGTGAGTCACGGCTAGCGGATGGCAAGCTCCTCGGATATCTCGATCACGGTCTTCGGCAAGACCGACGTGGGGCTCATTCGTGAGCACAACGAGGACAGCCTTCTTATCGCGGACGTCACGGGCGGCACCAGGCTGACCTCTCCCGACGCGGTGCAGACGGTCACGCTGGGCGAGCGGGGAGTCCTCTTGCTCGTGTGCGACGGCATGGGTGGCGCGGCCGCGGGTGAGGTGGCCTCCACGATGGCGGTGGAATCCATCTCCGCCTTCATGGACTCGGGAAAGGGCCTGACCCGGGAAGCCTTCGCCCGGCGGCTCCGACGTGCCATCGAAGACGCCAACGAGAAGATCCACGCGCAATCGCGCGACAACCAGAGCGAACGCGGCATGGGCACGACCTGCACCGCCGCGGGCCTGGTGGACGGGACGCTGGTGGTGGGCCAGATTGGCGACTCGCGCTGCTACGTCTTCAGGCAGGGCGAACTGGCCCAGGTCACCAAGGACCAGTCCCTGGCCGCTCAGCTCATCGAAGCGGGGGCGCTGACCCCGGAGGAGGCCAAGGGCTTCGAGCACGCCAACATCATCTTGCAGGCCCTCGGGGTGCAGGAGCGGGTCGAGGTCGTCCTCTCGCAGGCGGCTCTGCGCCGGGGCGACATCGTCTTGCTGTCCTCGGACGGGCTCCACGGTCCGGTTGGTGATGACGAGATTCGCCAGATCCTCGCCGAGGAAACCGACCTGAAGGCAGCCTGCGAACGCCTCATCGCCCGCGCCAACGAACACGAGGGCCCGGACAACATCACGGTCATCCTTGCCCGGATGGAGGGCGACGGCCTGCCCGAGCCTCAGGATGGCGACACGGCCAAATTCACACCCTACGATCCGGGTGCCGATCCAGCGGATCCCGAGCCCGAGCGCTACTGGGCCGATAAGGTCACGGCCGAGGTGACCGTGCCCAGCCGGCTTCGCGCCGAAGAACTGGAAGCGGCCGCGGCGGCGAAGACGGCTACCTGCGGCTCCAAGGGGCGGTCGCCCGCGGCCGCCGTGGAGATGCGGCCTCTCCTGGTTTTCGTTCTCTTGACCCTCATCGCAGCACTCGCGGGGGCGTTGTTCCTGGTCCTGCAACGTTCGTCCATCCCAGAGCGAAGGACCGAGACGGCTCTCTCCTCGCCCGCCCAGTCCAGCGCGGGGCAGCCTCTGGTCCCGGCGGCCAGTGACGCCGGGCCACCGCGGTAGCGGGGGACCATGCAGACCAAGCTGTGTCCCCAATGTGGAGTGGCAATCGAAGCCGATGCCCATTTCTGTGGTGCGTGCGGCTCACCCTTGCCCGCGGCGCCTCCGGTCAAGGCGGCGGCCCCCCTTTCGGCTCGGGCCAAGTCGCCTCATGTGAGTCCGCCCTATGGAGTCTCGGTGGGCCTTGCGCAGCCGACCCGACCTGGTGAGCCGACGCGTCAGGTGGTCCACCCCGCCCCGGCAGCCCCTCTCTCCCCTGCCCCGGCGGTTGGCTCGGGAGCGCACAGGATCCAGCCCAGCCCAGTCTCGCTCGACCGTCTGGTGGGCCGTACGCTCAATAATCGCTACCTCGTGCAGCGCAAGATCGGGGAGGGCGGCTTCGGCGCAGTCTTCGAGGGCACCCA
>JAEXQJ010000257.1 GCA_023438785.1 Pseudomonadota bacterium
TGCCAGCACCGGGCTCAAGTTCCACGGCGAGGGTGGCGGCTGGGTCGGCATGGGCTGGAATCTCTTCGGGTGGTATCCGGAGAACGCGGGTGTGGACATCAGCCCTTACACGCATCTGACCTTCCAGATTCGCGTCGTGGCCAAGGGCGACCCTGGCGCGCCCGCGGTTCTGCTCGGATGCAGCAAGGACAACAAAGGGGCTAGCTCGGACGCGCCCATCGAGAAGTTCGAGAAGACCTTCAGAGACGGAAAGTGGCACAAGGTCTCAATCCCGATCTCGGCCTTCCGTCGGGGCGCCGGCGCGCGGTTTGACCTGGGATCGTTCTGGGAGTTCCGCATCAGCACGTGGAGCGGGGTACAGCGTAGCTTCGACATCTACATCGACGATATCGCGGCCGAGAAGCAGTAGCGGTTCCGGCAGATGCGCGCCACGAATCGCGCGGGCGGGATGCGTGCAATACCCACGGTCTGGCCACGGGCCGTTGCTATTGCGTGCCTCGCCTGCGCGGCATGCGTGGACTCAAGCAGCACGACGCCGGACGGAGCGATAGCGGCCACTTGTGAGGTTGCGGCACCGGCGCCCTATTCCGGGGCCGCCACCATCCCCTCCGGGGACACGTCTACTCCTGGCCCGTATGCCTGGAGGAACGCCGCCATCAAGGGCGGCGGCTTCGTCAGCGGCATCATCATGAGCCCGGCGCTCCCGGGGTTGGTCTTTGCGCGAACCGACGTGGGCGGCGCCTATCGCTTCGACCCCGCCGCGCGGCGCTGGGTGGCGGTCACTGACTGGGTCGGGCATGAGGATTCAAACCTGGTCGGGATCGAGAGTATCGCGACTGACCCGCGGGATCCGAACCGTGTCTACCTGGCCGCCGGGGAGTACCTAACGGCCGGCTACGGCGAGATCCTTGCCTCGACCGACATGGGGCAGACCTGGATCCGCCACAACATCGAGGCGTCCATGGGAGGAAACGTCGACGGCCGCTCCATGGGCGAGCGCCTGGCCGTCGATCCCAACCAACCCAGCGTCTTGTACTTCGGCTCGCGCAAGGAAGGCCTGTGGAAGAGCACGGACTTCGCCGCGACGTGGACGCAAGTTGGGGCTTTCCCGGTAAGCGGTGCCGACGGCTACGGATTGACGTTCGTGGTGTTCGACCCGCGCGGCGGGGTGGCAGACAGCCCGACGCCCACCATCTTCGTCGGGGTGGGCGTGACCGACGGACCGGCGCTCTACCGCTCGACGGACGCGGGCGCGACTTGGGAGGCGGTGGCTGGCCAGCCGAGCGGGATGATGCCCCATCACGGGGTGCTGGATGGCTGCGGCAATCTCTATTTGGCGTACAACGACGGGGCGGGTCCGAACGGCATCACCAAGGGCGCCGTGTGGCGCTACGAGATGGCGAGCGGCACCTGGACCGACGTGAGTCCGCCGCGCGGCGCGGGCGGCTTCGGCGGAATTGCGGCTGATGCCGCCCATCCGGGGACGCTGGTCGTGACGACCATCGATCGCTGGTCGCCGGACGAAATCTATCGCACCAGCGATGGGGGGCTGACTTGGGTGACGCTTGGCCTGCGGGCCAAGCGCGACGTGGCGGGGGCGGATTGGCTTCTGTGGCACAGCTCGAGTGTGCGGGCCACGGGGTGGATGGGAGACGTGGAGATCGATCCCTTCAATCCGGCGCGCGTCCTTTGCATCACCGGGCAGGGGATCTGGTCCAGCGAGGACATCACGGCCGCGGACACCGGCGCCGCGACCAACTGGCGCTTCGAGGACGATGGCCTGGAGGAGACTGTGGTCCTCGATCTGGCCAGCCCGCCCGCCGGCGCCCCTTTGCTGAGCGCGGTGGGCGACATCGCGGGCTTCCGCCATGACGACCTCGATGTCTCGCCGGCGGGGGGCATGTTCAGCGATCCGATCTTCGGAAACACGACCAGCCTCGATTTCGCGGAAGGCGCTCCCGAGGTCGTGGCGCGCGTGGGTACGAGCTCCACGACCGGCGGCGCGCGCGGGGCCTATTCGACGGACGGGGGCAGCACGTGGACCCGCTTCGTCGCCGCTCCCGCCGGGAGCACGGGGTCGGGCTCGATCGCGGTTTCGGCAGACGGACAGACCTTCCTGTGGGCGCCCCAGTCCGGCACGCCTTCGTACTCGCGGGACCGCGGGGCCACGTGGACCGCAAGCGCCGGACTGGTCGCCGGTGTGCGCGTGGCCGCGGATCGGGTCAACGCCTCCAAGTTCTACGCGAGCGGCCGCAACCGGGTGTACGTGAGCACCGACTGTGGCGCGAATTTTACGCAGACCAACGCCCCTGCTTCCGGGCGCCTGCGTCCCGTATTCGGCGTCGAGGGCGAGCTGTGGATGGCGACGGGGTCCGGGCTGCTCCGCTCGAAGGATTCGGGGGCGACGCTGGCGTTCCTGCCGCACGTGAACGCTGCGACCGCGGTGGGATTCGGCATGGCGGCTCCAGGGCGGACCTATCCGGCCGTCTTCCTCAGCGGATCCGTCAGCGGCGTCTGGGGGACGTTCCGCTCTGACGATGAGGGCGAGACGTGGCAGCGCATCGACGATCCCGAGCACCAGTTCGGTTGGATCAACTGCGTGACCGGCGACCCGCGCCGGTACGGCCGTGTCTATCTGGGCACCGGCGGCAGGGGAATCGTGTACGGCGATCCCAGGTAGCTCACGAAAAGCGCCCGGTGAGCGCGCCGGTGTTGGCCTCAGGGTCTGCGGCCGGTCAGCAGCAGAATGGGATAGTCCTTGAGGACGCCGCCCGCCCGCGGCTTGCGGACCGTGTACACGATGGCCGTGTCGACGGTGTGGAAGCCCGCGTCCCGGAACTGCGCCGCCAGGGCCGCCCGGTCGAAGCCGCGGTGGTGGACGCCCTCCATGCTGTCGTGGAAATCGCCGCTCTCGGTCTCCAGGTCGGCAACCGCGATCTGCCCTCCGGGGTTGAGCAGCGCAAAGAGCTTGCGCGCCAGTCCGCCCGTGTCCTTCACATGGTGCAGGGCCATGGTGCTGACCACCACGTCCGCCCGGAGCGGCCCCGCGTCGTCGTGCTCGAGATCCAGGAGCAGGGGTTCGATCCCCGGCACGCCGAGGCCGGCCACCTTGGCCGCCAGGACGTCGAGCATGCCGCGCGAGGAATCAGCCGCAATCACCCGTCCCACGCGCGGCCTGAGTTTGAGCGCCAGGATGCCGGTCCCCGCACCGTAGTCGAGGAGCGTCTCCTGCCCCTGCAGCGCGAGGCGGGCCATGATGGCGTCCGCCAGGGCCAGTGTCATGTCCCGGCGAACCGGGTTCGCGTCCCATTCGGCCGCTCGTTCATCGAAGGTCGTCATGGTCCTTTGGCAGCTAGCGCACCGTCAGACTGCCGTCGGCGCGGATGTCGGCCGAGGACGAGCCCACGGCGATGCCCACCGGGCCTTCTTGCACGCGCCATCCGTGGATGGTGCTGTCCCACAGCTCGAGATCCTTACGCGACAACGTGAAGCTGACGGTTTGGGTCTCCCCGGGGGCCAGATTCACCTTTTGGAAACCACGCAGACGCTGTTGCGGCCTGGGCACGCTGCCGGAGGTCTCGCGCAGGTAGAGCTGCACGATCTCGGCGCCGGCGCGCGGGCCGCTGTTCGTGACGTCGACGCTGACCGTGGCCGTCCCCGCGTCCTGGATTTCGGCGGGACTGACCGTGAGCTTTGCGTAGGCAAACGTAGTGTAGGAAAGGCCGTGGCCGAACGGGAAGAGAGGGTCGCCGCTGTAATAGAGGTAGGTGCGACCCTTGCGGATGTCGTAGTCGCCGATCTCGGGCAGCGTGGTGTCGCCGGTGTACCAGGTGGTGGTCAGCTTGCCGCCGGGATTGATGTCGCCCAACAGAGCGTCGGCGATGGCGGTGCCTTGCTCTTGGCCGCCGTAGAATGTGGTCACGATGGCAGGGACGTGCGCCTTCGCGAAGTCCACGGCCACCGGGCCCCCGGTCACCAACACGACCACGGTCTTGGGATTGGCGTTCCACACCGCCTCGATGAGATCGCCTTGCGCACCGGGCAGACTCCAATCGGGGCGATCCTTTTCCTCGGCTAGGATGTCGAGGCTGGTACCCACGAAGACCAGCGCCACGTCGGAGCGCTTGGCCAGCGCGACGGCCGCGTCGATGGCATCCTGATCCTTGCCGCCCTTGATCGAGGCGCCGCGTTCGAAGTCCACCGTGACCTCCGTTCCGGCGAACTTGGCCTTGAGGCCGTCGAGGGCACTGACCCCGTGGTGGGGATCGCCGCTGTAGCCGCCCAAGGTCACGTCGTCGCCGTGCGGACCGATCACGGCGATGGAGCGAAGCGCGGCGCGATCGAGGGGCAGGATGCCGTCGTTCTTGAGGAGGACCACCGACTCATGGGCGGCCTTCAGGGCCAAGGCGGCGTGTGCCTCCGATTCGATGGCCTCCTTGCCGATCGACCGGTACGGGACCTCGGAGGCGGGGTCGAATTCGCCCAGCAGGAAGCGCGCGCGCAGCACTCGGAACAGCGCCCGGTCCACATCGGCGTCGGTGATGAGCCCCTCATCCCGGGCCTCCTGCAGGTTCTCGGGGTAGGTGGCGCCGCAGTTCAGATCCGTGCCGGCGAGCAGCGCCTTGGCCGTGGCCGCGGCCAAGGTGGAGGTCCAATGGTGGCCGCTCTGGATGTCCAACACGGCGTCGCAATCCGAAACCACGTAGCCCTGAAAGCCCCACGTGTCGCGCAGGATGTCCTGCAAAAGCAGCGTGCTGGCCGAGGCGGGAATGCCGTTCACCCGGTTGTAGGCCGACATCACCGAGAAGGCGCCCGCCTCACGCACCGTGGCCTCGAAGGCGGGCAGGTAGTACTCGTGCAGGAGCTGCTCGTCGACCTCGGAGGTGCCGGTGTGACGGTTGTATTCCGAGTTGTTGGCCGCGAAGTGCTTGGGTGTGGCCACGACCTTCAGGTACTTGGGATCATCGCCCTGCAACCCACGCACGAAGGCCACCCCCAGCCGTGCCATCAAGAACGGGTCCTCGCTGTACGACTCCTCGAAGCGGCCCCAGCGCGGATCGCGGAGCATGTTGATGACCGGCGACCAGTAGGTCAGGTCCTTGCCCGTGGTGTTGCTGAAGGCCCGGGCCTCGTCGCCGATGGCCGACGCCACCTCGTGGAGCAGAGCGGGATCCCAGGCGCTGGCCAGGGCGATGGCCTGGGGGAACGAGGTGGCCCCACCGATGACGACGCCGTGCAAGCCCTCGCTCCAATAGTAGTAGCTGGGAACCTGCAAGCGCTCGATGGCCGGGGCGTCGTGCTGCAATTGCGCGATCTTCTCGGCGAAGGTCATTTGCTCGATCAGGGCGCGCACCCGATCATCCGCCCAGTCGTACGCAAAGCGTACGCCCGCGCCGTTTGCATCGGTTGTCGCGGCGTCCTGGGCGATGCTCTTTGAGTTCTCGCCTGAACCGCAGGCGCTCACGCCGACCTGCAGGGCCAGCAACGCGGTGACGAATGACTTGCGCATGGGGGCGCATTGTACAGGAGGAGGACTCCCCGCTTCCGGAATCGATCGCGGGCCGTGCGAGCGTCGTGGCCATACTGGAGTGTTGCCCTCGCGGGCCCGCGAGGGGTGGCTTGGGCTGTGGACATGCGCAGAGTGTGGCTGATTGACGCGGACCACTGGCCGCGGGCGCTGCTCCGCGCCGAGCTCCTGGAACGGGGCTACGACGTGATCGGCTTCGAGAGGGTGGACGACGCCATCTTGCGCCTGGCCGTGGAGCGACAACGGCGCCCCGAGTTGGTCATCATCGATGTGGAAGGCCTGGAGGTGTCCCGCTCGGCTTTGCGCTTGCTGGGCGCGGGCGGGGCTCGCCTGCTGGGCATCGTGGGCGTCGGGTGCGGCGAGACGGGACGGCTCGAGTGGACTGAGCTCCTGCGCCGGCCCGTGACGCTGGGACAGGTGGCGGACGTGGTCGAGCGCATCCTCCCGTAGAAGACCGCGTAGCGAAGGCGTTGCCGCACGGAAGGGATCCTGGATCGTCTTGCGACGGAAGCCCGGCGAGGGACTCAGGTCTTTCCCCGCCTCTGAGGTCGGTAGGAGTTCACGCCCAGCAGCGCGGGGGCGATCATGATGGCCACGCTGAGACCGGCCAGCTCACCAACCATGGCGGCCAGTCCAAAGCTCCGGATTCCGAGGTTGAGCGAGAACAGCAACGAGCCGTAGCCGACCGTGGTCGTGTAGGACTGCAGGAGCACGGCGCTGCCCGTTGCGCCCACGACCTGTTCCACGCCGGGGTTTTCCCTGGCGCGAGCAGCGATGTTGACCGCGTAGTCGATCCCGCCGCCGATGGTGATGGGCAAGGCCACGAAGTCGAGGAAGTTGATCTTCACGCCCAGCAAGGACGAGATGGCGATCATGGAGATGGTGCACAGGGCGCCGCAGAACAGGGTTGGGCCGGCGAAGCGACGGACACCGAGCAAGAAGATGATGAGCGTCGAGGCGACAGCGGCCGCGATGGTGGCGAGGGGACCGTCGCGGTACATGGCGCGCAGCATGTCGGAGAAGACGAAGGCCGGGCCACCCACCAGGACATCGGGCCCCAGGTCGAGCGCGCGCACGGACGCGGCGAACCGCCGCAGATCGTTGAGGTTCCAGGTGTCGACACCCCGCCCGGCGTTGGCGAGCACCAGCCGTCCACGCGTGCCGTCGCGCTCGGTGTAGGGCCAGGCCATCTCGTGCGGCAGGTCGTAGGGGGTCAGCGCGCGCAGATCCTCGGGTGGTCGGACCTCCTCCACCAAGCGCCGGTCCGGCGCGTCGAGGGCCTCCAGCGCCTTGCCCATCGAGAGTCGACGGATCTGAGCCAGGAGTTGCAGCTTCTCGGGCTGCTGAGAAGGCAACAGATCGGCCACGTTGCTCACGCGCGAGAAGAGGCGCTGGGTCTCGGGGTTGGCCTCGTCCACCTTGCGCAGGCGCTGGGTCACCGCCATGGCCTGCTCGATGGACGAGGTCACGATAACGAATCCACCTGAGAGCCCCGAGCCGAAGGCCCTGTCGATCTTCCGCATCCATCGGGTCTGCTCCTCGAATTGTGGGCCCGCGGAGCGGATGTTGCGGAGGTTCGTCTCCAGAGGCTCTCCCAGAAGGAATCGCCCCATGATGCCGGTCATCACAAGGAACGTGATGAAGGCACCGTACTTGACCAGCCGAGGTCGCCGCGGGACAAGGCGCACCAGCAGGCGGCCGATGGTCGGCGGCGGGCCAGGCCGAATGCGGCCGCGCCGCTCGAGCACGGCCAGGAAGGCTGGCAGAACCGTGTAGGTGCTGAGCCAGCACAGGGCCAATCCGACCCCGCCGATGAGGCCGAAATCGCGGAAGCCGCGGAATTGGGTGATAGAGAGCGAGGCATAGGCCACGGCGGCTGTACCGGTGGCCGTGGTCGTGGCCAACATGGTGTGGGAGATGGCGGTGGCGAGCGCCTCGAAGCCCGGGAGTCCGCGGCGGCGTTCTTCGAAGTGGCGAGAGAGGAGGATGATGGGGGGATTGATGCCGTTGCCGATGACGATGGAGGACAGGAAGGCGCTCGCCAGGTTGAGCTGACCGATGGCCAACCTGGCGAAGGCGAAGGCCGCGAGTGAGCCCACGGCCAACGCCCACAGCAGAGCCATTACCGCCGGCAGCGAGCGGAAGAACCAGACCAGGGCGGCAAACACCAGCCCCACCGTCAGCACGACAGCGAGCAACATGCTGTTGAAGAGGCCGCGCTGCTGGGCGACGGTCCCGACCACATCGCCTGCCAATCCCATGCGCACTTCCGGCAGAGCGGCGTGGACACGCTCGATCCTCTGGTTGATTTGCGCCAGCAGCTTGCGCCCCGCGCCGCTGTCATCGGAGGGGAAGGTGGTGCGCACCACGATGAGCTGGAGACGCCCGTCCGGCGAGATGCGTGGGCTGGGCGTGGCCGCCTTCTGGCGGGCCTGCTCCAGTTCCTGATGCAGGTTCTGGAGTTCCTCCCGCGTGTCGGCTGGCTCCTCATCGAGCGGGACGTAGAAAGGATTGGCCTTGGCGCGCGCACGCCGGAGAGCGTCGCGCGCCCGGATGAGGTCCTCGATGGGCGTGTACAGGAAGCGGTGGGCCCAGATGAACTGCCGGGCCACGTGGTCGTCAACGCGGACCTCGGCCACCAGGGAGGGGTCCAGGCTGCCGAGCTCGCTGGTGAGCATCGCGGCGGCGCGCGCGCGCAGATCGGGATTGGCCTCGATCCCGATGAGCACGGTACCGGGCACCTGGGCCCGGCCTTGGACCTCGCGGAGCTGGCGCACCGAGCTCGCGGAAGGGGGCAGAAGATCCGCGAAGTCGGGCCGCACGGGCATTTGGGCCGCGAGCAGCGCGGAGGCCACGGCGACCATGATCGAGAGCGCGACCACCAGCCACCTGTACCGGTCCAGAGCCCCGGCCAGACGTCGCCCCAGATCCTCCGCCACGCAGTTTGGATGGCCGTTGCGGGCCGTGCGTGTCAGGGGCATCTCTCGTCAGCGACCGACCGGCGGATCAGGGGGCGGTGCCTTGCGGGATGACGTCCACGGCGACGTGCAGGGCGTGGCGGCCGCCGCCATGGATCACCCCGCGCAGGGGCGTGACGTCGCCAAAGTCGCGCCCCTGGGCCAGGGTGACGTGCTCGGGTCCCACCAGGCAGTCGTTGGTGGGATCGAGGTCTACGAAGCCGAAGCGCGGCGACAGGACGGAGAGCCAGGCGTGCGAGGCGTCCGCCCCTTGCAAGCGCGGTTTGCCCGGCGGCGGTTTGGTGACCAGGTAGCCGCTCACGTAGCGGGCCGAGAGCCCCAAGCCGCGCAGACACGCGATCATCAGGTGCGAGAAGTCCTGGCAAACCCCGCGGCGTTTGGCGAACACCTCGGTCAGGGGCGTGGCGATGGTGGTGGCACGCGGATCGTAGGCGAAGTCGCGATGAATGCGCGCCATCAGATCCACACACGCCGCGAGCAAGGGCCGACCGGCTGGGAACGACGGCATCGCGTAGTCACGCAGCGACGGCATTTCCCCGACGAAGGGCGAGGGCAGGGCCATCTCCTGCGCGTGCAGCTCACTGGCGGCCGCGCCCGCGATCTCGGCCGCCGCCTCCCAGGGGACGTCGTCCTGAGGGCGCGGCGTTGGCGACTCGGCCACCTCGACCAGACTCTCCGCCACCACGGTCAGCTCGCTGTGCGGCGTGGCTATGGCGACGTAGGTGGCCGGGTTGCCGAAGTAGTCGGTGCGTTCGCGGTACACGAGGGGGACGGGCACGATGTCCAGCCTGCACGACAGCCGGCGCTGTCGGCTCGACTCCCGCGGAACCAGATGCAGCTCGTGCTGCGAGCCACTGACCGGCTCAGCGTAGCGGTAGCGCGTGAGGTGGCGAACCTGGTACAGCACGGACTACCCTTTTTCAGGTGGGCCCCGCCAGGGACCGCGGCATCAAGGCGTGGCTGAGGTAGCTCCCGCACAGCTCGTCGGACAGGCCCATCAGATCGGCCTCTGTCTCGTGCAGGATGGCCTCCAGGGGCGGTGGCTCGCCGTCCGCCGGGGCTCGGCAGGCTGGCACCACGTCGAGCAGTTGCAGCCGAGTCAGCGCGCCCAGCGCCAGCCGTTCCTCGGCCCGCAGTCGCGCCTGGGCGCCGTCATGGGGCAGGTGTCGCAGGTGCTCGCGCAAGGCCGCGATCTGGAACAGCACGGCACGTGGGTTGCCTTCGTCCACCAGGAGCAGGTCCACCACGGCTGCCGGGTGCAGGCCCGCGAGGTAGCGCCGTCGATAGCTGATGCTGCTGTCCGCGACGGCCAGCAGGGTCTCCAGCAGGGTGCTGTTGTTCTCGGCCCCCGCGGCGAAGGCCGCGCGCAGCAGCGCCAGGAGTTGCAGCGCTCGTTCGAGCCGCCGGCCCATGTCCAGGAATCGCCAGCCGTGGCCGCGGGTCATGCTCTCCATGGCCAGCCCGGACAACGCGGACAAGCCGGTGACCACGCGATCCAGAAAGCCGCTCAGACCGCCCAGCGTGGGTTGCGCGGTCAGGGCGGCCGCGCGCGCCGTCTCGTCGCCCAAGGTGCCCAGGACGCGGAATGTATCGGCGGACAGGCGATCGCGCACCGCCGCGGCGGAGCGGGTGGCCGCGCGAACCGCGTTGGCGAGCGAGCCCGGGGGAGCGGTCGAGCACAGACTGGTGGCCAGCCAAATCAGAGGTTGCTCATGCGACACGGGCAGCGGCGGCGACTCGGTGGTAGTGGCCATGGCCGCGAAGAGGGTGGGCAGGGCCGACGACGTGGAGACACGAGCCTCGCCCTCATCGGCCAGCCGCCCGAGCAGGTGCCGGCCGAGTCGCGCCACGGCCTCCGCGCGTTCGGCATAGCGCCCCAGCCAGAACAGGTTTTCGGCGCTGCGGCTGGGCAGGTCCGCGCCTCCGCGGGACAGCTCGACAGAGCGCGCGGCTGGGGGCAGCAGGCTGAACTGTCCCACCGGCGCCTCGCCGTGGACCCACACGTCCTTGGCCACGGCCCCGCGTGCGATGGCCACGTTGACCTCGGCCGCCTCCTGCGCGGCCAGCACCAGTCCCCCCGGCATGGCCACGTAATCCGAGCCCGAGGCCACGGCGTAGGCGCGCAGGATTTGCCGTCGGGGCACGATGTCGTCCTGGGTCAGCAGGGGCGCCTGCGCGACGGCGACCTGTTCCTGGGCCACGAACCGTTCGGGGTGGGTACGCAACGCCGAGATGAAGGCCTGGCGGGCCTCGCCCTCCAGTTGGCCGCCGAACACCACCGACGGTCCCGCGCCCGGCCACACGGGACGGAAGACCATGGAGTCGACATGCCCCAGCACGTGACCGAGCGCCCTGGCGTCCCCGCACCAGTAACTGGGGGCCGTGGTCAACGACAGGGTCTCGCCGAAGAAGCTTCGGGCGATGCTGTCCAGGAACGGGAGAAGGGCCGGTGACTGTGCCAGCCCGCTGCCCAGGGCGTTGGCCACCGCCACCTGTCCGACGCGCGTGGCTTCTACCAGGCCGGGCACGCCGAGCTGCGAATCCGGACGCAGCTCCAAGGGATCGCAGTAGTCGTCGTCGGGCCGGCGGAGGATCACGTCCACGGGGCTCAGCCCACCCAGGGTCTTGAGGAAGACCCTCCGCTCGCGCACGGTGAGATCACCGCCTTCCACCAGCGGGTAGCCCAGGTACTGGGCCAGGAACGCCTGCTCGAAGTAGGTGGGGCTGTGTGAGCCCGAACTGAGCACCACGATGCGCGGCTCGTCCCGCGACAGGGGCGACAGCGCCGCCAGTGTCTCGCGCAGGGTGCGGAAGAAGGACGCCAGGCGCACGATGTTGCCGGAGCGGAACGGTTCTTCGAGCACCCGCGCGATGACCAGACGATTCTCCAGCGCGTAGCCCGCGCCGGTGGGCGCCTGGGTGCGGTCGCGCAGCACGCAGGGCGCGCCGGTGGGCGTGCGGACCACGTCCGCGGCGTAAAGGTGCAGGTGCGCGGCCAGCTCGACGCCGTGACAGGGCCGCAGGAACGCGGGATTGCCCAGCACCAGGCGCGCGGGCAGGAATCCCTGTCGCATCAGCCGTTGCGGCCCGTAGAGATCCTTCAGCACGCGATCGAGCAGACGGCCGCGCTCGGCGATTCCTTTGGCCAGCGTCGCGAATTCGGCGCTGTCGATCACCGAGGGCAGCTGGGTGAGGCGCCACGACCGATCGCTGGCCTCATCGCCACTGGGCAGGTTGTAGCTGACGCCGTGGTCGCGCACCAACTGACGGACCTGTTCGCAGCGCTGCCGCAGACCCGTGCGGCCCATTTGATCGAAGAAGCCGACCAGGGACTGGACGGTGGCGCGGGGTCGGCCCCTGTCATCGACGAATTCGTCCCAGCACGCGGGCGCGGGCCGGTACGTGCCCGTGAAGGTCGGCGCGGCAGACTCCATCCCTGTCATCGGAGCTGAGCGAGAGTGGCCCGGTCCGCGCACGCCGCGCGACGCGAGCACGCGAAGGCAACTTCGGCTCGGTGGCTCAGGGCGAGGTGCACGTGCCTAGAGTAGCGCTGCCGCGTTTCGATCAGGTTTCGGCCGCGTATGCTCGCCGAAAAATGAGAGGGAGGACCACCCGTCGGCCGGCGGAGATCGGGAATCAGCGAGTTACCGATTCTTCGCCGGGCGGAAACGCCCAGGCAATATGCGGGCGGTAGTCTTCGAAGGTGATGGGACCGGGAGCGCCTCCATGACCACGCCAGACTTCCTCGACGAGATGTACGGCTTCTGCTCCCTGGACACCTTCGCGGCTCGCCACCAACAAGGCCACGTGCGGGCGCCCTACGTGGCCATCGAGGAGTGGCTGCGTTCCACCGATGCCGCGACCTTCGCCCGCAAACGGGAAGAGGCGGACCTGATCTTTCGCCGCGTGGGCATCACCTTCAACGTCTACGGCAGTCAGGCCGGCACCGAGCGGCTGATCCCTTTCGACATGATCCCCAGGGTGCTGGCGGCTGATGAATGGTCACGCCTGGCCAGCGGGTTGGTTCAACGCGTGCGGGCCCTGAACCTCTTCCTGCACGACATCTATCACCGCCAGGACGTGGTTCGCGCCGGCATCGTGCCCGAGTCGCACCTGCTGCTCAATTCCCTGTTTCGCCCCGAGATGAAGGGCGTGGATGTGCCGGGGAACGTCTACGTCCACATCGCGGGCATCGACATCGTGCGCGTGGAGGAGGGGACGTTCTACGTCCTGGAAGACAACCTGCGTACGCCCTCGGGCGTGTCGTACATGCTGCAGAACCGGGCCGTGATGATGCGTCTGTTCCCGCAGGTCTTTGCCAAGGCTCGCGTGGCACCCGTCGACCACTACAGCCAGGAGCTGCTGCGCACGTTGCGATCCCTCGCTCCCGCCAGCACCGAGGGCGAGCCCACCGTCGTGGTGATGACCCCCGGCCCCTACAACAGCGCCTATTTTGAGCACACCTTCCTGGCCGAGCAGATGGGCGTCGAGTTGGTCGAGGGGCAGGATCTGTTCGTGCGCGACAACGTGGTCTACATGCGCACGACCTTGGGCCCGCGGCGGGTCGACGTCATCTACCGGCGCATCGACGATGACAGCCTGGATCCGCTGGCCTTCCGTCCCGACAGCATGCTGGGCGTGCCGGGGCTGCTCAGCGTGTACCGCAGCGGCGGCGTGACCCTGGCCAATGCCATCGGCACCGGGGTGGCGGACGACAAATCGAGCTACCCGTACGTCCCCGACCTCATCAAGTTCTACCTGGGCGAGACGCCGATCCTCTCCAACGTCCCCACCTACCGTTGCTCGCTGGACGCCGATCGCGCCTACGTCCTGGAACACCTGGCCGAACTGGTGGTCAAGCAGACGCAGGGCTCGGGCGGTTACGGCATGCTGGTCGGGCCGCGCAGCACGCGCGCCGAGCAAGAGAAGTTTCGCGCCCTCATCGTGGCCCAGCCCGAGAGTTATATCGCGCAGCCCACGCTGGCCCTGTCGTCGTGCCCCACCTTTGTCGAGGAGGGCATCGCCCCTCGGCACATCGACCTGCGGCCTTTCATCCTCACCGGCGCCACGGGCTGCGTGGTGGTGCCCGGCGGCTTGACCCGCGTGGCGCTCGCGCGCGGCTCGCTGGTCGTCAACTCTTCCCAGGGCGGCGGCACCAAAGACACCTGGGTGCTGCGTCCATGAGGTCTGTCACGCCATGCTGAGCCGAACCGCCGACAACCTGTACTGGACGGGCCGCTATATGGAACGCGCGGAGAACCTGGCCCGCGTGCTCGATGTCAGCTATCGCAACTCTCTGCTGGGCCTGGCCAACACGTCGCCCGAGACCGAGTGGCGAGACGCGCTGGCCAGCTTGGGCAATCCCGGCCAGTTCTACGAACGCGGCTATCGGCTCACCGAGGCTGACATCACGCGCTTCTTCGCGGTGGACATGGAGAGTCCGTGCAGCATCAAGTTCTGCGTGCACGCGGCCCGAGAAAACGCCCGTGCCCTGCGTGCCGTGATCTCCACCGAGATGTGGGAGAGCCTGAACACGACCTGGTTGACGGTGGCCAACCTGGACGAGGAGGCACTCAAGGCGCGAGGCCTGCGCGAGTTCTGCGACTGGGTCAAGGATCGCTCGCACCTGTTCCGCGGTGTCTCGCACGGCACGACCCTGCACAACGATGCCTTCCACTTCTTGCGCCTGGGGACGTTCCTCGAACGCGGGGACAGCACCGCGCGCCTGCTGGACACCAAGTTTCGCTCTCTCGAAGGAATGAAGGCGGAGGTGACCGGCGCGACCTACTATGCCTGGGGCTCGGTGTTGCGCCAGGCCAGCGCCTTTCGCGCCTACCACCAGACGTACCACGACGTGATCACACCCGGCCGCGTGGCCGACCTGTTGATCCTGCGGCTGGAGATGCCGCGCAGTCTGCGCTTTTGCGCGCACCAGGTGACGGAACACCTGGACGCGCTGGCGGGCACGCGTGATTTGGAGGCGCAGCGCCTGGCGGGCGAGTTGCACGCGCGGCTGCGTTTCACGCGGGCTGATCGGGTGCTGGCCGGCGGACTGCACGAATTCTTGGGGGATGTGGTCCTGCGCCTCGCCGAGTTGTCGGCGCAGCTTGCGCGCGACTTCATGATGACCATCTAGGAGAACCGCATGCGATTGTCCATCGTTCACGAGACGAGGTACCGGTACTCCACGCCGGCCAACTACACGGTTCAGTATCTGCGGCTGTCTCCCCAGTCGACCGCGCAGCAGACGGTGCTCAACTGGCGCCTGGACCTGCCCGCGCCGGCCCGCTCGTTCGTCGACGGGTTCGGCAACATGGCCCACCTCCTGGTCATCGACCGGCCGCACGACGAGGTTCGCATTCGTGCTCTGGGCGAAGTCGACGTCGAGGAAAATCCCGTCGTGCTGCCCGACCCGGGACCGCAGCGCCCCGAGATCTACATGCGGTCAACCGCGCTGACCACGCAGGACGAGGCCATGAGCCGTTTCGCCGAGGTCTTCCGACGGCAGAGCGTGGACGATCCGGCGTCCGCGGTCGAGGCGTTGATGACAGCCGTGCGCGACAAGGTCGACTACAAGAGCGGCGTCACCGAGGTCACGACGCCCGCGGCGCAGGCCTTCGCGCGTGGGGCTGGGGTGTGCCAGGACCACGCGCACGTCTTCGTGTCGTGCTGCCGCCAGCTCAGCATCCCGGCTCGCTACGTGAGCGGCTATCTGGCGCCCAAGACCATCACCGTCGCGGCGGATGGCAGCGTGCAAGGCCTGGCCAGTCACGCCTGGGCCGAGGCGTGGATCGACGGCGTGGGCTGGCAGGGCTTCGACGTGGCCAACCGCGTGCGCGCCCACGGCCGGCACGTCCGTGTGGCCGTGGGCCTCGACTACCTGGATGCCTGTCCGGTGCGGGGATTTCATCGTGGCGGCAGCGGCGAATCATTGGGCGTGGATGTTCGTGTGAGCGCGGGAGCCGACGAGTCGACGCTGACCAGGCTGGCGCAGGAACAGCAGCAACAGTAGGCGTCGTACCGGCCGTGGACGCGGTGGGCCGCGTTTCGAGGTGAGCGGGGTGCTCAGGTGTCTGCTTTGGCCTCCGCCGCGACCGGCGAGGCCGGCGTTCCGGCGTCGACGACGCTGATGGTCATCCAGCGGCCGCTTCTGAACCGTAGGAAGAGCGCCAGGGCGAAGGCGAGGAAGATGCCGATGACCGCGCTCCAGCCCACGAGGGGCGGGAGATGGAAGACCTTGAACAGCATCCACGCGGTGAGCGCGAAGAGCCAGTGTGCGCTTACGGAGGCGGCCATGGTGAACAGGGTATCGCCGGCGCCGCGCAGCGCCCCGACGAGAGCGCACATCATGGCCTCGGCCAGCACGTAGAAGGACGCCATCCGAATCATGGAGCTGGCGAGCGGGCGAGCGTCCTCGAAGATCTGCGACGGCGAATCCGGCCTGAACACGGCGACCAACCAGTCGGGAACGGCGACGAAGAGGAGCAACGTACCAAGCGAATAGAGCGTCCCGACCTTGATGGCCGAGTGGACGGTCTTCTTCGCGGTGTGCGGGTCCCGCGCGCCCATGTGTCGACCCACCAGGCTGGTCACCGCGATCTCGATGCCGAGCAGGGGGATGAAGGTGATGAGATCCCAGTTGAAGGTGATAGTGGTCGCCGTCGCCACGTGGGTTCCGACCGACTGGAAGATTTGGATCACGGCCGAGAAGGCCAGGAAGTTGAGGAACATCTCGAAGCCGGCCGGGTATCCGAAGGCGAGCAGCTTCCTCATGATGTCTCTGTGAAAGCGCAGGGTGTGGGCCGACGAGAACTCTTCTCGGTTCTGCTTGTCGAAGTAGGCGACAACCAGGATGAGCGCCGCTGCCAACCACCCGCCCACGGCGCCGATGGCCGCGCCGCGGATTCCCAGTTGGGGAAGGCCGAGCTTGCCGTAGATGAGACTGAAGCCGAGCCCGACGTTCACCGCCATCGCGGTGAGCGTGGCCGCCATGACGACCTTGGTGCGGCCGATGCCGGAGAAATACGACGCGAGCACGTGGCGAATGAGGCCGAACACGGTTCCCGCCGCGAGGATCTTCATGTACTGCCACTGGAAATTGCGCTGAGTCTCGGGGATTCCCAATTTGACGGAGATGTAGTCCGCGGGAGCGAGCCAGAGCAGCACGACCGGCACCGCCACGAGCGCAATGAGGAAGGCCTGGAATGCCGCGGCCGAGGAGTTGGGCTTCTGCCCCGCGCCCATGAACTGCGCGGCCAGCGCGGTGGAATAGCCCGTGAGCCCCATGAAGAAGAAGGTCGCCACCTGAATGGATACGCCTCCGGACATGGCGGCGTTCATGGCGTCCGCGCCGATTCGCGAGAGCATCAGGCGATCGGTGAAGATCATGATGCCGTCACAAGCGGTGGAAATGATGATGGGAAGGGCGAGAGCCAGGAGCTCCCGGATTCCGCCCGGAACCGGGCTCTTCGACTGCTGGGCTTCTGTCATTGTAAGGGACTCCTGAAATAGCTCGGGCGAACCGCACCCGGCGCGCGCTCGGGATGGCCACGTGTTAGCTGATATGAGCTGACACTAATCGCAGAAACGAGGTTCAGCGTCAAGCGCGTCTGGGAGGAGGACAGCGAGCCGCCGGCCTATTTGGGCAATGAGGGCCGCCGTCCCAGCCTGACTCGGCGAACGAACGGCCAGGCCCCGGAAGCCGTCGGGGCGTCGGACAGTATGGACAAGGACTTGAGGCGGATGTGCGCGACGATGGGATTGACGTCGAACACCTCTGACAGCCGCCGGATGGCGCCATCTCTGCGCGCGCGCGGCAGGATGCGGCGCTCGCCGTGGGCGACGTGCAAGGAGGCCAGCGCCTCGTTGACCAGGGGCCGCGGAAGGAGGAGCGCCCCCATCATCAGGTTCGCCTGGTACTCCCACCATGGCGACGAACGGCCCGTGCGGAGGCCCGCGTCCGGAGCCTCTCCCCGGCACAGGATCTTGGTGCCGTCGTCCGAGACGCCGCTGCCGAAGAGGCGTTTCGCATCGCCTGCCAAGGCGAACAGATGTGCATGCAGCAGGCCATGCCCGGCTTCGTGGGCGAGCGTGGTGCGCAGTCGGCGCTCGGCGACGGTGGTGCCCTCGTCATCGAGGGGCTTGGATACGAAGATGCCCTGGACGCCCTTGGCACCGAAGGCCGTGAACCCGAGCAGGCCTGCTGGCAGCTCCTCGTATGCCGGCTGGACGCCGAAGCGTTTCTCGACGAAGCGATCGATCCGGATGGGGCTCGGCTCGCTCGGGTAGAGCCCTTGGTTCCGGAGCTCCTCGACGCACATGCGATCGATCTCGGTTGATGAAAAGAAGGGGCGCTCGTCGAAGGGGCCGGTGTTCGTGCGGTAGCTCTTCACCCCTTCTTCCCGCGCCTCTTGAGGAAATCGAGGAGATCCTCCGCGCTCACGCCCTCGTCGACGACCCTGCGCAGGGCGAAGCCCATCGCGGGATTGCTCGCGGCCATGCGTTTGAGCGCCTGGATGGGGGCTCTGGCGTCATGCTTGTGAAGTTCCGCAGCGTTCGTCCCAAGATGCGTGGCCAGGGCGCCCAGGACCTCGTCTGAGGGATGGCGCCGGCCAAGCTCCACATCGGAGAGGAACGGCGCGGACACGCCGACCTTCTTGGCCAACTCGCGAACGGAGAGGTCCTTCTTTTCGCGAAGCTCGCGCAGATGTTCGCCCAGGGGCTTCATGACGTTACTTATGTGAGCTTACGCCGGACGAAGGGCGGGGATCAAGAGCGTGGGCAGGAAGAGGACGACAGTCTCCGACGGGCTCTGAGCCCGTCACCTTTGGCGCAGCCACATCGGCAGGCCAGGGCGCGCCGCCCCGTGCGAGGGGATCGAGGGCCGCACGCCGAGGGACAGATCGGTTACCCTCGGGCGGTGATTCGTTGGTCACGCCGCCTGCTCAGCGCGGACGAGCCCGGCCCGGGCTGGGGGCGTGGCGCGTGGGGGCTGTACGTGCTCTTCGCCCTGACCAGCCTGGTCACGGTCATGTGGGGGCGCATGATCCTGGACGAGGGGTGGTACATCTACGCTGGCCAATTGGTGGCGCGCGGCCGCCTGCCCTACCGGGACTTCTTTTTTCCCCAGGCGCCGTTGGCCGCCCTGGCTTTTGCGCCGGTCTCGCCATGGGGCAGCCACGGGCTATGGGCGGCGCGCGCGTGGTGCGCTGTGATGGGCTTGGTGGCCGTGGCGCTCACCCTGCGCGCGGCCGGACGACTCGCGGGCCGGACTGCGTCGGTGTGGACGGCGGTGCTGCTCATGGGCAGCTATGCCTTTGTCCACGGCACGTCGACGGCGCGTTCCTATGCCTTGGTGGCACTGCTGACGGCCGCGGCTTTCGAACGGCTGGCCAGCGATCGGGGTCAGGGGCGGGAATGGCTGGTGGGCACGGCGCTTCTGTCGCTCGCGGTGGCGGCGCGCCCGTCGATGGTACCCATGCTGGCCGTCGTGGCGGCGGTCGGGCTATGGAAGTGGCGAAGCCGCGCCGTGTGGTGGCTGGCGGCAGCGTTTTTGCCGGGGGGGCTGGCCGCCTTGCCCTTCCTGTGGCTGGGCGCCGATGGCTTCTGGTTCGGCGTGGTCGATTTCCACGATTCGTACTACGGCGCGGCCATGCACGCGCACCTGTTGCGCGAATTCGGGCTGGGATTGGTGGGCGAGCAGCCGGCCGCGGTGATATTGGGCTGCTTGGCCGTGGTCTTGTGGGGCGCGCTAGCCCGGCGGACGCGACCGCTGACGCCGGCGCTGCGCCTGGCGGGGGTGGCCCTACTGTCCTGGATCGCGGTGCTGGCCTTGCACGCCACGCGCTCGGCCCCTTTCGCTCATCACCAGACCATGTTCCTGCCCCTGCTCGCGCTGGGCACCGGCCTGACCCTGTCCGCCTGGCGCCCGTCGGCGCGCGCCTTGATGCCGGCCGCGGTGTGGGCGCTGAGTGCGGTGGGCACGTCGTGGGGGCATTGGGCCTGGCCGCCCCGCTGGAATGGCGATGGCACGCCGGCGCGAGCGGCCGAGGCTGCTCAGGTCATCGAGCAGGCGGTGGCGGGTGGGCCTTTGCTCAGCTTCGATCCCACCTTGGCCGTCCTCTCGGGCGTGCCGCTCCTCGACGGCTTCGAGATGGGCGTCTTCTCCTATTGGCCGCGCCATCCGCACGCGCGCGCCCTGGGCGGCCGCAACCGGGACGACCTGCGCGACGCGGTCCTGGCCGCACGCGCGCCCGTCATCGCGCTGCAACTCGCCGACTTAAAGTTGATCAGCCAGACAGGCGGGCAGGACATTCTGCACGCGCTCGCCCGTAACTACCGCGAGTTGGGCCGGGTGCCACGCTACGGGCAGTGGCTGCAAGATCTGGTGGTCTTTCGCGTACGCGACGACCGTGTGCCGTGACAGCGCGGGTCGTGCCGAGACCTCGCGAAGCGGCGCGGCCGCGTGAGGCAGCGGAAACCGGTCGGGAGAAACGAGCGGGGCCGGCCGGCACGGCCGCTAGGAGCCGTCCTTGCCCAGACCGGTGATGCCGTATAGGCAGACCTGCAGAGCCAGGGTGAAACGATTTCTTGGGGTGCTGGGCCGGGCATCCTCACTGCCCTCGGCAAGGAAGGCGCCGAAGATCAGGCTGCGGATGATCGGCGCCATCTCCGCCGGCTTCCGCCCTCCAAGATCCCTGCTGCTCGTCATGTTCTCTTTCAGCCAGTGTACGAATTTGGCATCGATGCTTCGTTTGGCGGCGCACTTCTGAGCCCTGTCAAGTTTGGCGAGGCCCGAGCGTCTCAGCGCAAGCAGAAGCGGCCGAGCCTCTGGCCAGCGTTCAGCTATGTCGAGGAAGCGTTCGAAGAGCGAGCCCAGGCGTCGGGGAAAGCCGAGGGTAGGGGGGATCGGGGCGTCCAGAGCGCTCTCGAATTCTCGCGTCATGATCGCGTAGAGGGCGTCGATGATCTCCTGCTTGCCCTTGAAATACGCGTAGAGCGAGGGCGTGGTGTACCCCGCCTCGCGGGCGATGTCATGAATCGTGACCCGGCTGAAACCTCGGCGAGAGAACGCCCGCCCTGCCGCATGGAGGATGTCTTCTCGGACATGCTCAATTTCGTGCTGACATCTGACTGGACGAGCCATGATTCGAGTCCACTCTCAAGAGATCATAGTCCGCGCCTCTTGTCGACTTCGCTCTCCTGCCGCACTGCCTAGGCGGAGACTTCATGGCTGTTGACTTTAACGCCGATTAAAGTCAATCGTCCTGTCGGGTGTTGGGCAGAGGGAAGCCGTCCGGCGATCGGGCGGTCAGATGGGGATCCATTTCGAGGTCAACTCATGACAATCAACTGGAGAATGACTTGGCGGCTCGCCGCCGCAGGGCTGCTCGTGGCCGCGTTCGTGGGGTGCAAGAAGCCCCTTCCGCCGCGGATGCCCGTGCCCGAGGTGGCCTTCGTCACCGTGGCCCCCGAGCGCGTGGTGCTGACCACGGAGCTCCCGGGACGCATCAACGCCTATCTGGTGGCCGAGATACGCCCTCAGGTCAATGGGCTCATCAAGCGGCGCTTCTTCCAGGAGGGAACGGACGTCAAGGCCGGCAGCACCCTCTATCAGATCGACCCCGCGCCCTACAAAGCGGCTTTGGACCAGGCTAAGGCCGCCTGGGATGCCGCGCAGGCGACCCTGCCGTCGATCAAATCCCGCGCGGAGCGCCTGCAGACCCTGGAGAAGATTCACGCCGTAGGGGCACAGGAGTCGGAAGAGGCGCAGGCCAACAATGTGAAGGCCATCGCGAGCGCGGCCTTGGCCAAGGCGGCCTACGACAGTGCCCGCATCAACCTCTCGTATACGCCCATCAAGGCCCCCATCTCGGGCCGCATCGGCATGTCCAATGTCACGGTGGGCGCCATGGTGACGGCGTATCAGCCCACGGCGCTGGCCACCATCCAGCAACTGGATCCCATCTACGTCGATGTCACCCAATCCAGCGCCGAGCTCCTTCGGCTTCGACGCAACTTGGAGAGTGGTCGACTCAAGAACGAGGACAGCGGCCGGAAGGTCAGGTTGATCCTCGAAGACGGCAGCCCTTACCCCTTGGAGGGCAAGCTCCAATTCCGCGACGTCACCGTGAACCCGGCCACCGGAGCCGTGACCCTGCGCATGGTCTTCCCGAATCCCAACTACGTCCTGCTCCCGGGCATGTTCGTGCGGGCCACGGTGGAAGAGGGCACCGACGAGCAGGCCATCTTGGTCATGCAGCAAGGTGTGAGCCGCGACACCAAGGGCAACGCGGTGGCCTTGGTCCTCGACAAGTCCGACAAGCCGGAGATGCGGCCCTTGGTCATCGACCGGGCGATGGGCGACAAGTGGCTCGTCACCCGAGGCCTTGCCGCGGGTGATCGGGTTATCGTCGACGGCATACAGAAGGCGCGCCCCGGGGCCCCGGTCAGGGCGGTTCCGTTCGTCGCGCAGGTTGCGAAGACGGCAGCGGGTGGCCCGGTGCCCGGGACGAAGTAGAGCCCGCCATGCTGTCGGCGTTCTTTCTCAAGCGTCCCGTCTTCGCCTGGGTCATCGCCATCTCCATGATGGTGTTGGGAGGCATGGCCATCTACCTGCTCCCCATCTCGCAGTATCCGCCCATCGCGCCACCGTCGATCACGATCCGCGGCTCCTACCCGGGCGCTTCCGCCAAGACCGTGGAGGACACGGTCGTCCAGATGATCGAGCAGAAGATGACGGGGCTCGACCGGATGCTCTACATGTACTCGACGAGCGACTCGTCGGGTAGCGCGGCCATCACGCTCACCTTTGCCCCCGGCACTGATCCCGACATGGCCTGGGCGAAGGTGCAGAACAAGCTGCAACTCGCCATGCCGTCGCTGCCCCCCGTGGTGCAGACCCAAGGGCTGTCGGTCAGCAAATCCACCCGCAACTACCTCCTCATCCTGGGCGTCACCACCGATGACGGCAGCATGAGCATGGCCGACCTCAATGACTACGCGACCTCGAAGCTGCAGTCGCCGCTGGCGCGCGTGCCCGGGGTTGGCGAGGTCGAGATCTTCGGGACCGCGTACTCCATGCGCATCTGGTTCGATCCCGACAAGCTGACCAAGTACGGGATGACCTCGGACGACGTGGCGGCGGCGGTGAGCCAGTACAACGTCGAGGTTTCTGCCGGCCAACTTGGCGGCGCCCCGTCGATTCCCGGCCAGCGCTTGAATGCCTCCATCCTCGTTCAGTCGATGCTGGTCACGCCGGAGGAGTTCGCGGCCATTCCGTTGCGCACGAACCCCGACGGATCGGTGGTCCGCGTGAGGGATATCGGCCGTACCGAGCTCGGCTCCGAGTTGCCTGACCTGGTCATGCGCTACAACCGCAACCCGGTGGGCATGCTCGCCATCCGCCAGGAGGCGGGGGCAAACGCGCTGCAGACCGCGGAGCGGATCAAAGAGAAGATGGCCGAGCTTTCGCGGTACTTCCCGCCCGGCATGAAGGTCGTCTATCCGATGGACACCACGCCGTTCGTGCGGGTGGCCATCGCGGAGGTGTACAAGACGCTCTTCGAGGCCATCGTCCTGGTCTTCCTGGTCATGTACCTCTTCATGGGCAACCTCCGGGCCACCTTGATTCCGACCATCGCCGTGCCCGTGGTCCTCCTGGGCACCTTCGGTGTGCTGGCTGCCCTGGGCTACTCGGTGAACATGCTGACCATGTTCGCCATGGTCCTCGCCATCGGCCTGCTCGTCGACGACGCCATCGTCGTGGTGGAGAACGTCGAACGTGTGATGAGCGAAGAAGGGTTGCCGCCCTGGGAGGCGACCCGCAAGTCCATGGGCGAGATCCAAAGCGCGCTCATCGGAATCGGGTTGGTGCTGTCGGCCGTGTTTGGCCCGATGATGTTCTTCCCGGGCTCCACCGGCGTCATCTACCGGCAGTTCTCGGT
>JAEXQJ010000082.1 GCA_023438785.1 Pseudomonadota bacterium
CCCGGGAACTGCATGAGACCCCAGTTCACGTCTTTGTCCGTGGCCGGCAGGACCTGATCCAGGGCGGCCGTGATCTCGGCCCACCGCGTGTTACCCGTGGCACGAATCTTCTCATCGATCATCGAGGACGACGTATCGAGGACCAGCAACACGTCACCCGGTGAGCGGTCCAGGTTCTGCGTCTGGACGCCACAGTTGGCATCCGCGGTCGGCACATTCCCGCTGGGGACCTGGCCGATGGCCCCGGCCGCCGCGCCCGGCAACAGCGATCCCCCCGAGCCCCCAAAACCCGAGCTCGCCCCGACGCCGCCGTTGCTGACCGGCGTTGGCCCTCCACATGTCGCCACCATCGCCGCTGCCCAGACCCACAGGCCGATGCTGCTTCTGAAGGTTTGCCTCATGGCGGGCTCAGCTTGCACGTCACGGGCCACCGGCCCGGCAGGCCGCGCCCACAGAAATCGCGCCCTTGGCGCGATGGTCTGGCCCGGGACGCAACGTCAGGAGCGCGTTGCAACGTCGGCTGCAACAGAGCCGTCCGGCAGGCCCAATTCGAGCACCATCCCTGCTTCGCCTGGTTGGACGCGACGACCGAAGGTCTGCCGCAGGGTCTCGATGACCTCGTCGCCCGTGCAGTGGGCCGGGATCACCAGCTCGGGGTCGATCTCGGCCAGGGCACGCAGCGTGGGCTCGATGCGCTGGGGCCCGGCCTCGAGCAGATGAAGGCCGCCCACCACGGCGTGGACACGCGACACACCTGAGGTGGCCCTGGCGTGCTGGAGCGTGTTGATGACCCCCGCGTGCCCGCAGCCCATGAGAACCACCAGCCCGCGCGGAGTCACCACCCAGAGGCAGAGTTCGTCTTCAATGGGATCGGGCCGCGTGGCCTCGCCATCGAAGAAGAATGGCCCGCCCGCATCCTCGTAGCTGGTCACACGGGGAATGGGACCGCTGAGCATCACGCCGGGAGCGATCTCGACGGTCGTCGTGGTCCACTTCACGCGGCCCGAGGGCTCGCACTGCAAAGTGAAGCGGGCCGAATCCGGCAAGCCGATGGACTTCACGCCTTGCGCGCGAACCGAGAAGCGCGACCTCAGGATTCCAGGATGTGCGTAGGTCGTCACGCACGGAGCCCGCTGCACCGCCGCCGCCACGCCCCCCGTGTGATCGTAGTGCCCGTGACTGATCACCAAGGCCTGCGCGCTGCCGAGGTCCACTTCCAAGTGGGCCGCATTGTGGGCGAGCGCCGTGCCCTGCCCCGTATCGAAGAGGATCTGAGCTCCGCCGGCCTCGACCCAAACCGAGAAGCCGTGCTCGACCACCAGCCCGGGCCTGGCGCGGTTGTCGACAAGGATGGTCAACTTGAGGTTCGGGCACATGGTTCATGCAGCATAGCAGGAGGGCCGCCAGCCAGAAGTCGTGGGCCCCGGCCACCGAACGACTGAGGGCCGGGGCAGGACAACTCCCCACAGGCAACTCACGAGCCGGCCGAATGCTCGCGGTAGCATGATTTGGCCACTGGTATTACCCGCGAACCGGAGCTGTCAAGCACCCGCGCTCGCGGGCGCGCTCCCGCGCCGGGCAGCGCCGTGTCACTCCGTGCCTTGGCCCGTCACCGCCGGCGCCGCCATGCCCGCGCGGTCTTGCTGGTCCTGAGCGCCCGGCGCGAACAACGTTCGGAAAGCGATGTCCGCGGCCGAGGCGACGAAGCGAGCGCAGGGCCGCTTGGCGTAGTATTCGGCGGTCCTCTCCGACGGATCGGGCGCGGGAGAGCACGCTGCGGAGCGAAGGAGCTCATAGCAACTCGTGGTCGCGTGCCTTTGGGAGAATTCGCCGAGCATCTTCTTGACCGTGTCGTAAAGCGCCTTCTTGGACGCTCGGTCCGTCGGTGCGTAACCTCCGGCCACGGCCCCCGCGACGAAGACCATGGCGCTCACCGCGCCGCAGGTTCCCCGCGAGCCACCCATGCCGCCCCCAAAACCCGCCATCACTTTGTGGACGGCCTTCGCTTCCATCCCGATGTGATCGGCGAAAGCCGCCGCGGTGGCCTGCGCGCAGTTGTAGCCTTGCTCGAAGAAGGCAACAGCCTTCTGACTGGGACTCACGTTCGCCATCGTGCCTCTACCGGCCCCGCCGACGCCAGCCGGCCCAGACAGGGACGCCATTGTCGTTTCGAAGTCGTAGCACCTGACCGCCCTTCGTCACTTCGGCGGCGATGATGGCCGGCTTTCCCTCGAAGGTGATGCGCGAGCCCCGCACGGTGATCTGGTCACCCGGCGCGAGAGTCACGGACTGCTTGTCGAGATACCACGACGGGCCCAGGTGGACGGGGATGGTCTCGCCCTTGTCGGATCTCAGCGTGGCGTGCACGCCGCCCATCCCGTTCGGAGCGCCGATCCTCTCCACTGAGACGATCTCTCCCGAGATCGTCTCCACCGTCTTGGGGTCGTACAGGCGATCCTGCCAGGCGCCGCGGCCCGGGCCACACGCCCGCCCCGCACAAGGAGAACCGCTGCCCTTGGGCTGGGCCGCGGCCATGGCCGACGTCCCGACGAGCAGACACAGCGAAACGGTTGCGATCGATAAACGCATGGGGCGGACCTTTCTTCCATCTTTGCCGGATTCAGACCAGGGACTTCTGCGACTCAGGACAGATCGGGACCTCAGCAATCCCCGTGCCCGCCACGGCCCGGTCAGCCGCGCCCCGGCACACGGGCCACGTCTGCCGCTTCGGTTTGCATGTGGAACAATTTGCACCATTATGTTCCACTGCACCCCATGTCCGAGAACCGCAGGCACAGCCCACCCGTCGCGCGACCGGTCGACGAGCTGCACGCGCTCATCTTCGACAGCATCCACGAGGGCGTGTTCACGGTCGACCACGACTTCCGCATCACCTCCTTCAACCAAGAGGCGGAGCGCATCACGGGGGCGACGCGGCGCCAGGCCGTGGGCAGAAAGTGCTACGAGGTCTTTCGCGCCAGCATCTGCCAGAAGGGTTGCGCCTTGAAGGAGACGCTGGCCACGGGCCGCCCGCTGCGTGACGTACGCGTCGACGTGCTGAACTCGGCCATGTTGCCGGTGCCGCTGGCCGTCTCCACGGCGGTGCTCCGGCGGGGCGATCGCATGGTGGGCGGCGTGGAGATCTTCCGCGACATCTCCGACCTGGAGAGTCTGCGCCGGGAGCTGAAGGGCAAAGCGAGCTTCGAGGAGATCGTGGGCACCAGCCCGGTGATGCAGCAACTCTTCCAACTGCTCCCCGACGTGGCCGCCTCCGACGCGCCCGTGCTCATCGAGGGGCCGAGCGGCACAGGCAAGGAGCTGGTCGCCAGCGCCATCCACAGCCTCAGCGCGCGCCGGGACAAGCCCTTCGTGCGGGTCAACTGCGGCGCACTGCCCGACACCCTGCTGGAATCCGAGCTCTTCGGCTACGTTCGCGGTGCCTTCACCGATGCGCGCAGTGACAAGCCTGGCCACTTCGCGCTGGCCGACGGCGGCACCATCCTGCTCGACGAGATCGGCGACGTCACGCCCGCCTTTCAACTCAAGCTCCTGAGGGTGCTGCAAGAGGGGGAGATCCAACCTCTGGGCGGGCGCAAGCCGGTCAAGGTCGACGTCCGCGTGCTGGCCGCCACCAACCGCAACCTGGCCAAGATGGTCGACGAGGGGAGATTTCGACAGGACCTGTACTACCGAATCCGGGTCGTCCCGGTGGTTCTGGCGCCACTCAAGAAGCGCCGGGAGGACGTGCCGCTGCTCGTGGCGCATTTCATACGTCGCCTGGCCGTGAAGACGGGCAAGAACATCCGCGACATCGCCCCCAAGGCGATGGCGGCGCTTCGCGACTACGACTACCCCGGCAACGTGCGCGAGCTGCAAAACATCCTCGAGCGCATCTTCGTCCTGTGCCACGGCCCGCGCATCGAGTTGAAGGACCTTCCCGAGGAGCTCCAAGCTCGGAGCACGCGGCCTTCGCAGGGCGACGCGCAAAGCGAAGCCCGGCGCAAACCCTCGGAGCGCGCGCTGCTGAAGACGGCCGCGACGGTGCACGAGGAGCGATCAGCCGAGGATCCCGTGACGCGGCATCTGCTAGAAGCCCTGGCTGCCCACGCCTGGGATCGCACGAAGACCGCCAAGAGCCTCGGCATCGGACGCAACACCCTGTGGCGACGGATGAAGGAACATGGCCTCGTGTCACCGCGACCGTCGTCCGGTGGGGGCACGCGGATTGCTTGAGTGTTCCCCGAACGTGACGACCTGTGTAGGGCTCCCACTCTTCGGCAACGAGATTTCGCCTCGGTTCTGTTTTGCGGAGACCATCTTGGTCGTCCAGCTCGACAGGGGCAGGGAGGTCCGACGGTTCGTCATGTCGCTCGGCGAGCCCTGGCTGCCCGGCCGTATGGCGGGGTTGGCCACACTCGGCGTTCGCACTCTGCTGTGCGGGGGCTTCAACCGCGCCTACTTGCCCACGGCGACACGGCTGGGGATCCGGGTCATCACGGGCCTCGCCGGCGACGCCGAGGATGTGCTGGCCAGGTTCCTGCGAGGCCAGCTCATCCCCGGAGGCACCCGGCCGCGGAGATGCGGGCGCATGATGCGGCCCAAATAGGGCGGTTACGGCTCGCTGGCCCGCTCGACGGTGAACCCCTGCCCGCTGGCCATGGCCAACACGTCGTCCGGGCGGGCGCCTGACATCGTCAGATAGTCGCCGATGATGGTTCGGTTCGCTCCTGCTCGAAATATGGCAGAGCACTGCTCGCCGAGCTGCGCCTCTCGGCCCCCCATCACGATGATCTCCGCCTTGGGAAGCATCAAGCGGAACACGGCCACGATGGCCAGACACTCCTCGGGCGGCAGCCGGGGCTGGGATTCCAAGGGCGTGCCCGGACGCGCGTCGAGGAAGTTGATGGGCACGCCATCCACCCCGATCTGGCGCAGGGTCTCGGCCAGCTCGACCCGCTGGGCAGGCGTCTCGCCCAGGCCAAAGATGCCGCCGCAGCACACCGACAGACCCACCGCCTTGGCCGCCCGAATGGTCGCCAGCTTCTGTTCGAAGGTGTGGGTGGTGCAGATCGACGGAAAGAAGCTGCGGCTGGTCTCCAGATTGTGGTGATAGCGCTGTAGGCCAGCTCGGTGGAGCCGTGCAAGCCGGGTCTCATCCATGAAGCCCAAAGACGCGCATCGGCGAAGGCGCGTCTTCTGGGCGATGCCCTCCAAGGCCTCTTCGATCTCAGACAGTTCGGACTCGCTGGCGATCCCGCGTCCCGAGGTCACGATCGAGAACGACGTCGCGCCCTTCTCCTCTGCCTTCACGGCGAGCTCCACCAGTCTGCGCGCCCGCAGAAGCCCATGTACGACCAGGTTGCCGCGACGAGCATGCACCGACTGTGCGCAGAATCGGCAATCCTCGCCGCAGATGCCCGACTTGGCGTTGACGATGGCGCAGAAGCCGACCTTGGTCCCGAAGGAGGCCGCCCGTGTGGCATCGGCCTGCTTCAGGAGCTCTCCGTGCCCAGCACCGGCACCCTGGCGCAGCAACTGTTCGGCTTCATCGACGGAAATGGTCGGGAACTCGTTCATGGGGGGGTGACACCTTCGGTAATCGGCTTCGGAGAGGGCGGTCAGGCGAGACGTGGTGGACTCGCCTCCTTGGCCAGCCTGCACGCTAACTCGCCAACGCCTGTCGCGGGTAGCTGTTCTCCACCGCGCGTCCTGGGCGACACCACCTGGGCGGCCATGTCCTTCTCACCAACCACGAGCATGTAAGGGATTTTGCTCAGCTGGGCGCGTCGGATCTTCGCCCCCAGCTTGTCGGATGATGTGTCCACTTCGACGCGCAGCCCGGCGCAGCGCAACGCGGCCTGCACCTCACGCGCGTAACCGTCGGCCTTCTCGGACACCGTGAGCACGCGGGCTTGCTCGGGCGCCAACCAAAGGGGAAAGGCGCCGGCGTAGTGCTCGATCAGGATCGCCACGAAGCGCTCGATGGAGCCGAGCAGGGCGCGATGGATCATGACCGGCTGTCTGCGGCTTCCGTCGGGGGCGACGTACTCCAAGGCGAACCGCTCCGGCAGCTGGAAGTCGAGCTGGAAGGTCGTGCACTGCCACTCGCGACCGAGAGCATCCTTGACCTTGAGGTCGATCTTGGGGCCGTAGAAGCCTCCTCCACGCGGGCCAGGTGCGCTTCGAGATCGCTCGGGGTCGCGAACGCGGTGCCGTAGATGCGCTGGAGCTGCGGGTTGCGCTCGTCTCCACGCCAGTAGGCCCCCGCGAAGGAGAGCACCTTGAAGGCGCCAATCTGCCCGGTACGTTCGACGTGCGGACCGCGGCAGAGATCCACGAAGTCACCGTGCTCATAAAGCGAAATCTCCTCGCCCGGCGGAATGGCTTCGATCAACTCGACCTTGTAGCGCTCGTTCCGCGCGCGGAACAAGGCCAAGGCCTCCGCGCGGGAAATCACGCGGCGCTGGAAAGGGAGATCCTGCGCCACGATCTCGGCCATCGCGGCTTCGATCCTCGCCACATCGGCAGGCTCGAAGGGCTCGGTCTCGAAGTCGTAGTAGAACCGGTCCTCGATGGCCCATCGCGCGGGTGGCCGCCCCACGCAGGAGCCGTACAATCCCCTGGTGATCGTCGTCTTGATGGGTGTTGCTGGCACGGGCAAGTCGCACATCGGGGCGCGCCTGGCGCGCGCGCTCGGTTGCTCGCTCCTCGACGGGGACGACCTTCACCCGGCCGGCAACATCGCCAAGATGGCCCGCGGCGAGGGGCTTACGGATGAGGATCGCGCGCCGTGGCTGGAACAGATTCGCGAGCACATCAAGAGCGCCCAAGCCGCCGGCGTGAACCTGGTCGTGGCTTGCTCGGCGCTCAAGCGTGCCTACCGGCAGGCCCTCGATCCCGAGGGCGTGCTGCGCTGGGTGTACCTAAAGGGGGAGCGCTCGCTCATCGAGCGACGCCTGCGCGTCCGCGTGGGTCACTTCATGAAAGCCTCAATGCTCGACAGCCAGCTCGCCATTCTCGAAGAGCCGCGGCCCGGCGAAGCCCTCACCCTTGAGATCGCCGGCCAGCCGGACGACATCGTCGCGCGGATCCTTGCCTGGCTCTTCGCGAACCCGGCGTAGCCCGCTTGGCGCCCTCTGTAGACCGAATCACCTCACGGCCCGAGGATCTCGGTGGTCTGCCGGTCGTCGATCGACACGCCCAAAAAGAACCCATAGAACGACTTCATCTGCGTACGAATGTCCGGGCTCAACCGCCCCGGCTGCAGCGCGCCCAGCAGCCACTGCGCCCCCAGCAGACGCATGAACGACGGTGGCCGGTCGAACCAGTTGAACGGATCGTTGGGGATCAGGAAGACGCGCCGATCGCGCACGGCGCTCAGATTCGCCCAGCGCGGGTCTTTGTAGATCGAATTGTAGAAGGTCCGCTCCTTGATCAGGATGACTTCAGGGTCGTAGCCCATGACCTGCTCCAGAGAGATGCGCTCCATGCCGCGCCCGCGCACGGGCGTGCCCGTGTGCACATTGTGACCGCCCGCTACCTCGATGAGCTCGGTGTGGAACGAGCCGCGGCCTTCGGTCGATAGCCCGTCCGGTCCCTCGGCGTAGTACACCTTGGGCCGCGCGCTCAACGGCACGGCCGCCACGGCAGCCTTGACCCCGGCCAACATCTCACGCGCGCGCTTGCGCAGCTCCCGCCCTCGCGCCTGCCGCCCGAGCATCTTTCCCAGGGCTGCCAGCGCCTCGGGGTAGTCCCACACCGTGTCCGCCTGCACGTAGACCCAGGGGATCCCCATGCGGCGGAACACCGCCTCGTACTCCCCCAGCATCACCGTCTCGTTGAAGTCCCACACCACGATGACATCCGGTTTGGCGGCCAACAACACCTCCTGGTTGATCATTCGTCCCATTCCCGAGACGCCCCCTATCACCGGGATGGACCGCATATGCGGCACGGTGTAGCGGCGCTCGCCCTCCCGCTGGGGTGAGTTGAGCCCGGCCACGAGCTGGGGATCGATGGCGTACACCAGATAGGTCGCGGGCAAGGAGGTGGCGAAGACCCGTTCGATGCGCTCCGGAACCACGACCTTGCGTCCATGCATGTCCTCGACCTCGCGCGCCCCGGCGCGCTGCGCGCTGCCCGCGAGCAACACCGCGAACGCCACGCTCCCAAGAGCCAGACGCGCCCACGACCTACGCCGATCGGTTTGCCGCTTCATCTCATCTCCTTCTTCAGCGCCGGCGCCCAGACACCCTGAACACATCACCTCCGTCCCCTGCTGCCGTGTGCTTCAGTCAACTCACCCACCTCACCTGGGTCAAGGCCACGCGCCATTTGCCAACCACAATTAACCCGTCCGAAACACCAAGTGCTCAATTGCGGAAAAGAAACCGAGACACCCGGGCCCGCAGGTTTCTCAGGGATTTCCGTTACGCTTCAACAGCGCAAACAATGGCCACGGCTGCCGGTCAGGGCTTGCGAAGCAGGTCGAGTGTGCGCGACTTATGTCCATGGCACTTGCCATGGCCAAGCCTCTCAGTGCTCGATTGGCCACCGGGACAGGTCCCGCTTGCACGCCGTCGAGCCCGTCCGCTCGTCGCCCGCCCGGGCGCTGCAAAGGAGTTCCCATGTCGTCACGCTCACACCTTCTCTTCTGTTTCGCGCTCCCCTTGACGCTCGTCGCGAGTTGCTCCTCGTCGAGCGAGGACGCCTCCACCTGCGCGACGGGTGAGAAACTCGCCTGCTCCTGCGCGGGCGGCGGCTCGGGGTTCCGCGTCTGCCAAGGTGGGGTCTACGGGGCCTGCGACTGTCAGGCGACGCTCGTCGACGCGGGGACGGGGGACGTCAGCATCGCGCTCGACGCCATCCAGGGGCCGGTCGACGCCAATGCCGATCAGGGCTCGCCCGACGGCGACGCCCTGCTCTCGGATGCCCCCACGCTCCTGCCGCTCTACTCGGCTTGCACGGCCGACGGCCAATGCGATTCGGGCTTCTGCTTTCTCTACAACAACGGCAAACAGGCGTGCACCAAGACCTGCACCACCTCCGCCGACTGTCCCGCGCCCTCCACGGGATGCAACGCCAAGGGCGTGTGCAAAGACGTCATGTAGCCCCAGTCGCCTGTCATGAACGGCATATGCATGCACGGTGACAAAGGAGCCGCCCCGCCGCCGCCCCGCCGGTCGAGCCCGGGACGACGACTCGTCGGAGTCGTTGGGCTCGGGAGCTGCCTTCTGACGGGTCCACTCGCCCTCGCACGCGACGAGGCCCCCATCTCCTCGGACGGCACCACCTCCGAGGTCGTTGTGCGCAGCTCGCGCCTGCCCCCCGCCGCGGACACGGGCGATACCACGTCGGGAACCAACTTCGGGCGTGAGGCGGTCGAGCAGCAAGCGGGCGCCGCGCACACCAGCGCCATGCGCGTCCTCGAATACCTACCCTCGATCCATGTGGAGAGCACCGACGGCCTCGGACTCGGCGTCGATCCCAACCCCATGCGGGTTCGGGGGCAACTCGGAGACACCTATGCCCGCTTCGCGAACACCGTTGAACGCGTCCCACTCGGCATCAGCGTCGCGCGGGGGACCATGGGCAACATGGTCGATCTCGAAAACGTCGGCGACCTGAGCTTTCATCGCGGCGCCGTCCCCGCGGACCGCGGCTTCGGATGCGGGACCACGGCGGGGGCCCTGAATTCCACGCTGGTGCGTCCGGCCACCCTCCCGCAGCTCCGCATCGTGATGGGCGGCGGTGGCTTCGACGCGACTCGGCCCACCGCGTCTCTCTTCGCCCGCGCGGACTCGGGCGCCGGATTCCTTGGTCTGCGCTCGTTCATCTCCGGCTCGTACAATCACGCGCATAAATGGCGAGGCCCGGGCACCACCGCGCGCTTCAACGGAACCATCGGCCTGGCGCGGGCGATTGGTGACCACGTGGAGGTCGAGCTGTATGGCATCGTCAACCATCTGCGGGGCAACGAGTACCGGCCGCTGACCTACGCCCAGGCCCAGGATCTCTCGACCTACCGTTCCTTCGACTTCACAGACGACGGGACCTATCTCGACTACCGCAACAATCGCCAGGATCTGACCGAGATGGCGCTCATCACGGAGCTGCACGTCCGGCTTGGGGATCGCGGTTCGATTCTCATCGAGCCCTACGCCACCAACGTGGATGGCGTTCGCTTCTTCGGCACCGAGCTCAATCCCAGGGTCAATGGCGTCAATCGCATGGCCCTCAAGCAGCGGCAGTACGGCCTCATCGCCGAGGCGCAACTGCGGCTGGTGCGGGATTGGCAGGCCGTGCTCGGGATGTGGCTGGCTTCACTCGACACGGTGCCGCCGCCCAAGGACCAGAAGTTCTACACGGTGTCAGTGACGGGCGAGCTGGAGTTCTCGCGTTGGAACCACCTCTCCCAAAGTGACCCGCGCACCATGGCCAGCCCTTACGTGGCCGTGCGGGGCAGCGCGGGGCGGCTGAGCTTCGACACCGGAGTCAGGCTGGTCGCCGCGGGAATGCCGTCCGTCGTGGGTTACGACCCCAGCGGGCTTCCCGATGTATCGGCCGACGTGGCGCTGGCCGGGCACCCCGCGCGGAAGCCCGGACTCTACGCCAACGGGCAGACCCAGTACGCCATCCTGCCTCACCTCGGCCTGCGGGTCGCGCTCGCCGACGCCTTGGCCATTCGCGCCGGTTATGGCCGCAATTACGCCTATCCATTTCAGGGTCCGCTCGTCTCTGCCTACAGCTCGAATGCCGAGAGCTTCGGCAATCTCGGTCTGACGTTGAACGATTTGTGGAATCGCCTCCGACTCGAGACCTCCGACAACATTGATCTTGGGCTGCACATTCGCGTTGGCCGCATTGACCTGCGGCCGACCATCTACTACGCCCGTTTTCACGACAAGCAGGTGCTGGCCTACGACCCGACTGTCGGTGCGTCCTATTATCAGAACGTCGGCTCGGCGGAGGGCAAGGGAGGCGAACTCGAGGTGTCCGGCTCACCCTGGGCCTGGTTATCCGTTTGGCTCGCGGGCTCGTACAACCGCACGGCTTTCAAATGCGATTTGAGCACCAAGTCCAGCACGCCCCTGGCCACGACGGGCAAGCAGTTCGCCGATGTGCCACTGTGGTTGGGCAAGTTGGGCGTGACCACGCGCTGGCGCGAATGGAGTCTGTCGCCCTTTTTGCGCGTGGTCGGGGCGCGCTACGGCGACCTCATGAATCGCGAGCGCGTCGATGGTTACGGCGTCCTCGATCTGGTCCTGAGCTACCGGATCCGGCCGCGCGGCTGGCTGCACCATCTCGATGTGAGCCTGCGCGGCCAGAACGTCCTCGACGCGCGCTACATCGGCATGATCAGCAACCAGCAGGACGTCTCGGAGGCCCTGGCGACCTCCTACCACCCTGGCGCGCCTCGCTTCTGGATGCTGTCTATCGACGGAACTCTGGCCGGCAGCCGGCCCTGACCTCTAGCCTGGTAGGTTGCCCGTGACGCTGAACTTCGTCTCCATGCTCCCTTGCGGAATGGTCACGCCCTTTCGGCGCGCCGTTCAGGACTATCTCGATGCGCACCCCGGCCTCCTGCCTCCAGAGGCCTCCTCGCTCGAGGCCAACGTGAATCATGAGAAGTCCTACTACCCCGCGCTGGAGGCGTGCCAGTCCGCCGCGGAATTGCCCGACATCTTGATAGCCTCGGACATCGGCAACCAATTCCACCGCGCCTTCCGCCAACGGTTCGTGGAAAGCGGGGTCTTTGAGGAATTCCTGCCCCACGGACGCAATCCCCAGTTGCAGCAGGCGGGCTTCTTCGATCCTTCCGGGGACTACACGATGTACTCCGCCAACCTGCTGGTGCTGGTCGCCGACTACCGGCAGCTTGGAGCTCGTCGGGTTCCTCGCCGCTGGGAGGACCTGCTGGATCCGCAGTACCGGAACCTGATCGCCATCCGCGGCGACGAAGACTTCTTCTGCAACGGGGTTCTGATCCCCTTGGCGCACAGGTTCGGCATGGACGCCATGTCCCGGCTTGCGCCAAACGTGCGCGAGGGCATGCATCCCGCGCAGATGGCCAAGCTGGTGGGCAGCGGCAAGCCCGACTCGCCTGCCGTGTACGTCATGCCACAGTTCTTCGCGGACAAGATCGTGCACAAGGATGCCATGGAGGTGGTCTGGCCCGAGGAGGGTGCCATTCCCAGCCCGGTGGTCCTATTGGTCAAGCGCGAGGCCGTGGCCCGACATGGCCAGTTGCTCGACTACCTGACCAGCCACGACCTGGCCGAGGTCTTCACGCGCAACGGGTTCCCTTCCGCCCACCCCGGCGCCAGCGATGTCCTGCACGGACGGCCGCTCTTCTGGGTGGGCTGGGATTTCCTGGCCCACGAGGACGTCGGCGCCTTCAAGGCCTCCATCCAACGGGCCTTCGCCGAGGCACGCTGATGGCGGTTCGCTTGGTGACCGTGGCCGGGCCGCCCTCGTCGGGCAAGACATCGATCCTGCTCAAGGCCTTGCTCTCCACCCCCGCCACCGCCCGTCGCGCCGGGGTGGTGAAATTCGACTGCCTGAATTCCCTGGACGAGGAACTCTACCGCAAGCATGGGATCCCGGTGCTCTCGGGCGTGGCGGGCAACATCTGTCCCGACCATTTCTTCATCACCAATATCGAGGACTGCTTCGGTTGGGCCGAGGACCATGGTTTGGATCTGCTGCTGGTGGAAAGCGCGGGCCTGTGCAACCGTTGTTCTCCCCATCTGCGAGGCGCCATGGCCGTATGCGTGCTGGATTGTCTGAGTGGCATCGGCACTCCGTTCAAGGTCGGCCCCATGCTCAAGCTGGCCGACTATGTGGTGCTCACCAAGGCAGACTTGGTGTCGCAGGCGGAGCGCGAGGTCTATCGCCACCGCGTGCAGCAAGCCAACGCCAATGCCAAGGTCTCCTTTGCCAACGGAATCGACGGACAGGGCTGCGCGCAGTTGCTGGACGCCTGGCTGCGCTTTCCGCCCCTGGAGAGTCTGGCGGGCGCCAAGCTGCGTTTCACCATGCCCACCGCCGTGTGTTCCTATTGTCTGGGAGAAACCCTGGTGGGAAAGGACCGGCAGATCGGGATTCTGCGCAAGATGAGGCCTCGGGATGCGGATCGCTAGCCTCACCATTTTGGGCGGCAGAGACAAGTCTGGCGCGCCCGAGTTGGAGCGCATCGACTTGGCGGCCGGAGATACTTGCTGTCTGGTGGGCCCCACGGGATCGGGCAAGAGTCGTTTGCTGGCCGACATCGAATGGCTGGCGCAAGGAGACACACCCACCGCACGGCGCATCCTGCTCGACGGGCGGCCCCCCAACCAGGCGCAACGGGAGGGCTTGGAGGGCAAATGGGTTGCGCAAATCACGCAGAATATGAATTTCGTTCTCGACATGTCGGTCATGGAATTCCTGCGTTTGCACGCCGACAGCCTGGGGGAGACGCCCGAGGGCGATCCGGTGGAGATGGTCGTGGCTTGTGCCAACCAACTCTGCGGGGAGCCGATCTCGCCCCACTCGCCGCTGACCAGCTTGAGTGGAGGCCAATCGCGTTCCTTGATGATCGCCGACGTGGCCTGCCTGGGTCAGACGCCGGTGGTCTTGCTCGACGAGATCGAGAATGCGGGCATTCACAAGACCGCGGCCCTGCGCCTGTTCTCGGAGCGCGGCAAGATCCTCTTGCTGGCCAGCCACGATCCGTTGCTCATCCTGCAGGCCCAGTCCCGCGTGGTGATTCGCAACGGGGGAATGGTCCAGGTGGTGCGACCGGCACCAGAGGAACGGGAGTGCGTTCATGAGCTCCTGGCCATGGACCTGCGCATGGCCGAATTGCGCTCTCGCCTGCGGGCCGGGCTGCCGGTCCGGTGAACACGAGGCAGCCGTGCTTGGCGAAGTCGTCCGTGACCGAATCGCGGCCACTCGGTTGACCGCTCGATTGGCTGCTGCTCTACTCGTTCATCGATGTCACGCCCAACCGCCCGTTCATGGTTCTCGATCATCGCCTTCACCTTCGCCGCGCTAGCGGCCTGCTCCAGCGAGACAGGGGGACAGGG
>JAEXQJ010000117.1 GCA_023438785.1 Pseudomonadota bacterium
CGTTTCGCGTGCCGTTCAGTCCCTGGCTGCCGCTGGCGGGCATCGCCGCGTGCGTGTTTCTGATGACCGGCCTGCGACGACGAGAACGCCTGCACCCAGACCGACACCTGCCAGTCAGGGACGTGCACGGGTGGCCATCCGGTGACGTGTGCCGCAAGCGACCAGTGCCACGACGTGGGTGTCTGCGACTCTGGGACTGGCTTGTGCTCGAATCCTGCAAAGGCGGATGGTGTCGCGTGCAACGACGGGAACACCTGTACGAGGACCGACGCCTGCCAGGCTGGTGCGTGCGTCGGCTCCAGTCCCGTGGTCTGCGCCGCCAGCGATCAGTGCCACGCCCCCGGGACCTGCAATCCTTCGACCGGGGTGTGCAGCAACCCCGTCAAGCCGAACGGCGCGGCCTGCAGCGATGGAAACGCCTGCACCCTGGCGGACACGTGCCAGTCGGGGACCTGCGTGGCCGGCGGCGCCCTTGACTGCGGGGAACCTGACCAGTGCCATCAGACGGGCACCTGTAGTCCCAGCACAGGCGTCTGCTACTTCGCGCCGAAGGCGAACGGGACCGCGTGTAACGACAGCAATCACTGCACTCAGACCGACACGTGTCAGGCAGGGGCGTGCACCGGGAGTGATCCTGTCGTCTGCACGACAGATGTCGCATGCAAGGTATCGAACGGGACCTGCGACTCGGGAACTGGACTGTGCCTGTTCACGGGACTGGCTGACAGCACGGCCTGTGACGACGGGGATCCCGCGACCGAATCGGACACCTGCCAGGCGGGCACCTGCCTGGGCATTGCTGAGACACCGCCCGCTGCAATCAGCAGTCTGGCCGAGCGCTACGCCTTCTTGTACCAAGGCGCGTACGCCAGCCAGGTTGGGGTGGCTGCCGGCACCATCAAGAAAGTCTCGGCTGCAGCCGTGCGCGGTCGCGTGCTTGACCAGCTCGGGCAGCCGCTCGCGGGGGTGACCGTGTCGATCGCGGACCATGGCGAGTTTGGCCTCACGACGACGCGCCTCGACGGCGGCTACGACATGGCCGTCAACGGTGGGGGAACCCTCATCGTTCACCTGAGAAAACCTGGCTATCTTCCGTCGGACCGCAGCGTCGAGGTCGGATGGCAGGGCTACAGCGCTGTTGCGGACGCAGTCCTCCTGGAGCCTGATCCCGTGGTGACGGCGGTCAGCGGAAACCAACCGGTGATGCAGGTGGCGTCCGGCAGCCCGGTATCCGACGCGGATGGAACTCGCCAGGCGGTTGTGCTCATCCCGCCGAACACGACCATGAGTATCACTTTGCCTGACGGACAGGTCGTGAGCCGAGGCACGCTGCACGTCCGCGCAACGGAGATAACAGTCGGCAGCAACGGGGCTGCTGCCATGCCGGGGCTGCTGCCGGCCACCTCGGCGTACACGTACGCCGTCACCTACACGGCCGACGAGGCCATTGCGGCTGGCGCGAGGACGATCACCTTCAACCAGCCGGTGGTGCATTACAACGAGAACTTCCTCGGCTTCCCGGTGGGCACCGCGGTTCCCCTGGGCTACTACGATGAGACCACGCACCGCTGGTACGGGTACAACGACGGGCGCGTCGTCAGGGTCCTCTCCGCTGACGACGGCACTGCCGAGCTCGACGTAAATGGCAATGGGAGCGCAGCGTCTGAGACGGAACTCGCTGCATTGGGGGTTACGACTGACGAGCTGGACGCCCTGGCGGCGCGGTACCCCGCCGGGACCAGCCTGTGGCGCGTGCGGCTACCGCACTTCACGTCGATCGACCTGAACTGGGGACGGATTCCACCACCCGGCGCGATCTCACCGGGTGACGACGCGGACGACGGCGGCGGCAGTTTCGGTGGATCGGGCGGCAGTGGCGGCTCCGGGGGGACTGGCGGCTCCGGGGGGACTGGCGGCTCCGGCGGAGGAGGTGGTTCAGGTGGTGGCGGCGGAACCGGCGGCGGAAATGATGACAAGTCGAATGTTGGCCGCAGCGACAAGGATAGCGACACGGAGAACCCGACGGAGGCTTGCGGTTCAATACTTGAGGTGCAGAACCAAGTTGTTGGCGAAGAGATACCGCTCGCAGGGACACCTTTCACACTCAGCTATCGCAGCAATCGCGTCGCGGGTTATCAGGCGGGGAATAGCATCAGCATCTTCGCTACGGGCGCGACGCTGCCGCCCGACTTGGCGTCCGTGCGGATGAAGGTCGAGGTCGCTGGTCAACAGGTGAGCGAGACTCTGCCTGCCGCCGTTGCGCAGGGGTATCGCTTCACGTGGGACGGTCGGGATCGCTTCGGGCAGCCCGTGAACGGCCGCCAGCCTTTGAAGGTGACCATTGGTTACGAGTACCCAATGGTCTACAACCCGATCCCCCCACCCGCAGACCTGCTGCACACCCAGGTCAGCTTCGCCCAGTTCGGCACCGGTTCGGACTTTGCTATCGATGCCGTCCGCGGACGCGAGGAGATGATCGCCTGGCGCGAGTTCAGGAACCTGGGAATGCTCGGCCACTACTCGGCGAAATCAGCCGGTCTGGGCGGGTGGACTCTGAACGTCCATCACGTGTACGACGCAGGCGGCACCCTCTGGCGAGGCGACGGTGGGCGCGAGCAGTCGACGCTCCACGGTGTCGCCAGCAACGTCTTGTACAAGGGCATCTACAATGCGCAGAGGTTCCGGATTGCCCCGGCCCATGATGGAACCGTCTTTGCGTCGGGACGACTCTATAATCCCGATGCCTTGCTGTACCAGGTCGGCCGCATTGAGCGAGTGATCCCGGAGACAGGGGAGCATTCGAAGCTATTCACGCTGGACGTGGTCAGCGAGTCTGAGGGCGCAATCGACCCTTGGTCTCGCCGAGAGATCACGGCCCTGACGACGGCTCCCGACGGTACGGTGTACTTCTCGGCCACGTGGGAGAATCCATGGGGATATCCGCCGACGTACATCGATCGCATTTCGCCCAAAGGTGAATTCCTGCAGCACTGGCGCGTCGATCCGTATCTGGGATCGACCCGGTACGCCACCCGGGTGCTGGATATCGCCGTCGGTCGCGACGGAAGCATCTACTTCAGCGAGGCAATCCCTCAATGGAACGGCTGTCGGCGCGTTCGCAAGCTTGAGGCTGACGGGGCGACGCGGCTGGTAGCAGGAGGTGAGGCGTGCACGGCCACGACTGCAACCGGAGATGGCGGCCTGGCGACCGCTGCGACCTTCATTCCTAAGGCGGGCTGGGGGCAGCTCGGCGAGGCCATGTCGCTGGCGTTGAGCCAAGATGGCTCGCTGTATGTGGCCAACCAGCCGGAATGCCGTGTCCGCAGGATCGGACTGAACGGCATCATCACCACAGTCGCGGGCACGACTTGCCCGAAGGCGGGCGGGCACACGGGGGATGGCGGGGCGGCCGTCGACGCCAAGCTCAATCCGTCCGCGATCGCCATCGATGCGAACGACGTGCTGTACATCGGCGACTACGACTGTTGGGAAGTGAACTGCCCATCTGGGGCACCTGGATGTCCCAATTGGGGCACCATCACGTATGTCGAGGCTCGGTCTCGCATCAGAACCGTACGAAACGGGACGATTTCCGCTGTCGCCGGCGTCTACGCCACCTACACCCCGATCGAGTCCCCGATGCTGGCGAAGACCTTCGGCACCCTGAATGACATGGCCTTTGCGCCTGACGGCTCCCTGTACTACGTGGAATCCGCGTCCGGGTCGACCGCGGGAGACACGGAGGTCTTCCCGCCGGATTGGCCGCAGGCCATCCGTCGTCTCACGGCGCCGCTGCCCGGGTATGGCGACGCGCCGACTGTGCAGATCGCGAGCAAAGACGGGACGGAACTCTTCGAATTCGACCGGAGCGGCCGCCACCTGCGCACGCGCGATATGCGAACTCGCGTGGTGAAGTACTCCTTTTCGTACGACACGGCGGGTTTGC
>JAEXQJ010000145.1 GCA_023438785.1 Pseudomonadota bacterium
GCGTGGGCACGGGAAGACTGAGAGTGCAGGTGTGCCAGGCGGACATCATCCGGGTTCAGTACACGACGGCCTCAGCTATTCCGAACAAGAGCTCATTGTCCGTCAACAAGGTCTGGGACACGCCCAGCTTCTGTGTTACTGAGGCCGCCGGCACGGTGACCATCGCCACCGCGCGCCTCAAGGCGAAGGTCGACACCAGCACGGGCCTCATCACCTACACCGACCTGTCCGACGCCGCCCTCCTCGCTGAAGACAGCAAGTCCCTCACCGCCACGACCATCTCGGGCACCCAAACCTACAAGGTCCAGGCCGGGTTCAGGTCACCCGGCGAGGAAGGATTGTTCGGGCTCGGTCAGCACCAGGACGGCGTGGTCAATAAGAAGGGCAAACGGGTCCACTTCCACAACCTCAACAACAACGTCGCCAGCAGCCCGACAGGCGGAGGCGACATCACCATCCCGCTGCTGGTTTCCAGCAAGGGTTATGGCGTTTTCTGGGACAACGCTGCCGACGGGGACTTCTACGGCGACGACGCCAACAACACCAAATACCGCTTCACCTCCAATGCAGGCGACGCGGTGGACTACTACTTCATGTACGGGCCTGCAATTGATGAGGTCATCGGCCTCTACCGGACGGCGACGGGAGCGGCTCCGCTGTACCCCAAATGGGCCTACGGGCTTTTCCAATCGAAGGACGCCTACAAGACGCAGTCCGAGCTCCTGGCCGTCAAGGACGGCTACCGCAACGCCAAGATCCCCGTCGACTGCATCGTCCAGGACTGGAACTACTGGGAGCCGTACGTCCAAGGCTCGCACATCATGAACGCGACGAATTACCCGAACCCGACGAAGCTGCTGAACGACCTGCACGACGCCAATGTGCACGCGATGATCTCGATCTGGCCACGTTACGCAAAAGCCAATTCGCCCAAGATCGCTGGCGAGAACGACAACTACAACGCGCTCGCGAAGCTCAGCGCTCTATTTCTGGGTGGCACACCCGGCTACCCTCCACCCTACGACACCCAGAACGCTGAAGCGCGCGCTCTCGTCTATCAGCAGATTTACGATGGGCTCGTTGGGAAGTACGGATGGGATGCCATCTGGGCCGACGCCACCGAACCGGAGGGGGTCGACCTGAACACGGTGACAACCGCGATCGGCAAGGGCTTCCTGTACATCAACGCCTATCCTTTGGGCCACAGTCGAGCCCTCTACGAGGGCTGGCGCAAGATCGGCCCGGGTAAGAAACGCGTGTACGTCCTCACGCGCAGCGGATTCGGCGGACAACAGCGCTACGGGGCAAGCTGTTGGTCCGGAGACATCGGATCGGACATGGTGACCTACGCTCGGCAGATCCCGGCCGGACTCGGCTTTGCGATCTCCGGGATGCCGTACTGGACAAGCGATATCGGCGGTTACTTCGGGCACAACACCAATTGGTCCACCGCCGAGAACAATGAGTTGTTCACACGGTGGTTCCAATTCGGGGCCTTTTGTCCGCTCTTCCGGATCCATGGCGGCGGCAACCGCGAGATGTACGGGAATCAGTGGAGCGCCACTACGAAGGCCAATCTGCTCTTGATGGACAATCTGCACTACCGTCTCATGCCGTACATCTATTCGCTGGCCTGGAAGGTGACGAGCGAGAACTACACCATCATGCGTCCGCTGGTATTCGACTTCCAGAGCGACACGAAGGTCTACAGCATCAAGGACCAGTTCATGTTTGGCCCGGCCTTCCTCATCAACCCGGTCACCGCTGCCGGGGCCACCAGTCGTTCCATCTATTTGCCCGCCGGGACCTGGTACGACTTCTGGTCTGGGGTCACCAGCGATGGCGGTGGCACGCAGTCGGTGAGCGCGCCGCTCAATCGCATTCCCGTCTTCGTCAGAGCCGGTTCCATCGTCGCCATGGGGCCGGTCATCCAATACGCCACCCAGAGCATCGATCCGCTGGAGATCCGAGTCTACAGGGGTCGGGACGCATCCTTCGTGTTGTACGAGGACGAGGGTGACACGTACAACTACGAGACGGGCCAGTACTCAACGATTGCCTTTACCTGGAGCGACGCGGCCGGGGAGCTCACCATCGGGACCAGGAAGGGCAGCTACTCCGGAATGCCGACCGCGAGGACGTTCAACATCGTCTTCGTGGGCGCGAATCACGGCGCCGGCGTCGACGTCACGGCCGCGTCGGATGAGACCGTCAAGTACGACGGAGCCGAGGTGAAGGTGACGGCAAAGTAGGCTCGTCGACCGCATCCAGAGCTCAGCAGGTGTGGGGTATGTTTGCCCCATGCGCATCCTCCACATCGGCCCGTCTGTCATGATCCTCGCCTGGGGTGCTTGTCTGACGCCGCCGCCGGCTCGCGTGTCCGAGGCCAATCCGGCCACGACATCTGCCCCGGCGCCCCGGCCGCAGGCCCAGGCAGGTGCGGGGCTCGGGGATCGAAAGGACCTGATGATCTTTCTGCTCATCGGGCAATCCAACATGGTGGGAGAGCCCAAGCCGCGGGCCGAGGACGAGGTGGAGCATGCACGCGTCTTCACCCTGGCCTACGACGACTGTCCCAACCTGGGGCGCACCTACAACCATTGGTATCCCGCCAAACCGCCGCTGCACATCTGCCACGGGGGCGTGGGGCCCGGCGACTCATTCGGCAAAGCGCTGGCCGCGGCCTACCCGGACGCGACCATCGGCCTCGTGCCGCTGGGCATCCCAGGCGTGGACATGGACTTCTTCGTCAAAGGGGCGGTGTCCGGGCGACGGCGCGAGTTCAGAATCCCGCCCGACGATCACTGGTCCGGGGCCTACGATTGGGTTCTCGAGCGCGCCCGCCTGGCCCAGCAAGTCGGCCACATCCGCGGCATCATCTTCCACCAGGGAGAATCGGACACCGGCAATTCGCTATGGGTGAAGAAGGTCAAGCACATGGTCCGCGACCTGCGCGCCGATCTCAACCTGGGTGAGGTGCCCTTCGTGGCCGGCGAGCTCCTCTACGGGGGCTGCTGCGGCCAGTGGCACAACCCGCTCATCGCGCAACTGCCGCGTTCCATCAGCCACTCACGCGTGGTCTCGGCCCAGGGCCTGGTGGGCATGGACGCGGCCCATTTCGATTTGGCCAGCCAACGAGAGCTCGGCACACGCTATGCCGCGGCGATGATCGAGCTGCTGAAGGCCGAGCCGGCGCGCTGACGACGTGAATCAGTACCCGTAAGGGTTGGGGATGTCGAACGAAATGGCGAGGCTGTAGGTCCGAGCATGCACGGAATCGCCGTGCAGGTTGAAAAACACCCCGGCAATGAGGCGGGTGCCGCCACTCAGCCAGGTGCGAAACGGGCCCACCAGGATCTCGGGCGCGATGAACACGGTCTGCGCCGGGCTCCGAGTTGCACCCGGCGGTAGAGCCGCTGTGCCTCCCAGATAGGTGGCGCTGTCCACCTCGGTCTGCAGGAAGATCGGGCAGCGGAATCGCAGGGGCGTGACCAAGACCGAGAGCAACGCCACGCTCAGGATTCGCCGCGTGGACTGGCCGGAGGTCACGGGCAGCAAGGCCGTGACATTCGCCCCCAAGGTGAGGCGATCCCAGAAGCGCTGCGCTGCAAAGGCGAAGGGACCCACGTCGTAGTCACCGCTGCCCAGGCCGTGCTGGGCCGTTGGGAAGCTCGCCAAGATCCCGGCCGACAGCATGTTGTCCGCGCGGATTGACCCTGCGACCAGGTACTGGGCCAAGACCTCCAGGTCACCGAAGCCCGAGCTCTGCCCGCGAAAGCCGAGTTGGTAGGGTGCCCCCAAGACCAGACCCCAGCGGGGACTGAGGATATACGCCAACTCCAGCGATAGGACTTGGCCGCCGCCCTCAGGACCTTCAAAGGTGTCGCTGAAGAGCTGAGCCTGTTGCTCCAACTGAGGCGGAGCACCCACGATGGGATAAGGGAAAAACAGCTGTTCCCAACGCTCGGGGCCCTGGTCGGCGCGGGCCGGGTTCGCCGCCGCCACGGCGGCGAGCCCCACGAGCACGCCGAGACATCTGCTCCTGGCCATGGCCTTTCGATGCGGCTGAGCGCGGCTTCGTGGCGCGCGTCGAATCTTGGGTTCACGCCTCGATGGGCACGCGGGCACCACTCCACAGATCTGCGGCGAAGCCTGAGGCGTACTTCTCGCCCGGGCGATGGATGACCACGTAGCTGAGGTTCTCGACGGGAGCGAAGCGGAAGCTCGGCTGGCTCACGCGCGCCATCGAGACGCGGTTCCGCATGGTGCCCGTGTTGAGGTACCAGACCTGGCGACCGGGGCCGGCCGCCACGTCGCGAGGCGCATCGAGCAGTTGCTTGGCCTGGCGACAACGCTCGGCCCACTCGTCGCTGTCGATGACCGTGACCAAGGCGCTGTCGGGCACGTGCGTGTGTGCGCACAACACGTGCTGCACGGGCGTATTCCGAATCGCCGTGGGCCCCGTGAGGATCTCCTCGACCATCACACCCGGCGGCATCCCGTTCTGGTCCTCACGGGCGTAGAACTTGAAGATGTCGCCCAGTCGACCGGTGGGCACGCTCTCCCATTCGGCCAACAATCGGATCATCCCGGCGAAGAGATCCTGGGGCTGGAACGGACTGCGCGTGTCCCACACGCTATGCCGCCGCCACCATTCGAAATAGGCCAATCGGCGGAACTCGCGCGCCACCTTGGCCACCACGCGCCCCACCTCTTCGCCCAGCTCGCTGCCCCGAAGAAAGGCCTTCAGCCACACGGGAATGAGGCTGATGGGACGGATGTCCTCGATGACCCGCAAGCCGTCGACGAGGCGTTGCCGCTCAGCCTTCGCCACGGGATCCGAGACCCGGTTCGGGTCGAGGCTGGTCCGCACCTCCAAATACAGCTTGGTCACCAGAGCGAAGGTGATGACGTCGCCGATGGGACAGCGCTCGTAGGCCTGAGCGTCCCACACCCCGCGCTGCACGGGCTCGAAGTTCCAGGGATCGTACTCGTGACCGTGGCGCGCGAAGGTCTGATACGCCTCCAGATAGACCGAGTTGGCGAAGCAATCCTGTCCCGTACCGCACGCCCCGCCGAAGGCCGCGCGCACCCTGGCGCGCAGGACGCCCGCGGCGCGGTGGTTGATGAGGCGATCGTGATTGCCGGTGATGAACTGCATCCCGACCGACTTGAAGGGCCCCCAGCCGCGAGCCGCCTCCTGCAACACCGCACACAGGTCGCGCGCATTGGGCGTGGCCAGAATGTGCTCGAGGATCGAGCCCGCGTGCTCGATGAGCCGGCCGGCCGCGGGTGACTGGGGATCGGGCTCGGAGATGAGGGCCGGCGACCAGGGGCACTCGTCCTCGGGCACGTCGTCCCAGTAGCTGGTGCGCAGCAGATCGAAGACATCGCCCACCAGCAGGATGTCCAGGCGATCGATGGGCACGCCGCCGTGGCGGTTGTGGGTCTCGGCGGCGCTGGCCAGATCCTGTAGGACTGTCTTCAGCGCCGAGCCGCGCACGCCAACGTCACTCACGGTCTCGTCGGTCAGGTGCAGATCGCTGATAGCAAGCAGCACGACAACATCCAGCGCGTCGCCACAGCAGGATACACTGCCGCGGGCCGAATGCGGGAATCCCGTTGTGGAGGCAGATGTGCGCCCAAGTGGCCGATCGCGCTCCGCCCGTGAAGCTCGGCTTGGGTGGACCAAGAACGCGGGGATGAGTCGCGCGGGTCCGACCATCCGCCCCGAGTGTCCGCCGCCCCGAGTTGTGGTGTTCACAGCCGTCTAGCTGAGACGGCGCCGCGCGCCCATGTCCCTCGCCCCGAGGCGCGAGTCTTGCTAAGTCCCTGGCCATGGCCGCCATCGACTCGCTGCTCGCTCTCATCGAAAGTCAGAAAGCCACCGGCATGGTCCTGCGCGCACGCGAGCCGCCCGTGCTGGTGGGTGGCCAGGGCCGCGGGCTCACCATGCCGTCGCTCGACGCCCAGGTTCTCGAGACCTTCGCGGCCGAGGTCCTGTCGCCCCAGGAGATGGAGCGCCTGCGCAGCTCGGGGGCATGCGACGTCGTGTACCAGTCCGCGCGCCACGGCGCCTTCACGGTGGAGGCGCGCATCAACTCGGCCAAACTGTCTCTCAAGCTCCGGCGCACCGCTGCCGTTGTGGCAAGGCCCTCGGGCGCCGCGCCGGCCGAGGCAGCAGCCCGACCGGTCGCGCCCGCGCCCGCCCGCGCCCCCTCGCTTGCCTTCTCACGCCTGGCCGAGGTGGTCGCCGGCGCGCTGGCCGACCAAGTCTCGGACCTGGTGCTGTCGACCGGGCAGCCCCTGTGGGTGCGCACGGCCCAGGGGCTGACCGCCTCCGGCGATCCCGTGGACGGTCAGGAGTTGGCGGATTTCGTGGACGGCTTGCTCGACGCGCCCCGGCGCCGGCACCTGGACGAGACGGGCAGCGCCGATTTGGCCTGGGAGATCCCCGGGCCGGAGGGCCCACAGCGGCTGCGGGTCAACGTCTTCAAACAGACGCAAGGGCTGGCACTCGCGCTGCGGCCCATCAGCCGGCGCGTGCCCACCCTGGCCCAACTGAACCTGCCGGACAGCGTGGGCAACCTGGGGGATCTGCCAGGCGGGTTGGTGCTGGTTGTGGGCACCACGGGGTCGGGCAAGTCCACCACCCTGGCGGCCATCGTGGAACGCGTGAACCGCACCCGGGCGCGCCACATCATCACGCTGGAGGATCCGGTCGAGTACATCTATCAGCCGCGGCGCTGCCTCATCCACCAACGCGAGGTCGGCACCCACGTGGAGAGCTTCAGCGCCGGTCTGCGCGCGGCCCTGCGCGAGTGTCCGGAGGTCATCCTGGTGGGCGAGATGCGTGATCGGGAGACGGTGGCCCTGGCCCTCACCGCGGCGGAAACCGGCCATTTGGTGCTGTCCACCTTGCACAGCGGGACCGCGGCCATGGCCATCGATCGCATCGTGGACATCTTTCCCGAACACCAGCAGGCGCAGGTTCGCCTGCAGATGGCGGGCTCGCTGCGCGCCGTGGTGACCCAACGCCTGCTCGAGGGAGTGCGCTCCGACACGCGCTATCCGGCGGTCGAGCTCCTCATGGTCAGCTACGCCGTGGGCGCGCTCATCCGCGAGGGCAAGACGCACCAGTTGGCCACCCTGATTCAAACCGGTCGCGACGAGGGCATGATCCCGTTCGATGCGTCGCTCATCGACCTGGTGCACTCAGGCCGCGTCAGCCGCGAGGTGGCGCTGGGCGTGGCGCGCGATCCCGCCGAGTTGCAGCGGCGGCTCTGAGCCTCGACCGAGCGAGGCCAGCCTGGTGTGCCTGAGGTGTACATGGTGCCACGTGCCCGATGGCCGAACGCGTGGCTCGACCTTCAGACCTCCCGCGCAGCATCCGAATCCATTGATTGGCGGCCGCGATGCGCGCCGCCCGGACGCCAACCCCAAGCACACGGGAGGTCCCGCGAATTGCCCCATTTCGGCCCTTTCTGCAGCCCGCGGGTGAAGCCATGAGCCAGGGCGTGCTCTTCGTGGACGACGATCCCAGTCTGCTGGAGGCCCTCCGCCACCGCCTGCGGCATCGACGCGACGAATGGAACATGCACTTCGCCGACTCGGGCCGCTACGCGCTGGACATCTTGGGCCGCGAGAGCGTCGACATCATCGTCACGGACATGAGCATGCCCGAGATGGACGGCGCCACTCTGCTGTGGGACGTGCGCGCCAAGTACCCGTCGATCACGCGCCTGGTGCTCAGCGGCCATGCGGACGAGGGCGTCTTCATCCAGGCCATGGCCGTGGCCCACCAGTTCCTCAGCAAGCCGTGCGACGTCAAGACCATCGAGGACATGGTCGGGCGCATCCTCAGCTACCGGGCGGTCATCAACGATCGCGCCGTCCGCTGCGCGGCGGGAAAAATCACGGCGCTGCAAGCCCAGCCCAAGGTCTATTGGCAGCTCATGACTATGCTGGGCGAGAACCGGGGCAACGCGCGCGACATCGCCAGGATCATCGGCCAGGACGTGGCGCTAAGCGCCAAGCTGCTGCAGATCGCCAACTCGGCCCTCTTCGGCGCGGTGGGGCGCAGCGGGCGCATCGAGGACGCGGTGGTTCGGCTGGGTCTCAACACCATTCGCCAGTTGGCCCTGGTGGCCGAGATCTTCCGTCGCGCGAACGGCATGGGCGAGGACACCCTGAGCAAGTTGCAGAATCACGCCCTGGCCACCGCCGCCATCGCCGCCGCCATCGTTCCCGATCCGGCGGAGCGCGACACGGCCTTCATGGCCGGATTGCTGCACGACGCGGGCAAGGTGTTCCTGCAGTCCGAGCGCCCGGAACAAGCGAAACACGTGGCCGCGATCATGCACCGTGATCAGACGGCCATGCACGTCGTCGAACGCCAACTGTCGGGGACCAGCCACGCCGAGATTGGCGGCTACATCCTGGGTCTGTGGCAGTTGCCCTTCGCCATCGTGGAGGCGGTGGCCAATCACCACAGCCCCGAGCGCGTCGCCGACGGCACCGGGAGCGTGGTGGCCGCCGTACACGTGGCCGACGTGCTGGCCAGCGAGAACGGCCAGCCAGGGCAGGCCGGCCAGGCCGCTGCCCTCAACACCGAGCACCTCGAGCGCGTGGGTCTATCCACCCGCCTTCCCCAGTGGCGACAGTTGGCCGCCCAGGCCACGCGGTCACAGCCCACGCTCGGCTGACCCGCCCCACCCTCAAACACGTCCGGCCGCAGCGGGCATTGTCCGCCGTCCCACCGTAACCTCGAATGCAGGTGGCGTGGTTGGGCGGGTCGGGTCACGCCGTCACGGCATGCAGCGCAGTTCCCGCGCGCCTTCGCGCCAGCAGGGGGCTCATGCACGTCGAGAAATCCAAGGAGCAGAAGCAGGCGGAGAAGTACCGCGTCCTCACCCAAGCCCAGCCCTCGCACCGGGCTGGCATCGCCGACGCGGTGGTCATCAAGGATGCGGATCTGTTCTTGGCCACCGGTCCTGATGGCCGCGTGCCCGCCGGCGGCGACCACGGCTACGGCCTGTATTTCCACGATTGCCGCTTCCTCAGCGGCTACGAGGTACGCCTCTCGGGCCGGCTGCCCGAGGTCCTGGCCAGCAACGCCGGCGACGAGTTCCGCTCCCTTTTCGAGCTCACCAATCCACAGCTCGGAGGGGGACAGACGGGCCGTCAGCTCATCGGCCTGCGTTGGCGTCATGTGGTCGATGCGCGCGTCCATGCCCTCCGCGACGAGATCATCGTGGAGAACTACGACACGGCCGAGCACGCCCTCTCATTGCAGCTCGATCTGGAGGCGGACTTTCGCGACATCTTCGCTGTGCGCGGTGTCCTCGACCGACGTCCGGGTGAACTGCAGCCCGTCGAGTGGCAGCAAGACACGCTGGTCTTCTCGTACCGGGGGGCCGACCAGACGTTGCGCCAGTTGCGGGTTCGCTTCTCGGAGCCCCCGAGCCGGCGCCAGGACGGTCACTGCTGGTTCGACGTGCAGCTCCGCCCGCATCAGCCCGTGCGCCTGGTCCTGTCTTTGGCCGTCGCCGAGGCCGAGGAGGATCACCCGCAGGTCGGGCCCGGCAGCGACGAACTGCATGGCGCGGAGGATGCGTTCCAGCGCTCGCTCGACCAATGGATGCAGGGCTTTCCCCAGATCGACTCGGACAACCAGTGGCTCGACAGCGCCATGCGCCAGAGCCTACGCGACCTGCGTGCCCTGCGCGCGGAGACGGACGGCTACCACTACGTTGCCGCCGGCATCCCCTGGTTCGCCACCCTGTTCGGTCGCGATAGCATGATGTGCGCCCTGCAGATGCTGGCCTATCGGCCGCAGATCGCCGCCGAGACCCTGCGCCTTCTGGCCAGGCTGCAGGGCACGCGGCACGACCAGGCCAAGGACGAGGAGCCGGGCAAGATCCTGCACGAGCTGCGCGTCGGCGAGTTCGCGCGCATGGGCGAGATCCCCTACACGCCCTACTACGGCAGCGTGGATTCCACCCCGCTCTTCCTCATTCTGCTCGGCGAGTACACGCGCTGGACCGGCGATCTCACCCTGTTCCGCGCCCTACGCCCGTCGGTGGAGAGGGCCCTGCGTTGGATCGACGAATACGGCGATCACGATGGCGACGGCTACGTGGACTACCAATCCGATGGCACCCATCGCCTCATCAATCAGGGTTGGAAAGACTCGGGCAATTCCATCGTCGACGCGCGCGGCCAGGTGGCGGAGCCGCCCATCGCGCTGGTCGAGGTGCAAGGCTACGTGTTCCGCGCCAAGATGAGCTGCGCCTGGCTGTTCCAGCGGGCGGGCGATCCTCAGCGCGGTCAGGCCCTGACCCGCGAGGCAGAGGAGTTGAAGGAGCGTTTCAACCGTGATTACTGGCTGCCCGACAAGGGCTTCTATGCCCTGGCCTTGCAGCGCGGGGGGCAGACCGCGGATGCGATCAGCTCCAACCCCGGCCAGGCGCTGTGGACCGGCATCGTGAGCGAGGAGCACGCGGCCGCCGTGGCGGCGCGGCTGATGGCGCCCGACATGTACAGCGGCTGGGGCGTACGAACACTCTCCACGGCCGAGTTGGCCTACAACCCCGTGGCCTATCACCTGGGCACCGTGTGGCCACACGACAACGCCCTCATCGCCGCGGGCTTGCGCCGCCATGGCTATGACGAGCAGGCGTGTCGCATCTTCTCGGACCTGCTGGCCGCGGCCTCCAACTTCGAAGGCTTCCGCTTGCCCGAGGTCTTCTCCGGCTTCTCGCGCGATGAGTTCGGGGTGCCGGTGCGCTACCCGGTGGCCTGCCACCCCCAGGCCTGGGCCTCGGGCTCCATCCCCTTCCTCTTGCAGGACCTGCTCGGTCTGTTGCCGGATCCAACCAACGATCGGCTGCGCATTCGGCGGCCGCGCCTGCCCAAATCCATCCGGCGCGTGCACTTCGGCGGTCTGCGCGTGGGCGACGACCAGCTCGACCTGCTCTTCGAGCGCACGACCGGCGACAAGCTGACCGTCGAGGTCCTGTCCCGCACCGGCCGCCTGGACGTGGCCGTCGAGGACTCGTAGGCGCGGCTCTGCTGCGAACACAGACATTTCGAAGAACCGCGCACGCAACAGCGTAGCCCGTGAGGTCACGGAGGCCCGTCCCCTTGTGTTGACCGCGACGCCAGGGCTAACATCACCGGCGCGTTCGAGGGCCGGCCAGCGCCGGCTACCGGGTCCGACGCCGTCGGGTCCGAACAATCGAAAAAGGGGGAATGCCATGAGGGAGTTGGAAAGGACAGCCGTGTCTGTCGTCGCGGGTACACCGGCTGCACACGCGGACATCGACGCGTTCGACGCGTCCGAGAAGGAAGACGTCGATCGGAAGGCTGGAGCGGTGAGCCCGGCGCCCGGCCGAGAACCCTGGGAGGACCTGTTCCAGCTTGGGCCCCAGGGCCTGAGCGAGGAACGGCGGGCAGCGGCCTTGAAAGCATACGAGGGCTACGCGAGCACCCAGCGCCTCCACTTCCTCGGCTATCAGGCCGATCAGAAGCTGGACTACAGCGCGGATCTGACCTGGATGCTCGACTACCACATCAACAACGTCGGGGATCCCTTCACGGACGGCAATTTCACCCTGAACAGCAAGGTCGCCGAACGCCAGGTCCTCGACTACTACGCACGCCTGTGGCACGCCAAGCTTCCCCACGACCCCAAGGACCCGGAATCCTATTGGGGATACGCGCTCACGATGGGCTCCACCGAGGGCAACTTGTACGGCATGTGGAACGCGAGGGATTACCTGAGCGGGAAGGCCCTCATCGCCAGGCCCCAGCGTGGTCATCGTCCGCCGCGGCTCATGTGGGTGCAGGGCAAGAGGTCCGGCGTTCCCGACGACGCGGTCCACGAGGATCATTCGCTCACCCCCGTGGCCTTCTACTCGGAGGACACCCACTACTCGCTGACCAAGGCCATGCGCGTCCTGGGCATCCCGACCTTCTTCGAGCTGGGCACGAAACTGTACCCCAAGGAGTGTCCTCTCGGTGGGCCCTGGCCCGAGGAGGTACCATCGCTCGCCGGCCCCAGCGGCCGCTCCACCGATGGCCCGGGACAGATCGATGTCAAGGCGCTGGAGGGTCTGGTGCGCTTCTTTGCCAACAAGGGCTACCCGATTCTGCTGTGCCTCAATTACGGAACCACGTTCAAGGGGGCTTACGACCCGGTCGAGGCCGTCATAGCGATGCTCAAGACGGCGATACCCAAGGACCTTTTCGAGCGCGAAATCGAGTGCGAGGGACACAAGGAGAAGCGCTACGGCTTCTGGGTCCACGTGGACGGCGCCTTGGGTGCCGCCTACATGCCCTTCCTGAAGATGGCCCAGGACGAGGGTACCTTCGACAAGACGATCCCCGTCCCGCCCTTCGACTTCGGCCTGGACTACGTCTTCTCGATCGCGATGAGCGGCCACAAGTGGATCGGCGCGCCCTGGCCCTGTGGCGTGTTCATGACCAAGGTGAAGTACCAGCTACGGCCGCCGAGCATCCCCGTCTATGTGGGCTCGCCTGACACGACGTTCGCGGGATCGCGCAGCGGATTCTCGCCGCTGATCTTCTGGGACTACCTGGCCAAGCACTCGCATGCCGACCAGAAGCAGATGGCTTGCGCGGCACAGGAGGTGGCGAGCTACGCGGAACTGGCGCTCCTCCAGCTCGGCCAGCGGCTCAAGCTCGACCTCTACGTGGCCCGCACTCCGCTGGCCCTCACTGTGCGCTTCCGAAAGCCGGTGGACGCGCTGGTGCACAAGTACTCGCTGTCCACGGAGGAGTTCGAGAACGATCCCCTAAAGCGACAGTACGCCCACATCTTCCTCATGCCCGGGATCACGCGCGAGAAGATCGACGAGCTGGTTGCGGATCTCTCGAAGCCGGGAGCCTTCGAGCCCGGCCCGTCGCTCAGTCCCTCCAAGCTGGAGACGCCCGTGGCTGCAGTCGAGGCCGATGACAAGCACCACCTTGCGCTGGTGCCGACCAGCGGACGCGGATTCCGGTAGTCGCCTCTGCAGCACCCCGTTTTGCCTGGCGGCGCCCAAGTGCGGCGCTGCCGAGAGAACCCCTTTTGCCGATTTCCAGAAGGAGACGCCATGATCACGCCCCATTGCAAGCAGACCGATTCGCAGCCCTATACCGATGACGACGCACGAAAGGATCTCAAGAAGCTGGTCAGCTACGCGTCGGTCAGCGACAACCCGGACCAGGAACAGCAAAAGGCGCTGAAGAACCTCAGCGGGTACCTCTGCGAACTATTCGGCAAGACCGGGCCGGAAAAGATCGGAGTCCTCGACGTTCCGAGTGCCAACCCCGTGGTGTACGGCACATGGAAGGCAGCCGTCGACCCCGCCCCGACCGTGTTGCTGTATGCCCACTACGACGTGGTGAGGGCCGACGAGAAGTGGGACGAGCCCGACAACCCGGGCGCCGATCCCTTCACACTGTACGAGCACAAAGGCCGTCTGTACGGCCGCGGCGCTGCCGACGACAAGTCCGGGATCATCATGCACCTGAGCACCCTGCGGGCTTTGAAAGGACACTTGCCGGTCAACGTGATCCTGGTGATGGAGGGCGAGGAGGAGATCGGCACGGGCAGCCTGGACCGCTACATCCAAGCCCACCCCGAGCAATTCCAGGCAGACGTCATCGTCATCGCCGACACGGGCAATGCCGTTGAGGGCACGCCGACGCTGACCACGTCCTTGCGAGGACTAGTCGCAGCGGACGTGACAGTCTCCACGCTCGACCACGCCGTCCACAGTGGCATGTTCGGGGGACCAGCGCCGGACGCCTTCATGGTGCTGAGCCGGATGATCAGCAGCCTGGTCGATTGGAGGGGCGACGTGGCGGTGGCCGGCCTGACTCGTACCAGCGATGCCCAGTGGCCACACTCCAGCCCCGAGGAGGAGGCGACCTTTCGCGACCAGGCCGGCGTGCGCGGCGGCGTGCAGCTGGTCGGAAGCGGCAGCATCACCCAGCGCGTGGCGGGCAGTCCGTCGATCAACGTCGTCGGGCTGGACGGAATGCCGGGCACGGCCAATTCGGTCAACCAACTGCACCCCAGCGCGACGGCACGGATCAGCGTGCGCATCGCGCCGGACCAGAGTCCGGACGACGCTTACCAGGCCCTGCGCACCCACCTGCTGAACGCGGCTCCGCTGGGCGTGGTGCCCACCATCAAGCAGAGCTCCGCGGGTGACGGCTACCACATCCGGGCGGGCGGCGGACGTTTCTTCGAGACCGCGTGCAAGGCGGCGCAGGACGCGTATCCCGACGCCAAGGAGTGCATACGCTCGGGGCTGGGCGGCACCATCCCCATGATCAACATCATCGCCGGCGTGCAGAGCCGCGCGGACACCACGGTGGTCATGTGGGGATGCGAGGAACCCACGTGCCGCATCCACGGACCGGTTGAAAGCGTGTCCTATAGAGAGCTCGAATGCATGACGAGGGCCGAGATCAACCTGCTCAAATACGTGGGCGCCAAGCCTTGATTCGCTGACCGAGGGGCGACGCCCGTCGCGTCGAACGGACGTCGCCCACGCTCAAGGACGGCCCGAGAGGGGCGGGTCAGCTCATGGTCAGCCACGGCGGGCCGTAGAGAGAGTAGGCGGCCCAGGCGGGCTCACCCTCGCCGTGCTGGTCGGCGACGCTTGCGCGCCCGACACGAACGGCTTCTCCCACGGTTCGTCCCTGCAGCAGAGAGCGATAGAAAGCGATGGCAAAGGTCGTGGCGGCGCGATCTCCCACCGCCCAGTTCGCGCCCACGAAGGCTCGCACCCCAGCGGACAGAAGCCCGGACACCAGAGTGGGAACGGTGCCGATCAGCATCTCCGTGCGGCGGCCGGTCGCGGCCGAGTAGCAGGCGTTAACGAAGAACAGCCACGGCAAGAACCGGCGCGTGGTCAGATCGTCAGCGGCCATCGGGCTGTCCCTGAGCAGCAGCGCCGTGCCCCGCAAGGGGTCATGGGTGGCGTGCCCGGCGTAGTGAACGACGTCGAAACGGGTCGCGTCCAGGGCACGCGAAAGGTCGCTGTAGGTCACCCCGTCGATCAGCGCCTGCACGCGCACCCCGCGCAGGCGTCCCAGCGCGCGCGCGACGGACGCGGCTTCGACGCGCGCTTGGGGCAAGTCCGACGCGGGATCCCCGACCACCAGCACGTTGGTCTTGCCGTCGTCATCCTCCACCTGGGGGGCCGTGCGTCCGACCATGCCGGACTCCATCTGCCGGGCCACGATACCGGTGCGGCTGAGGAAGCCGGCTCCGTCGTGCAGCAGCTCCCACGGCATCTGCACCGTGCTGCGATCCAGGCGCAACACCAGCGGCAGGTCGCCCGTGCCGCCGCGGTCGAGCGGAACCGCCGCGGCGTCCAGGAACGCTTTGCGCAACTGACCGCCGACGCTGAGCATGGCCGCGGCCCGCGACCGCGCGTCGGGGCCGCTCACCACCTCGTCCTGCAGGCGGCGCAGGATCCGGGTGGCGAGGTCGATGGGGTAGGGCCATTCGTGGCAGGCGTCCAGCGCGCCGTCTCCGATGCGGGTGACCTTCAGATCAGGCCCCGAGCGCGTGATGCCAAGCCGCAGGTGCGGGGCGATGGCCAGCCTGGTGGCGCCCGAGTCATGCGCGGGCGCTTCAGTGACGGCCGGCACCGACGCTGACATGACCGGCCCCCGATCGATCCACAGCTCCTGGGGTCGAAAGTCGCCCCGTTGCAGGGCGGTCCGCATTTGCCGCAGACGCTGCCCATCCTGCTCGACGAAGATCAGCGATCGTAAGCCATCCCCGCCGGGCACGCACGCCCGCGCCGTGACCACGCCTCGGACGAAGGCCAGTACCGCCTGGCGGGCATCCAGGCCGGCCGAGCCCGCGCCATGAACGATCGTCGCCGCTTCGGGAAGCTGCGAGCCCGCCATGGCCTCGACGAGGGCAGTGCCGATCTCGGGCAGTCGCTTCAGATGAAAACGCTCAGGGTCGCCCAGACTGATGACCAGAACCGCCCCGACGGCGAGGTGCGCGCGCGATGCGGGAAAGAAGCGCGTCGCTCCGAAGGACCCCAGCAGAATGCCGCGGGCCGCGGCGCGCGCGATGGCCCCGCCCAGCGCCCGATCGATGGCCCGTTCCGCACCATCGGGCGGCAGGCCGTTGAAGTGGTTCACGACGGCAACATCAGCAGCCGCCGCCGTGATGTCGCCCAACACCCACCTGACGAGCAACGGAGGGCGCCCTGCCTGCTCACGCGCCTGCGCTGCCCGGCCTCCGGACGCGCGTGCTGTGCGGTCGCCGGCCATTCGCGACCCGCGCTAGCCGCGCACCGCGCGGAAATAGTCGGCCAGGAACTGGTCCCACTTGTGGCGCTTGGCGAAGGCCAGGTCCCTGTAATAGCGCGAGACACGCGACGAAACGGGGCTCGGCAGGTACAGCGAGACCCCGCCGCATTCATCGACTTTGGGCCCCAGGTGCCCCTCGGCCAGCACGTAGGAGCCCGGAGCCAGGGCCTGCACCAGCTTCTGCGCCGAGGCACGCAGGGCCGAGTCCGACGTGGCGCTAGCTACCGCGCGACAGAGACTGAGCAGATCGCCCATGTCGAACTCGAAGCTCACCATTTTGGCCTGGGCCTGCAGGATCTCGGCCCACGACGTCTTCAGGCGGGCGCGCAGGGCGGCGACAAACGCGTCGACGGTCTTGGCGAACGGCTCGACCTGCGCGGTGTCCACGGCGCACTGGGTGACCGGCCACTGCGCGGGATGCCCGCGGTACGAATCCACGTAGCGCTGGACCACCGCCTTGCCCAGCCCCGCGCCGTCCAGCTCAGGCTGCGCGGCCAGGTCGCCCAGGATGGCGTCGTAGCACCAGCCTGCGCCTGGCTCCAGTTCCTCGGAGCCGACGACGGTGGTCGCCAGCGTACGCACCTGATACGCCACCTCCAGGGTGCTCATCAGGCAGGCATCCATGCCGAGCAGGTCCAGCGGCTTGCCGAGGAGATCGCGCGTCTTCTGAAGCACATGCTCGACCTCGATGGTGTCCAGCGAATGGTGGGTCACGTCGTCGCTGGCAATCGCGCGTTCGTCCGCGGTGTCCAGTGACAGCACCGTGCGCACGGTACTGGTGAACAGCGAGCGGGCCAGCTTGCGCGTTGACAGCCGGTTCGCCTCGTGACGGCGCGCCGGGACCCGCTCCCCGCCCCGGACTTGCTCGTAGAGCAGCTCCAGATCATCCGGGCTCCAGCCCCCGCCGTGGTTCCACAGCACCAGCGCGTATCGATCCGCCGGCGCCTTGTTCACCGCCCAGCGCACGAAATCCACCACCGTCTGCGCCGAGCCCGAATCCGTCGGGTCTGGCAGCGTCTCGACCTCGTCGTTGCCTCCCTTGCCGACCAGGATGCGCCGGGCGGGGCGCTTCACCTGCTTGATGAACGCCAGCACCTTCACCTCGTCGCCCGAGCCGACCTTCTGCATCTCGCGCAAGTCGACGGAAGCCGCACCCGAAAGGCTGTTGTTCCCCGCCATGTACACCATGAAGGTCCACTTCGAAGCCATCGCACACCTCCCTGAAGTTCGCGCCGCCAACTCCACGCGGCCTGCCTGCTGCGTAGTCTCGGCGCGGCGACGACCAAGCGTCAAGTGTTGTCACGCACGGTAGCGCGATCCGCGCGCTCTTTCGTCGGCCCGTCTCCCGACCGTAAGCGTCGTGCGGGACCACCTGGGGCCACACCCCTCTCCATCCTCGGATCGCGCCCCGCCACGGGGAGCGCGACACCTCGAAAACGCGCTCAGCCGGATTTCTGCTCGCCGTCGTCCTCGGCCGCGGGCTCGGCATTGGCGCTGCGACTGGCGGTGGTGCCGATGCCGTACTTCTCCAGCTTGTAATAGAGGGCGCTCGTCTTGATGCCGAGCAGACGCGCCGTCTCGGTCTTCACGCCGCCCGCCCGATCGTAGGTGCGCTGGATGATCTGCCGCTCCAGATCCTCGAGGATCTCGGGCAAGGTCATGTTGCCAGAGGGTACGGCCAGGCTGCTCTCGCTGGCCCCCTCGCGCAGGAAAGCCGGCAGCGCGGCCACGCCGATGCTATCGCCGTTGGCGAAGACCAGGGCCTGCTCCACGGTGTTCTCCAGCTCGCGCACGTTACCGGGCCAGGTATGGGCACTCAGGCGCGCCAGGGCCAGCTCGTCCATCTTCTTCACGGCGGGATTGGTGCGCGGCCCCAGCTTGCGAATGAAGTGCTCGACCAGAAACGGAATGTCTTCGCGCCGCTCACGCAGCGGCGGTACATGGCAGGGCACCACGTGTAGGCGATAGTAAAGGTCCTCGCGAAAACGCCCCTCCTCGACCTCCCTCTTCAGGTCGCGGTGGGTGGCCGACAGCACGCGCACGTCGACCTGAATGGTCTCCTCGCCGCCCACGCGCTCGAACTGCTTCTCCTGCAGCACGCGCAACAGCTTGAGCTGCAGAGACGGCGTCATGTCGCCCACCTCGTCGAGGAACAAGGTGCCGGCGTCGGCCAGCTCGAAGCGTCCCAACTTGCGCTTCACCGCGCCCGTGAAGGCGCCCTTCTCGTGGCCGAACAACTCGGATTCCAGCAACGTCTCGGTGAGCGCCCCGCAGTTGACCTTTACGAAGGGGCCCGTGGCCCGCCGCGAGCGGGTGTGGATGGCGCGTGCCACCAGCTCCTTGCCCGTCCCCGATTCTCCCGAGATGTGCACCGCCACGTCAGCCGCGGCCACCTTCTCGATGGACTCAAACAGAGCCCTCATGAGCGGCGAATGCCCCACCATGTCGCCCAGGCCGTAGGGCGCGGCCGCATCGGCGCGCAGGACCTCGACTTCGGCCTCGGCCCGTTGCCGCGCCAGCCTCTCGCGCCGCATCTCCAGGGCCCGCTCGACCTTCAGGCGGAGCACCTCAGTGGCGAATGGCTTCTGCAAAAAATCCATGGCGCCCAGTCGCATGGCCTCCACGGCCGTCTCCACCGTGCCGAAGGCCGTCACAATCAAAGTCGGACAACCCGGGTCGATGCGCTTGACCCCGTCGAGGACCTCGAGCCCGCCCACGCCGTCCATCTTGAGATCGGTGATCACGAAGTCAGCCCCGGCTCTGCGCATGAGGCCCAGCGCCTCTGCACCCGAGCCAGCCGCCAGCACCTCGTGGCCCATGCGACGCACGGTGGTGGCCATGCCCTCTCGCATGGTTTCGTTGTCGTCGACGATGAGGATGCGCGCCATCGCCGGATACTATGCCCGACCGCCCGCCGGGGTGGAGAAACGGAAAAGCGCGCCGCCTTCGCCCGCCCGGTCGACCGTGACCTCGGCCCCATGGTCGCGGGCGATCTCCTGCACAAAGGCCAGGCCCAGCCCAGTGCCCTTCTCGCGCGTGGTGAAGAAAGGCGTGAAGATCTTCGGCCGAATGGCCTCGGAGACGCCTGGGCCGCTGTCGCGCACCTCCCACTCGACGCGGCCACCGCTGGCCGAGGCGCGAGCGGCCAGCACCACCTTGCCGCCCGGTCCCGCGGCCGCGGTCGCGTTCTTGGCCAAATTGAGGATGGCCCGGCGTAGCTGCCCGCGGTCAGCCTGGGCCACCAGATCCGCGGATGCGTCGACCGTCACCTCTGGGCCCGCGGCCGGACCGCAGATCTCCGCCACCTCGGCCAGCAACGCCCGGGCTCGCACGGGCTCCACAACCGGCACCGGACGCCGCGCGAACTCGAGAAACTCGGAGACCACGTTCTTGAGGTAGCCCAGTTCCCGATCCACGCGTGCCACCTCGGCCAGTCGCTCGGGCTGGTCCGCCAGTCCCTCGCGCAGCAGCCCCGCGTAGAGCTCCAGACCGCCCAGCGGGTTCCGCACCTCGTGAGCGATCCCCGCGAGCATCATCTGCATGCGCTCATCACGCGCCTGCAGGGCCGCCCGCATCTCGTCCAAACGGGCCGCCAAATAACCGATTTCGTCGCGCGTTTCCACGGAGACCGGCCCCGACAGATCGCCTCGCCCGATGCGCTCGGCCGCCCGCGCGAGGCGGCCCAGCGGCCCGGTCATCCGTCCAGACAGGAAGACGGCCAGCAGGACGATCAGCCCTAGACTGAACGCCCCGCCCATGACCAGCCACCGTCGGAAAGCAGCCAGGCGCGAAAAATACTGCGCGCTGCCTTCCACGACCACGAACCCCGTCGCCTCGGGCCCGCCCACTCGAGCGTAGGCCCGCTTGTAGGCTCGGCCGTCGCGACCCCAGAATAGGGGCGAAGCGCTCGGGGTGCCTGCGGCGGCCCGCTCCAGTTCCACCTGGTCCGCGCCCAGCTCATGGGCCGGCGCGCCCAGGGCAACCAGGCCGTCGGTGTCGCCGCGTCCGGTCAGGTCGCGGGCCACCAGGGCAACCCGCCGCACGCCCAGGCGGTCACGCGCCTGCGAGATCCGACGCGTCAGATTGGCGTAGGTGTTGGAGTCTTCATCGCCGGAACCGATGGCCGCCAATTGCTCGGGCAGGATGAGCATGGCCACTCCCGCGGCGGCGGTGGCCAATCGTTCGCCCATTTCGTCTTCCAGCGATCGCCGTGCCACTTCATGGGCCAGGAAGCCGAACAGCACCAGTGTGCCCACCGCGGGCAAGAGCACCGCCACCAGCAGCTTGGTGAGCAGTCTTCCCCGTGGAGCCCGCGTCAGCATGCGTCTTCAGTGTATCAACCCGCCCCCATTCCGTCCGCAACCAGAGCACCCCTCGAATCCACGCCGAGCAGCGAGGCCGTGTGAATACGAAAAAGCCGACCGAAGTGGTTTCCACCTCGACCGGCTTTTCCAACGTGGCGTCCAGACGGCCAGAGGCCTGAACGCGTCCGGCGGCCG
>JAEXQJ010000154.1 GCA_023438785.1 Pseudomonadota bacterium
GCCGCATGTCGATGGCGTAGTAGAAGTCACCCTTCTTCTGCACGCCCGAGGGCGGCTGCTCATTCTCGCTGCACGCCAGGACGCGCACGAGACGAACGCCAGAGACGCGCTTGCCTGCGACCGCCAAGGCCTCCATCAACCGGGCCAGACGATCACTCTCCATACCCATGGCCGCACCGACGGCCTCCGCCTCCGGCCCCTTGCCGAGTTCCTCAGGGGCAGCCTCGACCGGCGCGGCCTCGGCAGACTCGGCCGCCGACGCATCGGGGGCCGACGTCGCCGACTCCCCAGCCTCGCCCTCCGGCTGAGCAACCTCGCCCGCTGGCTCCCCTGCCTCGCCCTCAGGCGCGGCAGTGGCGTCCCCTTCGACGGACGCCTCAGGCTTCGCCTCGGAAGCCTGGCTCTCGGTGGTCGTGGGCTGCGGGTTGGCTGCCCGGAAAGCGCGCTGCGCCTCTGCCGCCCGCTGCAGCAGGATTCCGGAAAACTCGGTAATTGTCTTCATGTGCGGCCTTTGTGACGCAAAACCCCCACAGGGGCGTGCCAATGGAATGGCCTTTCGTAGTGGACTTGCGGCCGCACGTCAATGGCGACGTGTTCCAGGGTTGCGGCGGATCGCGAATGCTGTTGCCGCTGCGGCATCACCCGAGACTCACAGGTCGACCGAATCGCCCCGGCCTACTGGGGCGGCGCCTCGGATTTCGACCAGCTCCAGACACTCTGCCGCGTGTGCAATTCCGAGAAGGCCATCATGAGTTGAATTCCCGAATCGCCCCGTCTTCTCTCGACAGGGCGCCCAGCTTCTCTTTCCCGGCCGTGCCCACTATGCAAGCGGACGATGGCGACGCCTGGCTGCGCCACATTCAGCGCACGAGCTGTGCGGGCGTTGACACTCTCGTGCCTGATGCTGACGGCACTGCTTGCGAAGCCCAGCTTCATCTGGGGCGTCGATCCCACATGACTCGAACCGCACCTCGACAGCCTCAACGCCGATAAAGTACCGGGCGCACGCCCCACCATGTTCGCGTCGACACGTCGCGACTCCGACCGACAGAACAAGATTTGTGACCCCATCGGGAATCGAACCCGAGATTGCGCCGTGAGAGGGCGCCGTCCTAACCGCTAGACCATGGGGCCGGTACTGCTCTGAATTCTCACTGAAGGTGGTTCGGGGACAAGGATTCGAACCTTGATAGCCAGATCCAGAGTCTGGCGTCCTGCCGTTAGACGATCCCCGAGTGCTGTTTGTCTCGCCCCGGGTGGCCGAAGCGAGGTGCCCATTTGTAGCAACCGCGGTGTGTCTGTCAAGACTCGTTCGCGTCGTGCATGCAAAAGTGCAAAAGCTTGATGGGCCCGGGCCGAGGTGTTAGTTACCGTTCAGTCGGCGACGCGTGCGCCGCACCGTGAACACCATGGAGCTGAGCTTCTGGGCAGCCAGCGACGTCGGTCGCAAGCGCGAGCACAACGAGGACAACTTCCTGGTCGACAGGCGGCTGTCCCTATTCGTGGTCGCGGATGGCATGGGTGGTCATGCGTCGGGCGAAGTCGCTTCGCAGATCGCGGTGACCGAGTTCCGCAACGCCGTCGAGGCGCGTCGCGACCTGCTGGACGCCTACGTGCGCCGTCAGGAGGGCGTCACGACACAAGATGTCCTCGCGGTGCTCGAACACGCTGTCCAGATGGCGGGTCTGGCCATCTTCGAGCGCGGCCAGAATGAGCCTGACAAGCGGGGCATGGGGACCACCCTCTCGGCTCTGCTGCTCCTGGGCGAAAGGGGCTTCATCGCCCACGTGGGTGACAGCCGCGTCTACATGGTCCGCCAAGGCGAGACGGTCCAGCTCACGGAGGACCACTCGCTGGTCAACGAGCTGATCCGACACGGAAAGGTCACCCGCGAGACCCTCGCCAACTCGCCGTACGCCTCCTACAAGAACGCCGTCACGCGTGCCTTGGGCGTCTACGAGACCGTTCAGGTCGACACCATCGATTTAGAAATACTGCCCGGCGACCAGTTTCTCCTCTGTTCGGACGGCCTGCACAGCCATCTGGAAGAGAAAGATGTCGCCCAGTTCCTCAGCACCGACCACGTCACGGCCATTCCTCAGAAGCTGATCGATCACGCCAATCGCGGTGGCGGGCAGGACAACATCACGGCCGTCGTGCTGCGGATCCATACGGACGCAACCGATCCCGCGGGCGCGCGCACGCACGAGCTGAACCGCAAGGTCGAGGTCCTCAAGCAGATGCCGCTCTTCCGGCACCTGACCTACAAGGAGATCCTGCGCATTCTGTCCGTGACCCAGGTGACTGACTACGCGGCGGGAGACGAAGTCATTCGCGAGGGTGAACCGGGTCACGAGCTGTACATCCTGCTCAAGGGCAAGCTGCGGCTACACAAGGAAGGCACGTTCATCACCAACCTCGGTCCCGGGGCGCACCTCGGCGAGATGGCCCTGGTGGACAAAGGCCCGCGCTCGCTTTCCGCCACCGCCGAGGAGAGGACGCGGGCCCTCGTGCTGCGCCGGCGCGACTTCAACGACATCATCCGCAACGAGCCGCGCCTCTCGGTGAAGCTGCTGTGGGCCTTCGTGCAGGTCTTGGGGCAGCGTCTGCGCAAGACGACCGCGGATCTCTCGGGGGCCCGTCAGGAAGTCACCGACGTCTCAGACGACGTGCTCTTCGACGAGTAGTCCCTACAGTGGGTCCTGCCGCAAGAAGGACTCGGCGAGCTGTCGTTCCCTGGCCATGCTGGGCGGCGCTTCGCTGACGAAGGTCTTCAGCTCGCGTCGCCCCTGTGCGGTGCGGCCCACACGCAAGAGGGCCTCGGCGAGTACCAGGCGCGCCTCGGGATAGTGGGGCCTCAGGTCCAGCGCGCGCTGGGCGGCCGCGATCGCCTCCTCGGGCCGCTCGGCACGAACACAGGTGAAGGCGCGCACGAAGGGCACCTCCGGCCGGCGCGGCGCGGCCTGCTCCAGCCCCTCGGTCTCACGCAAGGCCCCGTCAGCATCGCCGTTCGCCACCAGAACGGTCGCCAGACTCAGACGATCGTCGACCGACGTGGGCTGCACACGCAGGACCGCTCGAAGGAGCTCGGCCGCCCCCGCGAAGTCGCCTTGGTTCCGCAGGATCTCGGCCCGCGCGCGGTGCGCGGCCGGCAGCTGAGGATCAATCGAGAGGGCTTTGCGTGCCGCGGTCTCGGCCAGGGCGATACGTCCCAGACGGGCCAGGACCAAGGCGAGCGCCGCGTGCGCGGCCGCCTGCTGCGGCTCGACCTCGCAGAGTTTCGTCAGATCCCACCGCGCCTCATCCAGGCGTCCCAGGCGAATCAAGGCCTCCCCCGCGGCCAAACGAGCCATGCCAAATCCCGGATCGATGGCCAGGGCCGCCCGGAATTCGACCAGCGCGTCCTCGACGTCGTCTCGTTCCAGAAAGAGCCACCCCAGGTTGAGGCGTGCTTCAGCCAACTCTTCGTTCAAGGCCAGAGCGGCCCGGAACTCGGATTCAGCCCGGTCCTTGTCTCCGCGCGCTCGAGCCACCAATCCAAGTCCGTTGCGCGCCTCGGCCATTCGGGGCTCGTACTCGAGGGCCAATGAGAATTGCCCCGCGGCCCGATCGATCTCGCCCCGCGCGAGCGATTGAGCACCATGGGATTGGTGTTCGACGGCCTTGGGGTGAAAGCGGCGAGGCGCATGAGCGCACGCCGCGAACAGGACCACAGCTCCGAAAACGCTCAGACAGGCTTGGACGCGCATGCCCCGTCATCGGCAGCCCCGGGCGCAAGTTGTGAGGATGCGCCCACTCTCGTCGATGATCACCGTGATCGCGCCGGCCAGGTCCGTGCGAAGAAGACGGATCCGACGCTCCTCGTAGCGCGCAAGAACCGCCGGGCTGGGCAGATGGAACCCGTTGTACAGGCCCACGCTGATGACGGCCAGCCGAGGAGAAACGGCCCGGATGAAGTCCTGTGTCGATGACTTGCGGCTCCCGTGGTGCGGGACCTTGAGGACATCGCTGCGAACCGCGAGCCCCAGCTCCGCACGTCCGATCAACTCGGCCTCACCGTCAGCCTCGATGTCCCCTGGGAACAGCACGGACCTTTCTGCGTAGTTCAGGCGCACCACCAACGAGGCGTCGTTGGTGCTCAATCCCGGCGGCGGCCCGATGCTGTCGCCCAGCCAGGGCCCCCCCGGCACGACGTGCAGACCCTTCGGTGTCGCAAAACCGGAGGGGACCGGCGTGGCAACCCCATGTGCACGGGCGCGCTCGAGCAACTGGGCGTAGAGCGGATTCTGGCCCGTATCGCCGCTCGTCCACAGCGTGCCCACCGGGAAGCGGTCCAACACGCGCAAGAGTCCGTTGAGGTGATCCGGGTGCGGGTGGGACAAGATGACCAGGTCCAAGCGACTGATGCCGCGCGCGCGCAGCAGCGGCTCGACCACGCGCGCGCCGGTGTCGAACGAGTTGTCGTAGCGGCCCCCGCCGTCGATCAAGGCCACGAAGCCGCCCGGGCCTTCGACGAGCGCCGCGTCCCCCTGCCCCACGTCGATGAAGGTCACGCGCAGGTTTGGATCCAGTCGTCGACCGATCTCGCGGATGGCAAGGCTCGTGCCCGCGCCCAACGCCAAGGCCAAGGCGGCCGCCAGCCATCGTCGGCGACGACAGCTGCCGTGCAGAGCCCAAAGCAGACAAGCCGCGCTCGCCACCAGCAGCGCGGTCTCCAGCAGGTTCGGGAGGCGAACCAAGATCACCGGAGCCGCTCGACGAAAGCCCTCAGCCACGGCCAGGGCAAGGCGCGAGGCCTGCCCCGCGATCCACAAGGGCACGGCCGCCGCCCACGGGTGAAAGAGTCCCAACGAAGCCCCCAGCAGACCACACGGCAGCACAGCCAGCTCGACGAGAGGGACCAAGGCCAAGTTGCCCACGGGCGCGGCGGGAGTGATCTCGCCAAAGTGATGCGCCACGAAGGGCGCGGTGATCAGGCTCGCCGCAAAACTCGCCGACAAGGAACGCCCCAGCCAAACCCACGCGCGGCGAACGCGACCGTCCGCACGCCCGGCTGCCTTCGGAGCCAGCCCCCGCGCAAAGAGCCCCAGCGCCACCACGGAGGCAAATGAGAGCTGAAATGAGACATCGGTGATGGACAGCGGGGAGTGGACAAGCAGGACCAGGGCCGCCAAGCCCACGCTCGCCGAGAGCGAAAATGGGCGATTCACGATAATCGCGCCAAGCAGCACCAGCGACATGAGGGCGGAACGCCAGGTGGCCAGCGCCTCGCCCGTGAGCAGCGTGTACAGCACCACGGCTGGAATCGACAACGCGGCCGCGACCGCGTTGGCATTCACCCACAAGGCCCACGACGGGACCAAGGAGGCCAGCCAGCGCAACGCCCCGAACACCAGGGCGGCAACCACCGCCAGGTGCAGCCCCGAGACGGAGAGCGCGTGCGTCGCCCCCGCCGCACGAAAGCCATCCTCCACCTGCTCTGGCACGCCCGTGCGCTCGCCCAGCACCATGGTGCGCACAAAGGCGGCCGGCGCCTTGTCTAGCTGCGCATCTACGGCGCGGGCCATGGCTCGACGAAGCAGAAAGGCCAGTCGGCGCGGAATGGCTGACCATCGCAGCGGCGCCTCGACACGGTGGACATCGCTTGCCGCCCGCAGGGGGGCGAAGTAGTCCATGCCCTGGACTCGGGCCGCCAATCTGGCGTCCGGCAACCCGGGGTTGGCCAGGCCCCGAGGGACGAACAGCCGCGCGGTGAAGGAGACGCGGTCACCCGGAGCAACGTCAGGTACGCCACGCGAGACCGAGACCCAGACGCTCGCCCCGCAGCCGACCCCATCGATGGCCGCCGTGCGCACGACCAGCCTCGCCCTGCACTGCCCCACCCTTTCTCCTGCAGCCGGGTTGCCGGGCGGCGGATCTCGGGGATCGAGGATCTCGGGCCCGCGCACGACCTCGCCTTCCACGAGCACCGGCCTGTCTTCCGGCACCCGTGGGCTTCCTTCCTCGCAGGCGACAAGCTCGCGCCTGCCCAGCACCACGCCGACCACCAGCGCCAACCCGGCGACGGTCAAGGCCCAACGGCGCCGCCGCCCCTGCCACGCTGCCAGCCCCAATCCGGCCGCCGCTAACCCAACGGCCAGCGCAGGAGACAGGAGGACCGCACCCGCGATTCCGCAGGCCAGCGACGAAACCCAGACGGCCAGGAGCACATCCGGTTTTCGCCACGCCGGCCCGGGCGTTGCGTCCCGAGCACGACTGCGCGGCCGGAGCGTCGCGGAGCGCGGCCGGGCCGGGCGCGATTATTCGACCTACGAGCAACGAAACAGACGTTCCGGCCCCGCCCGCCTGGCGACGCCGGAGCCTACGCGCAACCAGCTCCTAGAGCACCGAACGGTTTGAAGACCGAGCGAAAGCGCGGAGATGCGAGCAGCCCGAGGCGCGAGGAGGGAGAATACTCGACGTATTTGACCGACGAGCAACGAAGGGATGCGACGCAGATCCGCGTTTACGCGACCGGTTCAAGCCATTCGGTGCCCTAGAGCATCTCGCGCTTGGCCATGGCCTTGCGCATCTTGCCCAGCGCCTGTTCCTGGAGTTGGCGCACCCGCTCTCTGGACAGGCGGTACTCGTCGCCAATCTCTTTCAACGTGCGCTCGCGATCGTTCACCAACCCGAAGCGCTTGCGCAGGATGTCTGCCTCGATGGGCTTGAGCCCGCCCAGCAGCTTGAGCATCTCGCGCTGGGTCTCGCTCGACATCATCTGTTCTGGAGGGCTCGGCGCCTCGTTGGGGTCGACCAGCACGTCGATAAGCCGGCGGCCGTCGTCGTCGGACAGCGAACGATCGAGCGAAACCGGGTTGTCGGCCAAGAAGGTGCGCATCTTTTCCAGCTTCTCGGCTTCGATCCCAGTCACCGACGCGATCTCCTCGGTGGTGGCCGGCCGCTCCAGCTTGGACTGCAACTCTCTCTCGGACTTGGCGATGCGGTGATAGGCGTCGATCATGTGCACGGGGAGGCGCACCGCCCGTCCCTTGTCGGCCAAGGCACGACTGATGGCGTGACGGATCCACCAACTCGCGTAGGTGGAGAACCGGAAACCACGCCGGTAGTCGTAACGCTCCACGGCCTTCATGAGGCCGATGTTGCCCTCCTGAATCAAGTCAGGCAGAGGCAGCCGGCCGTGGTTGAAACGACGGGCGATTGAGACGACGAGGCGAAGATTGGCTTTGACGAACTCGTTCTTGGCACGCTTGACGATCCCCGCCCTGCCTGTGGTCGCATGCACGAAGGCACGGAAGGCCTTCGTGTTGGTTGGGAAGGCCAGCCCTTCCACCGGCCGCCCCATGCGGGCCGCGCCGTCGAGCCGATGCATTTCCGCCAACGCCGCATCGACGAAAACGCGGTCGATGTCGAGTTCCTTGAGGCGTGCGGCCAGCGCGTCCACCAGCTTCTCGAACTTCTTCCGCAGTGCCGCGCTCGGACGCGTGCCGGTCCGTTCGGCCTGCAAGCGATACGGCTTGAACTCCGCAACTGGCTGCCCCACCGCCGCTTCCACCGTGTCGGCGACGTGTGCCGCCCAAGGCACAAACCCAAGAACGGCTCGCCACAGGTCGAGCTCCAGATCTTCGATGTGCCGAGCCGTCTCGAACTCCTGCTCCGGCCGCAGCACATCGAGCTCAGCCATATCCCGGAAGTACATCGACAAGAAGCTCTGAGGCTCCTCGACCTTCTTCGCGTCGGGGACGGCGGACGTCTCGACGGCCTCTTCCTCGTCCGACTCGCCGTCCTCATCGTCGTCACCATCCGGTGCCTCTTCGGCGGACGCCTCCAGCTCCGGCTCTACGTCGTCCGCCTCGCCCGCGTCGTCACCGCCAGCCAGCGTCTCCAACTCCGCAGGGATGTCCTCCATGGGAGCCTCGAACGGGGCCTCTATCGCCGGGTTGAAGGCGGCCTCGGGTTCGGGCAGATCCACGCCCAGCCCCGTATCATTGGCCGGCCGCGAAAGGACCTTCGGCTCCTCGGCGCTGGCCCGCCGGCCACGACGCCCCGTCTTGGGCTTGCGCAGTTCAGCGCCGGGCCTCTGCCTCCGTGCCGACTTGGTCTTTGCTGCTGTGCGGTTCATGGGTACTTCCATCGCTGAGAAACAAGAAAAACGTCTGCCTACTACACCACTACCGATGTGGATACCGGAATATTCCTGGCCGGCGTCCAATTTCCCTGTAGGCTTTGATGTTCGGTTTCCGGCAGGGTTTCACGCAGTGCTCGTTTTTGCGTGAAATGGGTGCAGGACCGCACCCTCTGGAAGCGCAAAACATGCGTCGCGGATCAGCCGGCCGGTCGCTCGCAGACGATCACGATGCTGCGCGACGCGGCACCAAAGAACTCTCCCCGATTGGACAGGCTGCCTGAGACGTCGATGACGCGGAGTCCGGCCTTCTGCATCAGGCGCCCGAGTTCATGCAAGCTGTAGGCGCGGATCGAGATCTCCTGTTCCGCTTGGCGGCCATCGGCAAATACCACGGAGCGCCGACTCGAGATGCGGCTGGTGTGGAAGTTGAAGTCCACTTCCTCGAGGACCACGCAGCCATCCCCTTCCCACCACACGCGCGTCGGCAGGTCAGCCACGATGTAATCGCGGTTGAGGGTGTCGATGATCAAACGCGCCCCCGGCTTGAGAGCACGGGCCATGGCGGCAGCCACCTTGAAGTTGGCGTCCTCGTCGAAGTACCCGAACGATGACAAAACGCAATAGGCACCATCAAACTGCGCGTCAAAATCCATCTCGCGCATATCTGTGTGCAGAAAGTTTATGGGCAGATTGCGTCGCTGGGCCTCATCAGCGGCCCGAATGAGCAGTGGGAGGGACAGGTCAACGCCGGTGATGCGAAGCCCCTGTTGGCCCAGCTCGATGGCGTGCCGTCCATAGCCACACGCCACGTCCAGGATTTCGGCTCCCTCGGGTGGATTCAACGCTTCCTTGATGAAAGCCACCTCGCGAAGCGTCTGCTCGGCCGTCATGAACGGCAGCGTCCGCAGGTAGTCCTCGTCGAAGACCTCCTCGAACCACGGTCTCAGCCTCTTGGAAAGGGTACGACGCGACAGGGCTTCGGGGGTTGGCGGTGCCGGGGCGGGGGCAGGCTCCGCGACCTCACCAGGCCCGACGCCCGCCGACGCACAGCTCGCGCCATTTGGCGTTCGCGGCGGGGGCGGGGGGGCTGGGGGCGCAGCCTGCGCAGAGGGCCGAGCGGGCGAAGACGCGGGCTGAAGCGCAGGCGCAACCGGCGGAGGCTGTGGTGCCAGAGGCTGTGGCGCCAGAGGCTCCGGTGGGGGCGTATCGGCCCCGTCCATCATCATCAGATCGTCATCCGTAACGTCGGTGGTTGCCGGAGCGAACAGAGGAGCGTCTGGCAGTCCACCCACGACGTCCCCGCCAGGATCGGTGGGTCCATCGAGCAGCAGTTCGGCCGAGGTCACGGCGTCCGGCGAGGCGGGCTCGGCCGGGGTGACGCCTTCCGGCGACACACCAGATGCGGCAGGCAGCGGCGTCAGCGAGATGTCGATCTGGATCGACTCGCTCACCTGCGGAACCAGGCCCGCCTGTGCGCCCGGCTCAGCCCCGGGCATCAGGTCCGAGATGATCCACTTGAGCGTCTGATCCCTGTGGGCGACCGTGGCCATCGCGCCCGCGCCCTCATCGAGGGCCGGACCTTCGCTCCGGTCCGCCCCATCCAGGGCGGGTGGCGGGGTGGCTTCGCCGTCTTTCGTCATGTGGCCTTGTCGGTCCCGAGCGCAGTTATGTGCCCGACCCGTTCGCCCATTCTAAGCGGCACGTCGCACGGGAGCGAATTGAGAGCAACGCGTCCCGGCTGAAAGACCGCGATCGTGGTCGAGCCGAGATTGAAAATGCCAAGCTCTCCCCCCCGCTCGATGGCGATCGGCTCCGGCAGGCACTTGCGTCGGACGCCCGCGGCGCCAAAGCCCTTGCTGTGCGTGGCGACCTCCGAATCGTAGCTGGCCGTGATATGCCCCACCCCCACCGCGGCGACCATCACCAGCGCGGTCAGACCGGCTGGCCCCTCGATCACCGTGACGAACCGCTCGTTGCGGGCGAAAAGCCCGGGCTCGCGGGCCACGCTGCCGCTTCCCACCGGAAACAGCTTGCCCGGTATATGTGTCCAACTGGTAACGCGACCGGCCACCGGTGAGTGGACGCGGTGGTAATCGCGGGGCGAAAGGTAGGTCACTAGGAAGCTGCCGCCGTTCAACCGAGAGGCCAAATCGGGATCTGCCAGCAAGTCTGCCAAAGTGAAGGCGGCGCCCTTGGCCTCCAGAAGCTTTCCTTGGGTGACCAGCCCCGTATCGCATACGACGCCGTCCGACGGGGCGACGACGGAATCCGCTGCCGCGTCGATGGGGCGAAGCCCGGCACGCAGCCGCCTGGTGAAGAAATCCTGCAGGCTTTCGTAGTCCGGAAGGTCTCGCTCAGCCTCGCCCACGTCGATCCCATAGATCGCGGCGAAGCGTGCCAGGACCGAGCGACGCAACGCGCGCGGCAAGCGACGCTTGGATCCCCACCCAATCACGGTCGACAGCGTCCGCTGCGGCGCCGCGCGCCAGGCGGACCGCACGATCCGATCTCCGAATGAAAGACTGGACATACAGATGACGCCGACAGCCAGGACGACCAAAACTCTAGGCTATCCCTCCGTCCGGGTGCAACGGGTTTCGAGCTTGGGACAGGGAGCGCGTCCCCGGCGGCCACAAACGCCTACAGGGCGTCTTCGCCCCGCTCGCCCGTGCGAATGCGAATGACCTCCTCCACCGGCAGGACGAAAATCTTTCCGTCTCCGATGTGCCCGGTGCGGGCCACCGACATCAGGGCCTCGACCACGTCCTTGACCATCTCGTCCTTGACCACGATCTGAACGCGGACCTTGGGAACGAAGTCCACGACGTAGGCCGACCCCCGGTAGACCTCTTTCTTACCGCCGGTTCGACCAAACCCTTTGACCTCGGAGACGGTCATGCCCTGCACGCCGATCTCACGCAGTCTGTCCTTCACGTCGTCGAGCTTGAAAGGCTTGATGATGGCTTCGATTTTCTTCATGGGCTTACCGTGTCAGCAGACTAGAGGGGGTTGGCTTTGGCTGCAATCCTGATCGACTTCAGGTCCTTCTCGAACAAAGCTAGCGCTCCTGGATTTCTTGTGTATTTCGGGTCAGCGAATTCTGAGTAACCGGCTACGTACGCAACGCCCCAACCAGCTCCTGCACGTGGGAAACCCCTTGGGCCAGGCAGTAGTCGCCGATCTCACGGACAATGCGCTCCGCCGACGCGGGATCGACGAAGCTCTGGGTACCGACCTGCACCACACTGGCGCCCGCCAGCAGGAACTCGACCGCGTCCACGCCGTTCTGGATGCCGCCGATACCACAAATTGGCAGGCCGAGACCGGCTCGATGGACCTGGTACACCATGCGCAGCGCGACGGGCTTGATGGCAGGACCGGAGAGCCCGCCGAAGACGGTGGCCAACTTGGGGCGCCTGGTGCGCGCGTCGATGGCCATTCCGGTGAGCGTGTTGATGAGAGACACCGCGTCCGCACCGTTGTCGGCGCAGGCACGCGCCAGGGCAACCACATCCGAGGTGTTGGGCGTCAGCTTGACCCAGAGCGGCTTCTTGATGACATCTCGGCATGCCTTGACCAACTCGCCAAGCACGCGCGGATCACGGCCGAACTCGATGCCGCCCGCCTTCACGTTGGGACACGAGACGTTCATCTCCAGCCCGTCCACGCCCTCCAGCCCCGCCAGACGGGCCCCACAGTCCACGTAGTCGTCGAAGGTGGTTCCGAAAAAGTTCACCAGAACCCGCGTTCCGCACGTGCGCAAGTAGGGCAGCTTGTCCGTGGCGAAGGCCTCCACCCCGACGTTCTCTAGGCCGATCGAATTGAGCATGCCGGCGGCGGTCTCGCAGATGCGCGGCACCGGATTCCCGAAGCGTGGCTGCGGGGAGATACCCTTGGTCACCAACCCGCCCAACGCCGGCAACGAGAGCAGCCCCTCGAACTCCTTTCCGTAGCCGAAGGTGCCCGAAGCGGTGAGCACGGGGTTGGCAAACGAGATGCCCCCGCAGGTCGAGGCCAAGTCAGGGCGAGGGCGGTCCGAGGAGGTTTCGAAGATGGGACTCACGATGAACCTCCCTCGGGCACGGGCGCATGGGGCATCACCTCGGAGGCAAGGAACACGGGCCCGTCCTTGCACACGTAGCGGTAGGGGCGGGAACGGGCCGGCGTGGCACATCCCAGACACACCCCCAAGCCGCAGGCCATCTGCTCCTCCAGGGAAAGAAACGCCTCAATGCCCGCCCGTTCGGCAATCCGCCCAACCGCCCACAGCATCTCGCGCGGTCCGCAGGCCATGACGCGCAAGCGCCTCGACGCATCGGCAGTCCGGTGATGGTCGATGCGAGCCTCCAGTTCGGCGGTAACCCGGCCGCGCCGTCCCAAGGATCCATCTTCGGTCGCGAGGTGCAGCGCCAGGGACAGACTTCGCATCTCGCCCAAAAGAACCAGGTCGCGTGAGGTGCGCCCGCCGTACAGCATCTCGCAGCGAGTCACCAGACCCGAGCGCGCGGCCACCTCGGACTGCATGTAGAGCGGAGCCAGACCGACGCCGCCGGCAACCAGCAGGTCAACGGACTCCTCCGAGGGTCCAGGGAAGCTATTGCCAAGAGGGCCCAGGACCGAGACCCGTGACCCGGGCGAGGAGCGCTCCAGCAAGCCCGTGCCTCTGCCCACCGCCTTGATGAGAAGATCCGCGCGGCCATCACTTGACGCAGACAACAATGAGAGCGGCCGAGGAAGCAGCGGGTCGCGTCCCCAGTCGCCGCGAAGCATTACAAACTGGCCCGGTTGGCTGCCCGCCAGGGCGTCACAACCGCCCAGACGCAGCACGAAATAGCCCCCGCCCAGGGGACGGTTCTCGATGATACGGGCGTCGAAATAGCGCATTCAGTAGCCTTCGGCTGGCGTTTCTACACCGCTGGTTGCCGCCAATGCCATTCCGAACGGTCCGCCCCGTCACTTTGCCGCCTGTTCACCCTTTCCATGCCATTCACAGTCCTAAGCCACTGTTCTTCATCATGAATTCTGAAGAACAAGGGCAGAGCGCCGCGCCACTTTTCCTGGCGCGTCGCAACACAAGAGAGGATGTTTTGTTGCAGGTCGAAGGCACCTGTGTTACTAGCCGAATCTGTTGCGAATCTGGGGCTTAGAACATGGACTTCATGTTTGAAGATGAGGTCGACGAAGTTGGGTCTGACGTAGAGGCTTATTGCCCCAAGTGCAAGGCCGATACGACCCACGTCGTCATCTCCAAGTACGAGGATGAGATTCGCCGCGTCCAATGCAATCCCTGCGGGGACGTGCATTCGTACCGGAAGCCTCGTGGCGAGGCTGAGGATGACATCCCCGAACCTGTTGCGGCGCGCAAACGCGCCCTTCTGAAGAAGCCCACATGGGAGGAGTTCTTCGCGAAGCACCACGAGAAGGACCCCAAGTCCTACGAATTCCGTGAGTGTTATCGGGAGAACCAGATCGTCTCCCACCCCAAGTTCGGCAAGGGTTTCATCTCGGAGATCGTCTCCGAGAGCAAGGTCGAGGTCACCTTCGCTGATGCCCGCCGGATTCTGGTGCACAACCGCAAGGACATCCCCGGCTCGCCGTTGGCGGCTGAGGATGACGGGCTGCCCTCGGTGCCGCCTCCCCCCAAGCCCAGCAAGGCCCCCAAGGCGCCGCCCGTGGCGGCCCCGACCAAGGCCGTGAAGGCGGCGACATCCGCCCCCAAGACGATTCCGGCGCCAGCCAAGGCTGCGCCTGCCAAGCCCCAGGCCAAGGCAGATCGGGCCAGCTCCAAGGAGAAGGCCGCCAGTCCCAAGAAGGCTGCCGCGAAGCCCGCCCCCAAGGCCAAGCCCAAGAAGCCCGCCGCGAAGCCTGCCGTCAAGAAGGCGGCAAAGAAGCGCCGCTGAGAGGCCGAGTACGCGCCTCCGTGCTCGTCGCGACTACCGAACGACGAGCACGAAGATGTCGTAAAAGGCGTGGGTGTAGACGGCTACCGCGAATCCGCGCCACTTGTACAGGGCGCCGAAGAAGAGGCCTGCCAGAAGGCGGAAGGTGAACGGCTCGATAGCGAAGGGATCGCCATAGGGCGGCAAGTGGTGAACGGCTGAGAACAGGGCCGATGAGATCAGAAGGGCCGCGAGCAAGGCAGCCCAGTGCACCATGCGAAAGACACGTTCGAAGAGCAGGCCCAGCCCCGTGAGCAGCCCCAGTCGGAAGACTGTCTCTTCGTAGACACCCGCGCCCAGGGACATGACCAGGCGGGTCAGCAGCCCCTGCCCTTCGATCCCCGCAGCCAAGCCGGGCGAGAAGCCCAGCAACTTGGTCATGATGAGGACAATGAGCGAGCCCATCGTCACCGCCCACACGGTGCTTTCGAGAAGGACGGGCAGAAGGACGCCGCGATTGAACGACTGCCGACGCCGCAGAAGGACAACGGTCAGCGCGAACAGGGCCACGACCGCGCCCAAGACCGCGAGATAGCCGCGCAACGAGAGGCCGAGTGTCCGGAACAACAGGACGGTAACGAAGTCCGCCCCGTTCAACATGGGCAGGGTGAACAGGACCCCGATTTGATAGATGACGAAGAGCGGGAAGACGAGGATGAGGCTCGTCAGCAGGTTGCGCGGGTTCTCCTTGGGGCCGGGCATTAGAACGGTCTCAGCGCTCGGAGCCCGGCTCGCCACCGGGGATCCAGGCGGAAACCGGTCCCGCACCTGACGTTGCAGCCCGGGCGGCAGCTCGCGCGGCGCCCGGGGTCTGGGCAGGAGGCTTGATGACCGCGCACACCTCGCGGTTGGGATCGAGGTACTTGCGCGCAACGCGACTCACGTCGGCAGCCGTGACCTTCATGATGTTGTCACCGTACTGCCGGTACGCGCGCCAGCCCTGGCCGTAAGATTCATGAAAAGCGAGGGCAGCGGCCAGGGCACTCTTGCGCTGCAGGCCTATGGCGTGGGTTCCCACGAGGTAGCGCTGGGCGCGCACCAATTCGTCTTTCGAAATGCCCTTGTCGATGACGGCCTGCAACTGCTCGCGAATGCTGCGGGCGGCCTCATCCAGCTTTTCGGGTCCAGTCGCCACGTAGACGGCGAAGTACCCCGGGTCGATGCCTTCCAAGGAGAAGGCACTCACGCGATACGCCAAAGCCCGCTTCTCTCGGATCTCCGAAAACAGGCGCCCGCCCTGCCCCGACAAGACATGGGCAAGAATCTCGAGCGGAAAGCGGTCAGCGCTGCCGAAGGCGACCCCGGGGAAGCCCAGGACCATGTGGGCTTGCTCCTTGGCCAGGAACTTGAAGTTCTGGGCGGGCTCGGCCAGGGGCGTCTCGGCTTGTATCTTCGGCTTGTCCACGGCCTGCTTGTCCACCCCCGCAAACAGGGAGGACAGCTTGGCGATGACGCGCGCCGGGTCGACGTCACCCACCACGGCGACGGTCAGATTGCTGATGTCGTAGTATCGGCGGAAGTGCTGCAGGAGCTTGCGCCGCGTGAGCGCCGCAACAGACTCCGCCGTGCCGAGCGGATCCAGGCGATAGGGATGCTGCTTCCACAGTGTGGAATGGAACAGACGGAAAGCAGCCTGACCCAGGTTGTCCTCCTGGGAACGAACATCATCCAGGACAACGCGTCGCTCCTTTTCCAGCTCGCCGTCGGAGAATGTGGCATTGACCAGGCAATCCCCCATCAGGTCGAAGCCACGCTCGAAGTAGCGCGACAGGAACTCGGCCTGCAGGCCCAGGCTGTTGCGCCCCGAGTAGCCCGACAGCGAGCCAGCCATCCCCTCCACTTCCTTCATGATCTGCTCGGCCGTGCGGGTCTTCGTTCCGCGCGAAAGGAGGGCGGCTAACATGTTCGAGATGCCGTTGTTGCGAGCGTCCTCGTAGCGTAGACCGCCCAGCCAGGTCGCACGCACGGCCACGATGGGCACCGACGTGTCCCGCAACACCAGGACCTTGAGCCCCGACGGAAAGACATGCCGCACGACCCGGTCCGAGTCGGGGGTGGCGGTGAAGGCGCGCGCGAGGCGGCCATCCGCCCGCTGCTCAGCCGCCAGCGCAATGGTCTTGATGCGAGCCTGGACCTTCTCCGCCTTCTCGGCCTGCTTGCCAATCCGCCGCTCGGGTATCTGTGCAAACACGGTGAGATTGGCGATGCGCAGGTACTTGGCGGCCACGCGTTTCAGGTCCGCGGCGCGGAGTTTCTGCAGGCTGGCCAGGTAGCGTTCTTCGAAGTCCACATCGCCGGCTATGGCGGCGAAGAACCCCAGCTTACGCGCGTAGCCCTGCACGGTTTCCCGGTCGTAGACGCGGTCGCTCTCCAACATAGTGCGCGCCTTGGCCAGCTCCTCGGGCCCGATTTCCTCTCGGGACAGGCGCATGATCTCGTCGAGCATCCCGCGCAAGGCCTCGTCCAGGCGTCCCGGGGGCAGGTTGGCCCCGACCACCAGCATGCCCGGATCGCGCGCCGAGAAGAGGTAGGAGGAGGCGTTCGTAACGAGTTGGCGATTGCGAACGACCTCCAAATTGAGGCGCGAGCTGTCCCCCTGCCCCAGCGCCACGGCCAGCAGGTCCAAAGCCGCCACGTCCTCGTGACCGATGGCCGGCGTGCGGAAGCCGAGCAGAAGCTGAGCCTCCTTCACGTCGCGCCCGATCACCACCGCGCGCAGCCCGTCCTGCTCGGGCTGGTGGGGGCGGCTGGACACGGGCACACCCGAGCGCATCTTGCCGAACGCCGCCTGAATCCGCTCCCGAGCCGCGTCGGTCTGGAAGTCACCGACCACCACCAAGGTCACGTTGCTGGCGACGTAGTACTTGGAGAAAAAGGCCAGCAGATCGTCGCGGCGCAAACGACGGACCGTGGTCTCGGTGCCGATGATGGGACGCCCGTAGGGATGAACGTCGAAGGCGGCCTGAAACAGCCCCTGGCCCGCCTGGCGGTCCGGGTCGTCAAGCCCCTGCTTGACCTCCTCCAGGACCACGTTGCGCTCGCGCTCGAACTCGGTCGCGTCGAAGCTGGAGTTTTGCAGGGTGTCGGCCAGGATGTCCAACCCGGTGTCGAAGAAGTGGCTGGCTAGGACCAGGTGGTACACCGTCTCGTCGTGGCTGGTCCACGCGTTGATCTCGCCCCCCGAGCCCTCCACCTCGCGCGCGATCTGGCCCACCCCGCGCTTGCTGGTGCCCTTGAACAGCATGTGCTCGAAGACATGCGCAATGCCGGCCAATTCAGGAGGCTCGTCCGCGGAACCGACCTTGACCCAGGCCTGGAACGCCACCACCGGGGCCGCGTGATTCTCCTCCAACACCACTTCGAGACCATTATCGAGACGAAAGATCACGCGTTTTGCTCTCCCGGACAGATCCGCCTGTGCCAGCTCTGATGACGTTGATCGAGACGACCACCCGGCCGTGCCGTGACAGCTAGCAACAGCTAGGAGTGCGCATGAGAGGACAGCGAGCCTCACTGAGCGCACGGTATCACGGGTGCCCCCTCGCTGGGGACGGGCGGTTGATGCGCGGGAGGGGCATGGTAGAGGGGATGCATGGCCGAGATGCCCCGTTGTCCCATCTGCAAGCACGAGCTGCCTTCCGCGCCCGAGGCACAACGCTGGCGGCCGTTCTGCTCGCAAAGGTGCAAGACCATCGACCTGGGTGCCTGGCTCGATGGCGCGTACCGCATCAGCCGCCCCCTCGCTGAGGAGGAACTGGACCAGGGCCTGACGCCGGCCGAGAGCGACGCCAGCGAGAAGCTGCACTGAGGGGAGCGTTTTCTTGTACTGTCGGCATCGAGTCGTGTTAACTTTCGCGGCCTCGACGGCGGGGAAGGCAGACGGGCTTCGGCCCAAGCGCCTTCGGGTTGGCTAACAACGGGGCGTGGCGCAGTCTGGTAGCGCGTTCGGTTCGGGACCGAAAGGTCGGAGGTTCAAATCCTCTCGCCCCGACAAAGTGGCCCCCTCCTCGGAGGGGGCTTTTTGCTTTTGAGCCTGGCTCGCTCAGGTCTTGGGCGGCGCGGGTTCGAGTCTGGTCCCGGTCGCAATCGGATGACCGGCGAGGACGGCAGCCGCGGGCAGGCGCTTGCGGCCCGGTAGCTGGAGTTCCGCAAACGCCACCGCCTCCTGAGAGCAGGCGACGGCGAGTCGCTCGCCCACCAAGCCTAGGACCTCGCCCGGCGCGCCTCGCCCTCCGACCACGCGAGGCCCGAAGAGCTTCACGGGCTCACCGTGGAGGAACGCAACCGCGCCGGGCCAGGGATCCACACCGCGGGCACGGGCCGAGACCGCGGCGGCGGGTTGGCCAAAGTCGAGGTACCCGTCCTCCTTTCCCATCAGCGGCGCCAGGGTGGCCGCATCGTGCTCCTGGGTCCGCAGGGTCACGCTGCCCCCTGCGATCCGCGGCAGCGTCTCAGTCAGGATCTGGGCGCCCAGGCGGGACAGGCGTTCGGACAGGGAAGCCGCAGTGTCCTCCTCCCGGATGGGCTCCTCGGCGCAGGCGGCCACCGGGCCCGTGTCCAGTCCCTCTTCCATGCGCATCACGCACACGCCGGTGGTGCTCTCGCCCCGGATGATGGACCACTGAATGGGCGCGGCACCTCGATACTTGGGCAACAGCGACGCGTGCACGTTCCAGGGCCCGAGCCTTGGCACGGCCAGAAGGTCCGGCGGCAGGATGCGCCCGTACGCCACCACGACGAAGACATCCGGCCTGAGCGCGGCGAGTTGACCCGCCAGCAAGCCGTCGCGCAGCTTGGTGGGCTGCTCGCAGCGCAGCCCCAGACGGAGCGCCAGCTCCTTGACCGGCGGGGGATGCAGCTTCTTGCCGCGCCCGGCCGGGCGATCGGGCTGGCTGACCACGGCCAGCACCTCGTGTCGGGCCGCCAACGCCTCCAGAGACGGCAAGGCGAAGGCGGGCGATCCGAAAAAAACAACGCGCATGGGTTCAGACCTCGGTGGATGGATCCTGCGGGTCAGCGGCATCAGGGCCGTGGGCCAGGTTGAACTCGTAGGCAGAGCGAACCGCCGGAGTGGTGAGGACGCGCAAGCCCTCGTCCAACACCTCGCGAATCAGGGCGATTTGCGCCTTCAACTCGTGTGACAACTCCGGCCCCAGCGTCTCGGGCAGGAGCTCGCCCACCAAGCGCGCGTGGGCGCGCCGAACGTCGCCCGCGTTGGCCTGGCGGTCCAGGCCGAGCACCTGGAAGTAGTCACCCTCCACGGCCAGGGCATGACGTGCCAACACACGCTCGCGATCGATGCGGATATCGCGCACCGTGAGCCGAGCCGCCTCGCGCGCCGAGGCGGCGTCCGCGGGCAGCAAAGCCCCAAAGCAGGACAGCGTGAAGGCGATCTGCCAAACCGCCGAATCGCGCAGGCCGCTCGCGCGGGTGACCTCCTCCAAGGAACGCACGCCATCGAACAGCAGAGGCACGCGAGCCTCGCAAGCCTCCGTCAGCACGTGCGCAAGCAGATCCGCCGCGTCTCCTGACCTCTCCAACGCAAACACGTTTTTGCCCGACCCGAGCCGCGCCGTCAGCCGGTCGAGCGGGTACCCGAGGCTCAGGCCTTCCCGCACCAGGGTGGCGGGATGGCGCAACAGACGCGTGCGATCGGGCCCCGCGGTCACGCCCGGGTCGATTTGCCAATGGCCCTGCCTCCACGCAAACAGCGACAGGATGATGCTTTCGTAGTGACGACGGACGGCAGGCAGAAGCTCGTCCGTGCGGAGCAGGCCCATGTCGACGAGGACCGCTCCCATCTTGCGGCCGGTGGCATCGACGGTCCTTTCGGCCTCTTCGCGCTGCTGCGCCGTGATAACGCCCTCGCCCGCCAGCATGGCCGACATTCGATCGGTGGGCGAATCGGACGCCCCCATGACCGGCAGGCCGGACTCGAAGTACACCGCCTTTTCGACCCGCGCCCCGAGCACACGCAGACGGCCCGTCATGCCTGAGAGGAAGACCCGCCCGAGCAGCAGGGGCATGTCCGTGTCGGTCAATTCCCCGCGCGGCGAGCCCCCGCTGTCGACGACGGTCTCAAGCGCCGACGACATCTCGGCCTCGATGATGTCGTCGATACCGGCGGCGAGCCGCCCGAGGAGTTGACTGGGGTCTCCGCTATGCTGCTTCATCAGAGAACGCTCTGTGGATCCACGTCGATGGCCAGGCGCACGTCGGCAGGCAAGGTCACCTGCGCGGCCGCACGGGCCGCCGCCACCAGATGGTTGCGGCTCTGCGAGGCGAGCCAGATCTGAAAACGAGAGCGGCCACGCAATCGCTTGAGCGGTGCCTCGGCCGGGCCCAGCACGCGCACCGTGGCGGCGGCCTGCGCACGCGCCAAGTCCGCCGCAGCAGACGCGGCCACCCGCACCGCGTTTTCGTCACGGCCGTCCAAACGGATGGCGATCATACGTGAAAACGGCGGATAGAGCGCACTCTCACGGCGCGCCAGTTCATCGCGCACGAAGCCCTGGTAGTCGTGCCGGCGCAAAAATTCGATGGCCGGATGCTCGGGACAGTAGGTCTGGACCAGAATGCGCCCTGCCCGCTCGCCACGCCCGGCCCGCCCCGCCACCTGCTCGAGAAGCTGGAACGTGCGCTCGGCTGCGCGAAAGTCGGGAAGGTGCATGCCCTGATCGGGCTGCAAGACGCCCACCAGGGTGACGCCGCCGAAGTCGTGGCCTTTGGTCACCATCTGTGTCCCGATCAATATGTCGATCTCGCGCCGGTGCACGAGATCGAGCACCTCTTCCAACCGGTCGCGGCTGCCGTCCGTCGTGTCGCGGTCGAGGCGCGCCACGCGGGCGCCCGGAAACCGCTCGCGCACCACGCTCTCCACGCGCTCTGTCCCGGTTCCCAGGCCTTCCAACTCGGCTTGCTTGCACGAAGGGCAGCGCGAGGGGATGCGCTCTGAACGGCCACAGTAGTGACAAATCAGGCGCTGCCGACCCTGGTGCAACGTCAGGGACACGGAGCACGAAGTGCAACGCAGGACGTTCCCGCACGCGCGGCACTGCATGAGCGTGGAAAACCCGCGGCGGTTGAGGAAGAGGATCGTCTGCTCGCCCGCCGCCAGAGCGCTTTCCACGGCCAGCGCCAAGGGCGGGGCGAGCAAGCCGTCGGGGCCCAAGCGGTGTCGCCGCAAATCGATGATCTCGACGGGTGGCAGGGGTCGGGTGGCGGCGGCGGGGTTGGCACGCGTGGGCAACTCAAGCTTACGAAACCGGCCCACCGCCACGTTGCGGGCCGCCTCCAACGAGGGAGTCGCCGATCCCAGCACCGCCAGCGCCCCCGCCTTCTGCGCGCGCATGATGGCCACGTCCCGGCCGTTGTAGCGAACCCCGTCCTCCTGCTTGAACGATCCGTCGTGCTCCTCGTCGACGACCACCACGCCCAAGCCACGCACCGGCGCGAAGACCGCCGAACGTGCACCCACCGCGATACCCACCTCGCCGCTGCGCAAGCGGCGCCACGCGGCGAGACGCTCCGCGGGGCGCAGGGCGCTGTGGAGCACGGCCACGTCGTCACCGAAACGGGCGCGAAAGCGCGTCGCCAACTGCGGCGTCAGGGCGATCTCGGGAACCAGGACCAGCGCCCCTTGTCCACGCTGCCGCACCTCCGCTATGAGCCGCAGGTAGACCTCGGTCTTGCCCGAGCCGGTGATGCCGTGGAGGAGGAAACACTGGTAGCCCGAGCCCAGCCCGGCCCGCATGGCCTCAAGAGCGGCTTGCTGATGGATGTTGAGCGACGGCAGAGCCTCGCGACTGCCCGCCCTTCCTGCGGCACCCGCGCGTTGCCGCGTGGGTCTGCGCACGCGATCAGCCACCTCGCACAACCCTCGCTCGACCAGATGGCTCACGCGGGCCCCCACCTCGGGCGCGCCGCGAGTCAGGTGCGAAAGCGACAGCGGGGCCTTGCGCAGGCGGACCAGGAGGCCCCGATCCGCCTCGTCGAGGGCCAAGCTGATCATGGACAAGCGCCCCGCCGCTTCTTCCTTGAGCAACCGCCGCCCGGCCTCGCTCAGGCGCAGGTGACGGGACGCGGCTGTCCGCTCGCCGCGCGGCAAAGCCGCTCGAATCACCTCGCCGAGTGGTGACACGTAGTAGTCGGCAATCCAGCGACACAGATCCAGCACATCGGCCTCGACCGCGGGGCCCTCGCCCACGAACTCCAGCACGTCGCGCACCTCGACCGGCGCCGACGCGGCCTGGCCCACGACGAAGCCGGTCACCTTTCTCGGGCCGAAGGGCACGACGACTTCCGTGCCCGGCTCCACCCGCAATCCAGGTTGAGGATTGCGATAGGTGAAAAGCTCATGAAGAGGCAGCGTCACTGCCACCTGGAGCAACAGCTTCGCGTCGCCGTCCTGTACTTCCGGCACGGCGTCTACAACTCGATCTTCAGGATGTGCGCCGGCAGGGCCTGTGGATCCAGGCGAACGTAATTCCACTCGTTGCGCCAATCGTAGCGCGCGCCCGTCAGGAGATCGCTGACCGCGTAGGTCCAGGGCAGCGCCGGGCGCTTCGCGTCCGGATCGAAACGATCCACCGGGTGCAGGATCTCGGACGCCAGCCGAATCGTCCCGTCGTGCACGTTGTAGGGATCCAGATTCACCACCATGACCAGCACATCCCTGCGCTGCGCATCGAACTTGGCATAGGCGATGATGTTCGGGTTGCTCGACTCCAGGAACACGAGATTGCGCGAGAAGGCCAGGGCCGGGTGCTCGCGGCGGATACGGTTGACCAGCGTGACCACGTGGTTGATGTTGCCGGGGCGGTTCCAGTCCCAGACCCGCACCTGATACTTCTCCGAATCCAGGTACTCCTCGCTGCCTTGCTTGACGGCGCGGTTCTCGCAGAGCTCGAAGCCACTGTAGATGCCGTAGCTGGGCGACAGCGTGGCCGCCAGGATCAAACGCGTGATGAACGCCGGACGCCCGCCCTTCTGCAAATACTCGTGCAGGATGTCGGGCGTATTGGCGAAAAAGTTGGGACGCAAGTAGTCCGCCACATCCGTAAGGAACAGCTCGGTGGCGTACTCCTCCAGCTCCTTACGCGAATTGCGCCACGTGAAGTAGCTGTACGACTGCGTATACCCCACCTTGGCGAGCATCTTCATGCGCTTCGGGCGCGTGAACGCCTCGGCCAAGAAGATCACGTCTGGGTGCTGAGCCTGGATCCTGGCGATGAACCACTGCCAGAAGCTGACCGCCTTGGTGTGGGGATTGTCCACGCGGAGAATCCGCACGCCGCGTTTAATCCAGAACAACGCCGCGTCCAGGAGCGCCTGATACAGCCCGGCCCGATCCTCGCTGTCGAAGTTGATGGGATAGATGTCCTGATACTTCTTGGGCGGGTTCTCGGCGTATTTGATCGTCCCGTCGGGACGTTTGCTGAACCACTCGGGGTGCTCCTGGACCCACGGGTGATCGGGCGAGCACTGCACCGCGAAGTCCAACGCCAGCTCCAGGCCGTGGGCCTGGGCAGCCTGGACGAAGTGGTCGAAGTCCGCCAGCGTCCCCAGCTCCGGGTGCACCGCCGTGTGCCCGCCGGCCGCGCTGCCTATGGCCCAGGGGGACCCCGGATCGCCAGGCCGGCACGTCTCGCTGTTGTTGGGCCCCTTGCGGTGGCTCTCGCCGATGGGATGGATGGGCGCCAGATAGAGCACGTCGAAGCCCATGGCCGCGATGGCCGGCAGGCGCGCCTCGGCCTCGCGGAACGTGGCACTGCGGCTCGGATCCATGCCCTGTGAGCGCACGAAGATCTCGTACCACGCACCCAAGCGGGCCCGCTCCCGATCCACCCACAACGGCAGCTCGGCGGCGTAGCACTGCAGGTCCGCGCGCGGATCGCAGCGCGCCATCAGAACGCCCAAGTCCTCCGCCAGCATGAACCGCGCCCGCTCCTCGCTGTTCTTGGCCGCCCGAAGCCTGGCCAGCAGCCTGGCCAGCCGTTCCTTGTCCGCGCCCTGTGCGTGCTGGACCGCCCGGTCGACGAGTTCCATGCCCTCGAGCAGCTCGCTGGCGACGTTCTGCTCCGCCGCCAATCGCTTCCGCAGGTCCTCGCAGAAACTCCCGAACGCGTCGGTCCAGGCCACGACCGTGAAGGCATGCGCGCCCACTTCCAGCGGTGCGAAGCTGGCGTACCAGCGGTCGTTGGTGGCCAACGCGGAACGCATGGGCACCTCGTGCCAGCCCTCCGACTCCAGATTCGGCGCCGACGGCCAGAGCCCGGCGGGCGATGAATTTGTGTCGAGCTTGCGCCACAGGACCGCGGCCCTGAGCAGCTCATGCCCGTCCTTCCAAATGTCAGCCGCCACTTCCACGGCCTCGCCCAGGCTCGCCTTGGCCGCCAGGCGACCACAACTGACGCTCGGGGAGACGCTATCGATGACGATACGGACCTGGTCGATGGCCTTCTTCTTTGACGTTCGCGGCACTAGCGCCTCCTGCGTTCGGCAAGCAGTTCCTCGTACATGTTCTGGGTCTTGCGGGCGATCGATGTCCAGGAGAAATGCTCCTCCACCCGCGCCCGTCCGGCCAGACCCATCTCACGGGCCATCTTGCGGTCGCGCAGCACGCGATTGAGCGCCACGGCCAGGGCCTTGGGGTCCCCGGGCGGGACCAGCAGCCCCGTTCTCTCGGGCACCACCACCTCTTTGATTCCCCCCACCGCGCTGGCCACCACGGGCCGCTCGCAGGCCATGGCCTCCAGGTTGATGATGCCGAAGGGTTCGTACACGGAGGGGCAAGCGAACACGGTGGCGTTGCTGTACAGCTCGATGTACTGCTCCTCGCGCAGCAGCGTATTGATCCACACTACGCGCGGCTGCTCGGCCACCTTGGCCGCGATCTCCTCCTCGACGGCGGGCGTATCAGGAGCACTGGTGCAACAGACCAGGCGCACGCCCGGGTCCACGTCCTTCATCGCATCGATCAGGTGCACCATCCCCTTCTGGCGCGTGGTGCGGCCGACGAAGAGGATGTAGTCGCCATCGATGCCGTAGGCCTTGCAGGCAGAATTCCCGTCGACGCGATTCCACACGTCCAGGTCGATGCCGTTGTAGATGACCACGACCTTCTCGGGTCGAACGTCGAACAGCTCCAGGATCTCGCGCCGCGAATCCGTGGACACAGCCACGACGCGATCCGCGTTTTCCAGCGCCACCCTCTCGATCCACGAAGTCAGGTGATACGAGCGTCCTAGCTGCTCCTCCTTCCATGGGCGCAGCGGTTCCAGGCTGTGCACGGTGGCCACGAAAGGCACGTCGTAAAGGACCTTGGCCATGTAGCCCGACATGGCGCCGTACCAGGTGTGCGAGTGCACCACGTCCGCGTCCACGCGGTCGCGCACCATGGACAGGTTCACCGAGAACGTTCCCAGGGTGCTGTTGAACAGTTTGTCTTCGCCCTCCCACATGCGTGGCCAGGCTCGATGGCCGCGAACCCGCAAATGACCGTCGTTCACATCCTGCTCGCCGAAGCAGCGGACCTCCACATCCATACTGCGGGCCAACTCTCGGGCCAGGTTCTTGAGATGCACCCCCGCGCCCCCATAGACGTTGGGCGGGAACTCTCGACCGAAGAACGTGACCTTCATTTCTTCACCTGGCCTGTGGAGTGGGCGAAGAGACTGGAACCCGAGGGCACCGCACGGGGAATCGCGTCGCCGCGCACGTCCGAGTGGATGAGGCAGTTCTTGCCCACGATGGTGCCGGACGGGATCTGCACGTCCCGACCCACCACGCTGGCTCCACACGACAGGGACCCGGGGCGTTCCTGGCTGGGCGCGCTCTCCCCGGCACCAATCTGACAGCCGGCCCCGAAGACCACCCGCTTGTCGGCGACGGCCATGGAGAGCTGCGCCCCTGCCTCGACCACCACGTCGTCCCACAGGATCGAATCCTTGACCACGGCCCCGGCGCAGACGCGAACGCCGGGTGACAAGACGCTGTTCTCCACCCTACCCTCGATCACGCAGCCGGCTGAGATGAGCGAATTCGTCACGGTTGCCCCGGGCACACAACGCGCCGGCGCGGGCGGTGCGATTCGACCAGCCATGACGTTCGAATGCACGTTCCACGCGGCGATATCGACCACCGGATTCGCGCCCAGCAAATCACGATGAAAGGCGTAGTACTCATCGAGCGTGCGCGTGTACGCCCAGATCCCGTGGTGAACGAAGCCGTACGCCCGACGGCGCGAAATCATCCGTCGCAGCACCTCGTGGATCTGAAACGTCAGAGTGGGTTCCTCGCCGCTCACCGCACGCCGTAGCTCCTCGACCAGCACCTGGCGACGAAAGACGTAGACCGACATGGACGCCAGGTTGGTACGTGGACGCTCGGGCTTCTCCGTGAAGTTCATGATCTGGCCGGCCGCGTTCAACTCGCCGATGCCGAAGCGATGGGCGTCTGTCTCCCGGGGGGTGAAGGCCATCGTCAGGTCCGCATCGCTCTCGTGGTGAAAGCTGAGCAGTGGACCGTAATCCATGGAGTAGACGTGATCCGCCGAGACAACGAGCACGTCGTCCGCCGCCGAGCGCTCGATGAAATCCAGGTTTTGGAAGAGCGCATCCGCGGGCCCGCGGTACCACTCGCTCACCGTCAGCTTGAGATAGGGTGGCAGGAAGCGAACGCCGCGGCTCGTGCCCACGAGGTCCCACGACATCCCGGTCCCCACGTGATCCATCAAAGAAGCGGGGCGGTACTGGGCCAGGATGCCCACTTGCCCGATTCCCGCGTTGGCCAGATTGGTCAGCGCAAAGTCGATGGTACGGTAGGTGCCGCCCACGATCACGGCGGACTTGGGTCGCCGCTCGGTGAGGACAGAGAGATCCTCGCCTCGCCCTCCCGCAAACACCATGGCTATCGCTTTTCGCATCGTCTTGTCCTCCAGCAGGTCACGACGGAGCACGGGCCTCAGCGTCGGTTCCGGGCGCCTCAGCGTAGCGCAGTCACGGCGAGCCGTGCAGTCGATTCGGCCTCACGCTCGCGTCCAATGTTCCCCCGGGGTGCGAGCATCCGCGGCAGGCGCCGCGGCCTCTGCACGGGCGGGCGGCGACTCGGGGACACGCCTTGCCACCGCCAACAACTCGGCCACCGCCTCGTACAAGGCCTCGGGAATCTCATCACCCTCCTCCACCTCGCGCAGAGATCGGGCCAAGGTCACGTCGCGAAAAACCGGCACGCCAGCTTCGCGCGCCACCTGTTTTATCTGCTCGGCAACCAGACGCTCGCCCTTGGCAACGACCACCGGCGCCCCCGGCCCGTTCGTGTCGTATCTGATGGCAACCGCGATGTGATCGGGATTGACCACCACGAGATCCGCCTTGCGCACGTCGGCCACCATCCGCTGCTGCATCAGCTCCTGATGCAGCCGCTGCCGCTCCGCCTTGTGCGACGGATCGCCCTCGCTCTCCTTGTACTCACGCTTCACCTCGTCGCGGGTCATGCGCATCTGCTTGCGGTGTCGGTGCCGCTGCCACAGGTAGTCTGCCACCCCGAGGACAGCCGCCCCCATGGCAAGCCTCAGCCCCAGTCGCCCGCACAGCTCGGCCAAGGCGACGAAAACGGCCCGAGCCGACATGCCGGCCAGTCTGGTAAGCGGCGCCACCGCTGGCCGCAGTGTCCAGTAGGCAATCATCAACACCACCGTCACCTTGAGCAACCCCTTGCCGATCTCCACGAATGCCTCCAGCCCGAATGCTCTCCTGAGGGAAGGCATGACGCGTTTGAGGTCCAACCTCACCGCCTGAGGAGCGATGAGCCCGCCGGTCTGCAGAAAACCGCCGGCCAGAGCCGCGAGCGCCGCCACACCCAAGGGCAGGACGAGCGCCCCCTCTGCCGCCTGCAAGGCGGCCTGACCAGCGCGTACCAACGGCCCTCCCGCCGCCGCATCGGATACGGCCAGGCGCAGATAGGCCAACAGACCGCCTGCCCAGCCCGCCCCACCGACCACCAGCGCCACCCCGACGGCAAGCAAGCCGAAGCCCGAAACCAAGTCTCGGCTGTTGGCGACCTCACCGCGCCGGCGCGCCTCGGCCAGCCGTTGAGGTGTAGCCTCCTCCGTCTTCTCCCCGGTCTCGGCCATTCAGCCCCTCACCGGTCCGGATGGAAGACGTGTTGGAGCAGCCCGAGGAAGCCGCGGAATCCCGCCACCATGGCCACATCCAGAGCGGCCAGTCCGAAGAGAACGGCACCCACCCCCAGCAGCGCCTTCAACGGCATGCCCACGAAGTACAAAGGCACCTGGGGCGCGGCGCGGCCGAGAACCCCCAAGGTGACGTCCGCCAAGAGCAGGGCCACGATGGCCGGCGCTGCCAGGGCCACGGCCGATTCGATCAGCTTTGCGGACGCCGCAATGGCCACCGCCGCCCAAGTCTGCCCATGCCGGATTAGGCCGCCGCCCACGGGCATGGCCTCGTAGCTCCGAGCGAGCGCTGTCGACAGATAGCCCAAACCGCCCATCTCGAGGAAGGCTACCACCCCCAGCAGCATCAGCAGGTTTCCCATCGGACTCGTCCGACCTTCCGAAAGCGGCGCGATGACCTCCGCCATGTTAGCGCCTCGAAGGATGTCGGTCAGGCGCCCGGCCGCCTCCAGCGCGCGGAATAGGCATGAGGCAACGAATCCCATCGTCACCCCCACCGCGACCTCCCGGCCCAGCAAGAGCAGCCAGAGCAAGGGCCCCCCTGCGGGGACATGGCCAGCCACGACCGGGTAGCAGAGCACGGCCAACCCTAGACCGAGCGCCAGACGAAGCTGCGCCGGCAGAGCTGGGCCGCCAAAAGCCGGCACGAGCCAAACCAAGGGCACTGTCCGCGCCGCTCCCAGCCCCAAGGCGACGAGAGCTCGCTCGATCTCGCCCGCGAAGAGAGTCATCAGCGAATGGCCGGTATTGCGAGCAGCAGCGCGCTCGTGAAGCGCAGCAGTTGCGCCCCCAACACCGGCCCCAGTGCAATCAGGACCAGCGTGACCACCAGCAGCTTCGGAACGAACGACAGGGTCTGGTCCTGAATCTGCGTCGCGGCCTGAACGACGCCGATCACGAAGCCCACCACCAGGCTGGCCAGCAACGGAGGCGCCGACACCAACACCACCAAGAGCAGTCCTTCGCGCACTGCCCGCAACACCGTCTCACCCGCCGTGACGCTAAACATAGCTCTCCACCAGGCCACGGAGCAGGAGCTGCCACCCGTCCGCCAACACAAAGAGCAGCAGCTTGAACGGCAAGGACACGGTCGTCGGTGAAAGCATGTGCATTCCCAGAGCCAGGAGCAGGTTCGCGATCACCATGTCCACGACCAGAAAGGGCAGAAACAGCAAGAAACCGATCTCGAACGCCCGCCGCAACTCGGAGGTCAGAAAGGCCGGCACCACGACCAAGAAATCCCGATCTCCGATGCCCGCGCGTTCCTCAGGGGTTCGCATCCTCAACGCCAGGCCGTGAAACAGCGTCCGATCCTTGGCGCTCGCGTGCTTGACCAGGAATTCGCGCAACGGCTCCTTGGCCTTCTCTGCCACCCCGCTCATCGCCTCCAACGTCTGCCCGCTCATCACGTCAGCTCCCGCAGCCCCTCCCAGCAGCGGCTCCACAGCCCGATACATCCGCTCACCCGTCGGCGCCATGATGTAGCAGGTCAGGATAAGTGCCAGGCCCGTCACCACCTGCGACGGCGGAATCTGCGGCGTCCCCAAGGCGCTCTTCAAGACTGACAGGACGACCGCAATCTTCACGAAGCTGGTCATCAGCAGCAGGACAAAGGGCAACAGGGACAGTGCCGCCATCCCCAAGACGAGCAGCAGGGGCCGCGACGCCAGTCCACCGTCCCCCACCACGCCCAACGCAGCCAACGCCGCACTCACGGCCGCGCCTTGCCGAGCGCTCTCGCCAGAACGCCGCTGAACTTCCCGTGCTCCATCCGCCCCGTGCCCTTGTCCTCCTTCACCTCGCGCCCGTCCACCTCCGCAAGAACCGCCATCGGTCCTTCGCCAACGCCCACCAGGAAGAATCTCCCGGCCACCTCCAGCAGGTACACCGACCGCCGGGGCTCCAGGACGCAGCGCGCACGCACGCAAATCGCACCACCGCCTCCACCGCCGGCCCGCCGCGAAAGCCAGCGCAGCCCCAGGTAGGCCAGCAGGCACACAACCGCAAGGCAGATAAACGAAAGGGCTAGCGAACCCGCTAGCCCTGGCAACTCAGCCACGGGCTCACCCATGGCCGCACACTCTTTGACAGGCCTGCTCCCGCTGTCAACCGCCGAGTTGACTCAACAGGCCTATCTGGACTATTCGTCGGCCTTCTTGGCCCGGGGAGCCTTCTTCGCGGAACCCGACTTCGCCCCGGGCGCCTTTTTCGGCTTCGCGGCGCCCTCGGCCTTCGAGGAAGCAGACGAGGCCTTCTTGGCAGAAGCCTTGGCCGCACTCTTCTTCGCCTTCGTCTTGCTCTCGCCACCCTCTTCCCTCACCTCGCCGCCAGCGCCAGCCTCGGCCGGGATCAGCTCCAAGAGAGACATCGGCGCCGCGTCGCCCGGACGCTGCCCCACCTTCACGATCCGCGTGTAACCACCGTGCCGCGTGAGGTACCGGGGCGCGATCTCCTCGAACAACTTCAAGACCGCATCCCTGTCCCGCACCACCCGCAAAGACATGCGGATCGCGTGCACGACCCGCCCCTGCTCTTCAGCGGTGCGCTTCTCTGGATTCTTGGTCAGGACGTCGCCGAGACGACGCGCGAACGTTATCGCGCGTTCCGCCAAGCGGCGCGTCTCCTTTGCCTTCACGTCCGTCGTGCGGATTCTCTCGTAGGTCAGCAACGCCGCCACGAGGTTGGAGAAGAGGGCCTTCCGATGGGCCGGGGTGCGGGAAAGGTGCAGTCCTGCTCTTTGATGTCGCATGTTCGCCTAGCAGCTAAATGGGGGCCTCAATACAGTTATTCGGAATCAGCTCTTCTTGGGCGGGCCGTCCCCCGGCCACCCTTCCAGCTTCATGCCCAGCGACAGCCCCATGCTGGCCAGGATTTCCTTGATTTCCTTCAGCGACTTCCGGCCGAAGTTCTTGGTCTTCAGCATCTCGGACTCGGTCTTCTGAACCAATTCCCCGATGTAGCGAATATTCGCGTTCTGGAGACAGTTCGCCGAGCGCACCGACAGCTCAAGATCATCCACCGACTTCCACAGGTTCTCATTGAGCTTCTGTTGCTCTTCGGAGACCGTCGCCTCCGGAGCCGGCTCCGAACCCTCCTGGAAGTTGATGAAAATCGACAGCTGATCCTTGAAGATCTTCGCCGCATAGGCCACGGCGTCCTCAGGCTTCACCGTGCCATTCGTCCAGATCTCCAGTGTCAGGCGATCGTAGTCCGTCTGCTGTCCCACGCGCGCGTTCGTCACGTGGAAGTTCACCTTCCGAATCGGAGAAAACAGAGCATCAATCGGAATGGTTCCGACGCTCATGTTCGCCGTCTTGTTCCGCTCCGCCGGCACGTACCCGCGCCCGGTATTCACATCCAGCTCCATCCGAACCTTCGCCCCCTTCGAGCAGGTCATGATGACCTTGTCGGGGTTCAGGATCTCGATGCCCTCGGGGCACTGGATGTCGCCCGCGCACACCTTCCCCTCCCCGTCCTTTTCCACACGCAGGGTTCGCGGCTTTCCATCGTGCGACCTGACGACGACTTCCTTCAGGTTCAAAACGATGTCCGTCACGTCCTCGGCGACCTCGGGCAGCGAGGTGAACTCATGCACCGCCCCCTCGATCTTAATCGCGGTGATGGCAGCCCCCTGAAGCGACGACAGCAACACGCGGCGGATGCCGTTGCCAATGGTCGTTCCGAAGCCACGTTCCAGCGGCTCACAGGTGAACTTCCCATACCTGTCCGTCAGGGATTCACCGTCCACCTCTAGCTTGCGCGGGCGAATCAGATCGCGCCAATTCTTGGCGACGAACGCCGACTGGGGCGCGGCCGAAGTCTGGGCACTAGCGATCGACATTCTCTTCTCCTATATCCTGCAGGGAACCAACAAGCGCCGGTAACTCGCCTCTCTACTTCGAGTAGAGCTCAACGACCAGCTGCTCCCGCACCGGCATGGTGAGGTCCTCCCGCGAGGGAAGAGCGACGAGCTTGCCTTGGAACCCGTCCTTATCGAGCTGCAGCCACTTCGGCACCCCCCGACGATCCACCGCACCCAGACTCTCCAGAATCCGCGTGACCTTCCGCGACTTCTCCTTGACCACGACGCTGTCGTTGGCCGCGCACAAGAACGAGGGAACGTTCACTTTCTTGCCGTTCACCTCGAAGTGCCCGTGCCGCACGAGCTGTCGAGCCTCGGCGTGATCCGACGCAAATCCCAGTCGGTACACGACGTTGTCGATACGCCGCTCGAGGAGCTGGAGCAAATTCTCGCCCGCGACTCCCTTCATGCTGACGGCCTTCTGGTAGTAGCCGCGGAACTGCCGCTCCGCGAGGCCGTACATCCTCTTGAGCTTCTGCTTCTCGCGCAGCTGCGAGCCGTAGTTGGACTGCTTCCTCCGTCGCGCCTGCCCGTGCTGTCCGGGAGCGTAGGCACGCCGCTCGTAGCCGCATTTGTCGGTGTAACAGCGGTCCCCCTTCAGGAACAACTTGGTGTCCTCGCGGCGACAGAGGCGACAGACCGGACCGGAATACTTGGCCATCGGAAACTTACCTTCCTCGTGCGTTCACTTTGCTCGAACCAATACCAGTAGGCGTCAAACCCGTCGCCGCTTCGGCGGCCGGCACCCGTTGTGCGGGATCGGCGTGAGATCGCGAATCAGGTTGATCTTGAAGCCCGTTGCGGCCAGAGCGCGCAACGCCGACTCGCGGCCCGAGCCGGGTCCGCGGATGAAGACGTTGATCGACTTCATTCCGTGTTCCATCGCCTTGTGGCCGGCATCCTCAGCCGCCAACTGCGCGGCGAAGGGGGTCGACTTGCGCGACCCCTTGAAGCCCTTCACCCCTGCAGACGACCAGGACACGACGTTCCCGGAGACATCCGTGATCGTGACGATCGTGTTGTTGAACGACGCCGTGATGTGCGCGATGCCGCTCTGAATGCTCTTCTTGGCCTTCTTGGCCTTCGGCTTTGCTTTCGCTGGTACTTGCTCAGTCGCCATGTTCCGTCCGTCTTTGCGCGGCTATTCCATCGTGAAGCGGCTCTCCCGCGGGAGCGCCAGCTCCAGCTCGGACTAGGCCCCGGTTCCCTCGCTCTTGCGCTTGATCATTTGACCCTTGCGCGGCCCCTTCCGGGTCCGGCCATTCGTCTTCGTTCGCTGTCCGCGCACCGGTAGGCTCTTCCGATGGCGCAACCCGCGATAGCAGCCCAAATCCATGAGCCGCTTGATATTCATCGAGATCTCACGCTGCAGATCGCCTTCGACCTTCAGCCCCATCTGCTCGATCACTTCGCGGATACGGCGCGTCTCGTTGTCATCGAGATCATCGCTCCGCTTCTCCAAGGCTACGCCCGCGGCCTTAAGGACCTCGCGAGACTTCGCCTTTCCGATGCCGTTGATGTAACACAGCGCATATTCCATGCGCTTGTTCCGCGGGAGATCGACACCTGCTACGCGTGCCATGCAGTTCCTTTCCTACTCTCGAGTCAGCCCTGTCGTTGCTTGTGCCGCGAGTTCTCGCAGATCACGCGCACCACGCCACGACGGCGGATGACCTTGCACTTGTCGCAGATCTTCTTCACTGATGCTCTGACCTTCATCGATCCCTCGTCGTCCGTTTCACGCCCGTGATAGAACCATCGGGCCGTTCTCGGTGATAGCCACCGAGTGCTCAAAATGGGCGGAGAGGCTACCATCTTTCGTGACGGCAGTCCACTCATCGTCCTCCACGATGACATCTGGCTTCCCAGCGTTCACCATGGGCTCAATCGCCAGAACCATTCCCACGCTCAGTCGGACACCCTTGCCCGCCTGGCCGTAGTTTGGAATCTGGGGCTCCTCATGCATGTGCCGCCCTATACCATGCCCCGCGAACTGCTGTACCACAGAAAAACCGCGCGCCTCTACATGCGACTGCACAGCCGCGCCAATGTCCCCCAGCCGGCGCCCGGGCACACACTCGACAATCGCCTTTTCCAGCGACTCCCGAGTTGCTTCCACCAAAGCGTGAGCGTCACCGCTCACGCTTCCGATTTCCACCGTTCGCGCGGAATCACCACACCACCCGTCTTTGAAGGCACCGAAGTCCAGCGACAGGATGTCGCCATCCTTGAGAACGATATCCTTCCGCGGGATCCCATGCACCACGACCTGATTCGGCGAGGCGCACAGAACCGCCGGGTAGCCGCGATACCCTAGGAAGGCCGACTCTGCTTTGAGCTGCCGCAACCGCTTCGCGGCAAGCTCGTCCAGCTCCCAGGTGCTCACGCCTGGGCGCGCAGCCTCCGCCAACACGGCCAGCACGTCAGCCACCACGAGATTCACCTCGCGCAGCTTCGCGATCTGAGCGCGTGTCTTGAGCTGGATCCCTCTCATCGACCGGCTCTCTGTCCGATATCAAACGGCAATGCAGGCGCCCCCCCGGTAATCTAGCCGCCGTCCGGCGCGGTCACCCGGCCACCGCGACCGCGGATGCGCGGTCCCTTGGGCCCGGTGAAGCCCTCGTAGTTCCGCGTGATGAGATGAGACTCAATCTGTTGGACCGTGTCGAGGGCCACGCCCACGACGATCATCAGCCCGGTCCCTCCGAAGTAGAAAGGCACGCCCAGATGAGTCGAGAGCAGCGTCGGCAGGATGCAAATCGCCGAAACGTAGACCGCCCCCCCTGCCGTGATCCGCGTCAGCACCCTGTCGATGTAGGCTGCCGTGGCCTTACCGGGTCGAATCCCGGGGATGAACCCTCCGTACTTCCTCATGTTGTCGGCGACGTCAACCGGGTTGAAGGTCACCGCCGTGTAGAAGTAACAGAAGAAGACGATGAGGGCGACGTACAGCACGTTGTAGCGCCAGTCCCCAGGATGAAGCGCGTCTGAGAACGCCTTCGCATAGGGGTTGTTCCAGAACGAGGCGATCTGCTGCGGGAACATCAGGATCGAGGAGGCAAAGATCGGCGGAATGACGCCAGACGTGTTGACCTTCAGGGGAAGGTGCGTGGACTGCCCACCAAACATCTTTCGCCCCACCACGCGCTTCGCGTACTGCACCGGGATACGGCGCTGGCCCCGCTCGAAGAAGATGATGGCCGCTACCACCAGCACCACAATCAACCCCATCAACGCGAGATGGAAAGCCGTGATATTCCCGTCCTTCGCCCGAAGCCCCAGCCTCACCAACGCATCGGGAATGTCAGCGACAATCCCGGCGAAGATGATGAGAGAAATCCCGTTCCCGATGCCGCGTTCGGTGATCTGCTCACCCAGCCACATGATGAACGCCGTTCCAGTGGTCAGAGAGACCATGGTCAGGAGATAGAACTGCCAATTCGGGTTGGGGACGACCTCCCCTAGGCTGCCGTACGCCGAGTTGTTCGACACCAGCCAACGGGCGATGAAGAACGACTGGATGACGGCGAGAATGATGCAGCCGTACCGGGTGTACTGGTTGATCCGCCGCCGCCCCATCTCCCCCTCCTTCTGGATCTGCTCCAGCTTCGGGACCACCACTGTCAGGAGTTGGAGGATAATCGACGAGCTGATGTAGGGCATGATGCCGAGCGCGAAGATCGACATCTTCTCGAGCGCGCCGCCCGCGAACATGTTGAACAGGCCCAGGAAGGTTCCTGAGGCCTGGTTCACGATCTTCGTCATCACCGCCGCGTTCACGCCCGGAGTGGTTACGTACACACCGATGCGGTAAACCGCCAACAACGCGAGCGTATAGAAAATCCGCCTCCGAAGCTCGGGGATCTTCCCCATATTCTGGAAACCGGACGCCATCTAATACCCCCTGATCATCGACAGCCGCGGGACTCGTCCACTAGCCATTCACAATCTCAGCTCGCCCGCCGCTTTTCTCCAGCTTCTCCTTCGCGCTCGCCGAGAATGCGTTGGCCTTCACGACGAACTTCTTCGTGACATCACCGTTGCCGAGGACCTTCACGGAGGCGCAGCGGCGGGGCACCAGGCCAACGCCCTGAAGCTCAGCCAGTGTAACTGTCCCCGCGTCGAACCGTTCGTTGATGTCATTCAGGTTCACCGCGAAGATGTCCTTCCTGAAGACGTTCTTGAAGCCCTTCTTCGGCAGCCGGCGCTGCATCGGCATCTGACCGCCCTCGAAGCCCAGCCGCGCCCCGTGGTGCCCCGTGCGGGCCTTCTGGCCCTTGACGCCCTTACCAGACTGCTCGCCTGTACCTGAACCAGGACCGCGACCGATACGCTTACGATTTCTCGTCGCGCCTCGGGGGCCCTTCAAATCGTGCAACGTCGTTCCCATCGGTAATTCCTTTCGGGGAGTCTGCCCCGACCTACTCCGCGGCCTCCACCTTCACCAGGTGGGAGACCGCCCGGACCATGCCGCGCACCGCCGAATTGTCCGGCAGCACGACGGTTCGACCCATCTTCCGCAACCCAAGCTGCCAGATCGTCAGCTTCTGCTTTTCAGGCCGATTGATGCCGCTGCGGACCAATGTGACTTTCAGCTTCTTGGCCATGGCTACCCCGCTGCCGTGATTTCGTCCAGCCGCTTGCCCCGCATCGATGCCAGATGCTCGCCGCTGTGCAGTCTCTTGAGCGCATCGATCGTCGCGTGAATCACGTTGTGAGGATTCGACGTTCCGATGCACTTGGTGAGGATGTCCTGAATTCCCGCAACTTCCAGCACCGGCCGAACTGCCCCGCCGGCGATGACGCCGGTGCCGTGACTGGCCGGACGCAGCAACACCGCGCCCGCGCCGAACGTGCCCGTGATCTCGTGCGGGATCGTGTTGCCAACCAGCGGAATCTTGAACAGGTTCTTCTTCGCCTGCTCGGTTCCCTTGCGAATCGCTTCCGGGACCTCGTTTGCCTTACCGAGCCCAGCGCCCACGTACCCACGCTGGTCCCCGACGACCACAAGCGCAGAGAACGAAAACCGCCGGCCGCCCTTGACGACCTTCGCGACGCGGTTGATGAACACGACGCTGTCGACCAGCTCGCCGACTTCTTCGTAGTTGATGGCCATTCTTGCTCCTGAACCTTTCGACCTAATCTCTGCGGCCTAGAACTTCAACCCCGACTCCCGCGCCCCCGCCGCCACAGACGACACCCGGCCGTGATAGCGGTACCCGGCTCGATCGAAGACCACCTGCGTGATCCCCTTCTCGATGCACCTCTTCGCGACCAGAGCGCCGACCTGCTTCGCGCGCTCACCCTTCTTTCCCTTCGGCGCGTCAGCCGGAGCATTCTTCTTGGGAATCAGGTCCGACGCCGAAACCAGCGTCTTGCTGGTCAGATCATCAACAACCTGAGCGTAGATATGCTTGGCGCTGCGATACACCACGAGCCGTGGCCGTTCCGGCGTGCCCGAGATCCTCTTGCGCAAGGACCGATGCCGTTTCGTCCGGCCTTCGATTTTGCTCTTGCCTGCCATGATTTCTTCTCTTCCCGTCTCGCTTGTGGGTTTCGCTCGGGGCCTATCCGCCCCCGCCTCCGCCGGTGGCCGCAGCCTTCCCGACCTTCCGCTTGATCACCTCTTCGGCGTACTTCACGCCCTTCCCCTTGTAGGGCTCCGGCGGCCGCAGTTCCCGCAGCTTCGCCGACACCTGACCTAGGAGGTCACGATCCGCCGAGGTGAGCACGAGGCGGTTCTTGTCCACCTTCGCGCTCACGACCTTCGGCAGCTTGAAAACGACGGGGTGTGAGTACCCCAAGGCCAGGGTGATGGTGTCCCCCGCCACCTCCGCACGATATCCGACGCCGTTGATCTCCAGCTCCCGAACCCAGCCCTCGGTCACGCCTTTCACCATGTTCGCCAGATGGGCGCGGACCAATCCGTGGCGCGCCCGACACTCACGCGAATCATCAACCCGGAGGACGACGACTTTCTCGCCCTCCGCCTTGATCGACACGCCCTCGGGCATCAACTTCGACAGCTCACCCTTCGGTCCCTTCACGCTGAACTGCCCACTCTTCTGGGTCAGCGTGACCCCCTTGGGGAGCTGCACTGGTTTTCGGCCAATACGCGACATTACCAGACCTCGCAGAGCAATTCGCCGCCCACGCCGGCCTTGCGAGCCGCGCGGTCAGTCATTAGGCCGCGCGACGTGGACAAGATGGCGATTCCCAGGCCAGAGCGGACTTTGGGTATCCCCTGGTGTCCGACGTACACCCTCTGGCCAGGCCGCGACCGACGCCGCAGCCCCGTAATCGCGTTCGTTCCGGGCTGAGCCCAGCGAAGGCGGACGACCATCTCCGGGTGACCGTCGAAATTCTCGCGGACGTCGAACCCCGCGATGAAACCCTCTTCTTTCAGCACCTCGGCCAGACACACCTTCAGCTTCGACGACGGCGAAACCACGTCGTTCTGCCGCGCCATGATGGCGTTACGGATTCTGGTGAGCAGATCGGCAATCGGATCAGTCATGGCGTCCTACCAACTCGACTTGATGACCCCGGGCACGTCGCCGCGAAGGGCGAGCAACCGGAAGCAGACACGACACAGTTCAAACTTCCTGATGAAGGCCCGCGAACGGCCACAGTGCTTGCAGCGGTTCTTGCGCCTCACCGGAAACTTCGGCGGCTTCGGAAACATATCGACAGTCTTCGCCATGGTCGCTAGCTCCTGAACGGCATTCCCAGGTGCCGTAGCAGCGCGCGCCCCTGCTCATCCGTACGCGCTGTCGTTGTAATCGTGATGTTCATACCCTTCGACTTCTCCACCCTCTCGAAACTCGCCTCCGGGAAGATGTTTCCCTCGCGAATTCCGAGCGTGTAGTTGCCTCGTCCATCGAATCCCTTGGACGGAACGCCTTTGAAGTCGCGCACGCGCGGCAGGGCGAACGTCACAAGCCGGTCGAAGAACTCGTACATGCTGTCCCGCCGCAGCGTGACCATGGCGCCAATCTTCTGGTTGCCCTTCAGCTTGAACGCCGCAATTGCCTTCTTCGACTTGGTGATCACCGGCTTCTGGCCGGTGATGAGCGCCAAATCCTCCGCCCCCGAATCGAGGATCTTCGGATTCGCGATGGCCTCTCCCAACCCCATGTTGATGGTGATCTTCACCATCCGCGGGGCCTGCATGACGTTGGTCAGCGCCAATTCACTCATCAGCCGCCCGCGCAGCTCGGTCTCGTAAAGCTTGCGCAGCCGCGGGGGCGCGCTTCGCTTCACGCGATCCTCTGCGACTCCGACTTTAGAGGACGCGCCCGCGGCTCCCTTCTTGCCCTTTGCCGCGGCACGGGCCGCCTTCTTGGCGGCCGCCTCCGCCTCTTGCTCGGGCGTCACAACCGGCTTGCCCTTCGGCGCCTTCTCTGCGCCTTTTTCGGCGTTTTCGTTCTGCTCAGCCATCTCTAGAATCCTTCTGCCCCAGTCGGCTATGCCGCTTCAAAGACCGAACCGCACTTCACACACACCCGCCGCTTCTTCTGTCCTTCGCCTACCTCCGTACGAGCGCGACGCCCCGCCCCACACTTACCACACCACAGCGCAACGTTCGAAAGGTCCAGCGTCCCTTCCTTCTCCAGGATGCCGCCACGGGGATTCCTCTGTGTCGGGCGCGTGTGACGTTTGATCATGTTCACTCGCTCCACGACCACGCGACCCTTGCCGGTCACGAGCCTGAGGACGCGACCACGCTTGCCCTTATCTTTTCCGGCGACCACGACCACTGTGTCGCCCTTACGAACGTGCATCAGAGCACCTCCGGCGCGAGAGAGATAATCTTCATGAACCGCTTTGCACGCAGCTCTCGTGCAACCGGGCCGAAGATACGCGTGCCGATCGGCTCGTTGTCCTTATCCACCAGCACGGCGGAATTCGCGTCGAAGCGAATATACGAGCCATCCTGCCGCGATACTTCTTTCTTCGTGCGTACGATGACCGCCCGAGCCACGTCGCCCTTCTTCACCTTGGCGTTCGGAATTGCCTCCTTCACCGACACCACAATCACGTCGCCGAGGGACGCGTACTTCCGCTTCGTGCCGCCCAAGACGCGAATGCACATGAGCTTCTTGGCGCCCGAATTGTCTGCCACATCGAGAGTCGTTGTCGTCTGGACCATGTCTCAACCTGCCGTCCGAATGGGGTGGCTAGACTTCCTGCGGCCGTTCGATCAGCCGCTCCACGCGCCACCGCTTCTCACGCGAGAGCGGCCGGGACTCGGCAATCACAACCCGATCACCCACTCGATACTCGTTCTTCTCGTCGTGGGCCTTGTACTTCGATCGCTTGGTCATGTACTTGCCGTACTTGTCGTGCGCTAGCCGGCGCTCGACCACGACCACTCGCGTCTTACTCATCTTGTCGCTGGTCACGACGCCGACAAGTTCCCGCTTTCGGGACTTTGGCCGGCTCGTGCTCGCGGCCTTCCCGCCGCTGGTGCTTTCGTTGGCCACAGCCTATTTCTCCTTGCCCGTCGGCGTTCCCGAGCTCGCGCTCTGTCCCTGCCCGAGCTTCTCAGCCAGGACAGTCTTCACCCGCGCGATATTGCGCCGCGTGTTGCGCACCAGCATCGTGTTTTCGAGCTGGTTCGTGTTCTTCTTCAGCCGGTGCTGGAACAGCTCCTCCTCGAGCTTCCGCACCGTCCGAGTGAGCTCAGCCTCATCGCTGACCCGCAGGTCCTTCGCCATAGCCTTGCTCTTCATAGCGCCTGCTCCCGTCCGATGACCCGCGTCGGAACAGCCAACTTGTGCTTGGCTAGGTGGAACGCCTCTCGCGCGAGTTGCTCATTGACGCCCTCAAGCTCGTACAAGACGCGACCGGGCTTGATCACCGCAACCCACTCTTCCGGGTTGCCCTTGCCCTTTCCCATTCGGGTCTCGGCCGGCTTCTTCGAAATCGGCTTATCCGGGAACACCCGCACGTACAGCTTTCCGCCGCGCTTCACATGACGCGAAATTGCGGTTCGGGCGGCTTCAATCTGCCTGGCCGTGATGAACCCGCAAGACAGCGCCTGCAGTCCAAACTCGCCGAAGGACACGAAGGCGCCGCCCTTGGCGACACCCCGCATCTTTCCCTTTTGCTGCTTGCGCCACTTGACTCTATCTGGTGCTAGCATGACTACCTCTTATCGCTCTGCGCGCTTAGGCCAACCGGACCGGCCGCTGCGGCAGGACCTCGCCCTTGAAGATCCAGCACTTCACGCCAATGGCGCCATAGGTCGTATGGGCCTCAGTGAAGCCGAATTCGATGTCCGCGCGCAGCGTGTGTAGCGGCACGCGTCCCTCGTGGTACCACTCGTAGCGAGCCATTTCAGCTCCCCCGAGCCGCCCGGAGCACGCCAGGCGAATGCCCTTGGCTCCGAACTTCATCGCCGTCTGAACAGCCTTCTTCATGGCCCTACGGAACGCCACCCGGCGCTCCAGCTGCGTAGCGACATTCTCTGCCACCAGCTGCGCATTCGTCTCGGCCTTGCGAACTTCCTGGATGTTCAGGAACACCTCGTTCGAGGTCAGCGCCTGAACCTCCTTCTTCAACGTCTCAACCCCGGCGCCGCGCTTACCGATGACGATACCGGGACGTGCCGTGTAGATGTTGATCTTCACCTTGTTCGCTGCTCGCTCCACCTCCACCGAAGCCACGCCCGCGTGCCCGAGCTTCTGCTTCACGAACTTCTTCAGGCGAACGTCCTCGTGGAGCCACTTGGAGAACTCCTTCTCCGAATACCACTGCGAGCTCCAGCCGCGGACCACGCCGAGACGAAACCCTACCGGATGTGTCTTCTGACCCATTTCGATTACTCCTGCGCCACGTCGACCACGATGGTCACGTTGGAGGTGCGGCGGTTGATGCGATTGGCGCGCCCCATGGACCGCGCTAGCCAACGCTTGTTAATCGGCCCGGGATCCACGCTCACCTTCGCCACCACCAACTCGTCGGCGTCAGCCTTCTCGTTGGTCGTCGCGTTGGCGATTGCCGAATTCAGAACCTTGGTCAGCATCTTCGCAGCCTTCCGCTGCTGGAAGCGCAGAATCGAGAGAGCCTCAGCCACGCTGCGCCCGCGGATCATGTCCGCGACCATCCGCACCTTTCGCGGCGACTGCGTGAATCGGGTCAACAGTGCACGTGCCATGTCGCTCGTCCTTCTTACTTCTTGTCACCGGCTGGCGCGGCAGCAGCAGCCCCGCCTCCGGCTCCAGCCCCGGCGCCCGCTTTGCGGTCACCCGAGTGGCCCTGGAAGGTCCGCGTAGGAGCGAACTCCCCGAGCTTGTGACCAACCATGTTCTCCGTGACGAACACCGGCAGGAACTTCCGCCCGTTGTGTACGGCGAACGTCAGGCCCACCATGTCTGGGACAATGGTCGAGCGCCGAGACCAGGTCTTGATGACCTTCTTCGACTTCTGGCGCTGCATGTCCGCCACCTTCGTCATGAGGTGGCGATCCACGAACGCGCCCTTCTTAATCGAGCGAGCCATGACTTAGGCCTTCTTTCCGCGGCGCTTGATGATCATGCGATCCGTCCTCTTGTTCTCCCGGGTCTTCAACCCCTTTGTGAGCTGGCCCCACGGCGAGCAGGGGTGGCGACCTCCGGACGACCGCCCCTCACCACCGCCCATCGGGTGATCCACCGGGTTCATCGTCACACCGCGATTATGCGGTCGTCGTCCCAGCCAGCGGCTCCGCCCGGCCTTCCCGGCGTGGACGCTGTTGTGCTCCACGTTCCCGAGCTGCCCCACGGTTGCGCGGCAGTCCAGGTGGACACGCCGAACCTCTCCCGACGGGAGCCGCAGCTGCCCCCAGTCGCCTTCCTTCGCCATCAGCTGCGCCCCGCTCCCCGCGGAGCGAACCATCTGGGCGCGGCCCGCGATCTTCAGCTCCACGTTATGAACCGTCGTTCCCAGCGGGATCACCCGCAGCGGCAGGCTGTTCCCGGGCTTGATGTCCGCGTTGCGCGACGAGATCACCGTATCCCCGACCTTGAGGCCGATTGGCCACAAGATGTAACGCTTTTCCCCATCCGCATAGTGAAGCAAGGCGATGCGCGCGCTACGATTGGGATCGTACTCGACACTCGCGACCTTCGCCGGAATACCGATCTTGTCGCGACGGAAGTCAATCACCCGAAACCGCCGCTTGTGTCCGCCACCGCGGAAGCGCGACGTAATCCGGCCGAAGTGGTTCCGCCCGCCAGTCGACGGCTTGGCCTCAGTGAGGGCCTTCAGCGGCGCGTTCCCCTTCGTCAGCTCCGAGAAATCCGGTGCGATCCGGCTCCGAACTCCGGCCGTCGCGGGATTCAATGTGCGAAGACCCATTTTCTAGACTCCCTCGAAGAACTCGATCTTCTGCCCCGGCGCGAGCGTCACAAGAGCCCGCTTCCAGTTCGACTGCCGGCCCATGAAACGACCAACGCGCTTTTCCTTGCCGCGCACGATCGCCGTCCGGACCTTCACCACCGTGACGTTCCACAGCTTCTCAACAGCGTGCTTGATCTCGATCTTGTTGGCGTCGCGCGCCACCTCGAGCAGCAGCTGCGGCCGCACCGACTCCGGATCCACGTCTCCCTCCGGCGATCCGCCGGTTTCCTTCAGGAACGCGCCCTTCTCGGTGAGGAGAGGACGTTTGACGATTCTTTCAGCAGGACGCATGACTTCCCTTTCCTAAACCGACGCAGCCTCAGCCGCCCCCATCACGCGCGCCTCCACCGCCTTCACGGCCTCCTTGGCGATCACCAGCCCAGAGTGATTGAGAATGTCGTAGACATTCAGGCCCTCGGGCGGCAGACAGGTGTACGAGGCCAAGTTCCGAATCGACTTCGCCAGATTGCCGTTCTCCTTGCCGTCCACAACCACCGCTGAGGCCAAGCCGAGCATCTTCAGCACACCGGCAATCCGTTTCGCCTTGGGCGCGTCCATGGCCAACCGCTCCACGATCACAACCTTCTTCTCAGCGGCTCGCAGCGAAAGCGCCGACGCCAGGGCGGCCTTCTTCACCTTGCGAGGCACGGTGTACGAATAGTCGCGCGGGTGCGGCCCGAAGACCTTGCCACCGCCGACGAAATTCGGGGCTCGCGTCGAGCCCTGCCGGGCATTTCCGGTACCCTTCTGTCGGTACGGCTTCTTGCCACCGCCTCGAACGAACTCACGGGTCAGAGTGCTATGCGTTCCCGCGCGCTTGCCGGCCTGCTGGGCCTTGACCATCTCCCACAAGAGATGTTCCTTGACCTTCGCGCCGAACACATCGTCGGCCAGTTCCATCTGCCCGACCTTCTGGCCTTCCATGTTGACGACATCAATCTGCATGGCGTTCCTCAGGTCTTGATCTCGACGTCGACACCAGCCGACAAATCGAGCTTCATCAGTGCGTCGAGCGTCTGCTGCGTCGGATCCAGGATGTCCAACAGCCGCTTATGCGTCCGGATCTCGAACTGCTCGCGCGACTTCTTGTCTACGTGAGGCGACCGCAACACGCAGTACTTATTGATCTTGGTAGGCAGCGGAATTGGTCCCGCGACCTTCGCCCCGGTCCGCTTGGCGGTGTCGACGATCTCGCCGGCCGACTGATCGAGCAGCCGGTGATCGTAGGCCTTCAGCCGAATCCTTATCTTGGGTGTCACGTTGTGTGCCCTTCTACTTTCCTAATGAAATCTCCGCCAGGATTTACTCGAGAATCTTGGTGACCACGCCGGCGCCGACGGTCTTGCCACCTTCGCGAATGGCGAAGCGCAGTCCCTCTTCGCAGGCGATCGGCGTGATCAACGTGATCTCCATGCTCACGCTGTCACCCG
>JAEXQJ010000197.1 GCA_023438785.1 Pseudomonadota bacterium
CGCCTGGGTTCGTGTTTGAGCTTGTGTCTGAACAACTTGCCGCGGCAAAGAGGGCCGCGAGGGCAAGACAAGAAAGCGTGGCTTTCATGGTGGATGCACCTCCGTTCGTGCCGAGCCGAAGCGGCTCGGATCTCCTATAGCGCTCGCGAAAACTCGATGACTACGGAAAGGTTGTTCGAACTAGGGTGAATTTGTGATTCATTCGCGAAGACGCGATGGCCCTCTGTGTCGTTAGGTGTGCTAGGTTGTGAGATACAGGGTGATTTTGTGAAGCGCCGCGCTTTCCCCCGATCCAAGCTCGATCTCTGGCGGCGCAGCTCGTTCGAGGTCCTCACCTCTGAGGTGGTGGCTGGCCGGCAGGCCGGGCCCGAGCCGCCGCCGGAATGGGGGCCGACGTTGCACCAGCTCACCGACCTGTCTCGCAAGCCGGTGCCGGCCCCCGCCTGGTGGACGCCGAGCACGGCCTACTTCGGCAGCATCGAAACCCGCACCGATCCGTCCTCCTACCACTGGGACGGCATGAAGCGCCTGGGGCGCGGTGATGCGCCGCTCTTCGCGTTTCAGCTCACCCTGGCCGGATGGGGCAATTTCCAGGTCTACGGGCAGCGCCCGCGGCGGGTGACGCCGGGCACGGCTTTCATCGCGCTCATGCCCTCGGGCCATCGCTACTACCTGCCTGAGGATTCGCCGGGCTGGACCTTCGGCTGGGTTTCCATCCACCACCCGTATCTGCTCGAGCGCATGACCAAGCAGGTGGCCGCGATGGGGCCGTTCATCGAGGTCGCGGCAGGTGGCCCGCTGGCGGCCATCGCGGTTCGTCTTATGCGGGGCGCGATCAAAAAGGACTTCCGCGATCGTTTCGAGGTCGAGCTGGCGCTCTTCCAGTTCTTGGTCGCCTGTGAGCAATCCGCGCACAAGGCGAAGACCAGCTCGGGTGAGGGTGGGCGTCTGCTGGAGGAGGTGCGCTCACGCGTCGTGGCGGCCCTGCCCAACGCCCTTGACGTCAATGCGCTAGCCGCGGAGTACGGCATGAGCCGCACGCACTTCAGCCACTTCTTTCGGGCTCGGACCGGATTGACGCCCGCTCGCTTCACGGCCGAGGTGCGCGTTCATCAGGCCGCGCGCATGCTGCTGGAGACGCGCGCGCCGCTCAAGCAGATCGCCAAGGACTGCGGCTTCGCCGATACGAACTACTTCTGCAAGGTCTTCCGGCGCTTCCAGCACATGAGCCCGGCGTCCTACCGTCGCGCCCTCGGTTGACGTTCGCCCCGGCCCACCGAAGAGCCCGGCGGAGGCCCTCAGGACGCGGACCGTTTTCGGTCCAGGACCTCGCGGACCTTGCGCGCCAGCGCGTCCAGGGTGTACGGCTTGGCGAGAAAATCGATGGACGGTTCGAGGCTGCCGTCCTGGCTGCTGACGGCCGGCGGGTAGCCCGAGGTGAGCAAGACCCTGAGGTGCGGACGTCGGCGTAGGCACGCCTCGGCCAGCGTCTTGCCGTCGATGCCCGGCATGACCACATCGGTGAGCAACAGGGTTATGGACTCGGAGATGTCACCGAGGGCCGTCAAGGCGGCATTGCCACTCGGGTAGGCGTACACCCGGTATCCGAGGTGGTCGAGATGCTGCTTGGCGACGCGGCGGATGGCCGCATCGTCCTCGACCAACAAGATGCCCTCGTGCCCCCCGTCACTCGTGGGCTTCCGGTCCGAGGGCGCGGGCTCGGGCGTGTCCTCCACGCGGGGAAGATACACGTTGAAGGTCGTTCCCTGGTTGACCTCGGAAAGGACCTCGATGTGGCCCCCGTGCTGTCTCACGGCGCCGTAGACCATCGCCAGGCCCAGCCCGGTGCCGCGCCCGATTTCCTTGGTGGTGAAGAACGGCTCGAACAAGCGACTCTTCACCTCCGGCCCCATGCCCACGCCAGTGTCGGACACGGCGAGCAGGACATACTCGCCGGGCAGCACGTCGGGCGTGCGTCGGCAATACTCATGGTCCAGCACCGTCGTCGCGGTTTGGACGGTCAGCGTGCCACCCGCCGCCATCGCGTCGCGGGCGTTCACGGCGAGGTTGATCAGGATCTGGTCCAACTGCCCCGCATCCATGCGGACGCGCCCGATTCCTTCATCCAGCTTGCACGACAGCCGCACTTGCCCGCCCAGGAGGCGAGTCAGCATTTGCGCCATGTTGCGGACGACCCCGTTGAGGTCCAAGACCTTCGGAACGACGGCCTGCTTGCGCGAGAAGGCGAGCAGTTGGCGGGTGAGGTGCGAGGCGGATTGGACGGCCTTGCGTATCTCGAGCAGGTTGCCCGCCGCCCGGGCGCTGGGATGGACTTCCTCTTGGGCCAGCGCTGCATTCGCGTCCATGGCCGTGAGGAGGTTGTTGAAGTCGTGGGCCACGCCCCCGGCGAGCTGTCCAATCGCCTCCATGCGTTGAGCGGCGTTCAACTGTGCTTCCAGGCGCCGCCGCTCCTCCTCGGCTCGACGGATGGCGCTCACGTCCTGCAGGACGCCCGTAATCCCCGGCTGGTTCGCCTTGGCGCTCAAACCGGGCCGGGCGAGAAGGCGCAGATGTCGGGTCTCGCCACCGGGAAGGTTGAGGCGATAGATGAAATCACAAGGCTCGCCCGATGCCGCGACGCTGGCTAGAGTCGTCTCCACCTGCGCTCGGTCCTCGGGGTGCACACGCGACAGGAAGGCCGCATAGGTCGGCTTGTCGGCGTCCGCCTCGATGCCAAGCAGGGGGTAGATCCCTGGAGACCATGACATCTCGTCGGCCCCGGGGCTGAGGTGCCAGTGCCCCATCCGCGAGATCTCGTGGGCCTCGCGCAGTCGCGCCTCGCTCTCGCGCAAGGCCAACTCGGCCTGCTTCTGGAACGTGATGTCGCGAACGTAGGCCACGGACATGCGCGGTTTGCCCGCGGCGTCGCGCAACCACGTGGACGTCACCACGCCCCACATCACGTGGCCATCTTTGTGAATGAAGCGCTTCTCGAACTCCGGCTCGCAGGGCACACCCGCCACGCACTTGCGGATCCACTCCGCGCTTCGTTCCAAGTCGTCCGGGTGGGTGACCACGGCGAGCGAGCTGGAGAGCAGTTCCTCTTTGGTGTAGCCGAACATCCGGCATACCGTGGGGTTCACGGCCATGTAGGTGCCGTCGGCGCGGAAGAGGCTCATCCCCAGGGGGGAATGCTCAAAGGCGATGCGGAACTTCTCTTCGTTTTCCTGGAACGTCTCTTCGGCCAGACGCCGTTCCGTGATGTCTTGCGCGTAGACCAACACGGCGCAGCCGATTCCGGATCGATCGCGTTGCACCTGCAGATTCAGCGAGGTCCAGATGAGGTTGCCGGACTTGCGTTGGCAACGCGCCTCCATGGCGAGCGCCTTGCCATCCTCAGCCCGCGCCAACCACTGCTGCAACAGCTCCCGGTCCTCTCGGGACAGGAAATCGTCCAGCCCGCGTCCGACGAGCTCGTCGGCGCCGTAGCCGAGCATCTGGCGCAGTACCGCGTTCGTGAGCAGCAGGCGGCCGTCCATGGCGAGCAACGCCATGCCGAAGGGCGCGTTGTCGAAGGCGGCACGGAGGATCTCTACTTCGCTCAATGGCAAATCGAGGGCAGTAAACGTGTCTAGGGCGTTGCTGGCCATCAGTTCTGGAACTGCAAGCCGCTCGCGCACGGTTGTAACACGGGCACACCGACTAATGTGAACTGCCCCACGGGATCGCGGGCGATCCTCAATCCCCATCGCAGCTCCCCTCGGCGGCTCCAGCTATCCCGAGCTTCTGCATTCGACGGAAGAGCTGATAGCGGCTGATGCCCAGGAGCCTGGCAGCGGCCGTGCGCACGTTGCCGGTCCGATGCATGGCTTGACGAATGAGGTGCGCCTCGACCTCCGCCAGGGAGCCGGAGTGAGGCAAAACCTTCTCCGCAGCCCTGACCGCCGGTGCCGCGCCGTTTTCGAGCATTCGCCGCGGCAGGTCCTCGAGCTCAACGCGCGGCGAGCCGGCCAAGATGACGGCCCGCTCGATGATGTTCTTGAGCTCGCGGACGTTGCCCGGATAGTCGTAGCTGGAGAGGACCCGGCTCACCTCCGGCGAGAAGGGCTCGGTGGTCTTGTTCATGCGCTTGCAGTAGAGGGCCCGGAAGTGCTCGGCTAGGAGCAGGACGTCGTCCCCGCGTTCGCGCAAAGGCGGAATGTGAACCGGGAACACGGACAGCCTCTGGAAGAGGTCCTGCCGAAAGCGGCCCGCCTGCACCAAAGCGGCAAGGTCCTGGTTCGTGGCCGCGATCACGCGGGCCTTGAGCGGGATCTCACGATTCGAGCCGATGCGGCGGAATGTGCGGCTCTCGATGACGCGCAAGAGCTTGCCCTGTCCAAGCTCCATGTCTCCGATCTCGTCGAGGAACACGGTGCCGTCGCGCGCCTCCTCGAAGGCCCCGGGGCGGGATTCGTGCGCGCCCGTGAAGGCCCCGCGCTGGTGTCCGAAGAGCAGGCTCTCGGCGAGGGTGTCGGGCAGGGTGAGGCAATCGACCACGACGAGCGGCGAATCCGCCGGACGCGACAGGGAATGCACGAACCGACAGGCCACCTCCTTGCCGACGCCGGTCTCTCCGGTGAGCAGCAGAGTGGTGTCCTTGGCCGCGGCCACGCGGGCGAGCTCGTCGACGACCCGGCGCATGGCGGGCGACCGACCGAGCAGCCCCCGACGTTCGCTGTCGGCGGCTTGCGCCGCCTCGCGGAGTTGAGCGCGCCGGCGTAGCTCAAGGACGCGCTCAAGGAGTGGGACGATGCTGGCCTCCTTGACGATGTAGTCCTCGGCGCCGTGGCGGATGGCCCGCACCGCGTTCGGGATGGTCTGGTGCGCGGTCATCATGACGAGCGCGGCGCCCGGCTGCTGGGCGCGAAGCCGCGGGATGATGTTGATGCCGTCGTCGTCCGGCAGCCGCTGATCGAGAAGAATGGCTCCATACTGCTGGTTCGCCGCGCAGTCGAGCGCCTCGCGGCAGCTAAAGGCGAGATCGCACTCGATGCCCCGGCGGCTGATCTCGCGAGCTATCGTCTGGGCGTATAGGCTTTCGTCGTCGACGACCAAGGCTCTGAAATGGTGACTCATGCTGCCCCCTCGACCATGCTGCGGCGAACCGGAAGTACCACCGTCGCTTCGCAGCCCCCTCCGTCGCGATTCCTGAGATCGACAAACCCTCCGTGGGCACGCGCGATCTTTTGACAAACCGACAGACCCAGCCCGGTTCCGTTCCTTTTGGTGGTGAAGAACGGCCGCAGGCAATCCGCCGCGCTGGCGGGCAGGCCGGGGCCGCGGTCCTCCACGGTGATGGCCAGTTCGAGGCCACTCTGCCTGGCGCGGCAGCACACCTCGCCGGCCGCGGGCGTAGCCTCGAGGGCGTTGAGCAAGAGATTGAAGACCACGTGCCGCAGGGCCTCGTAATCAGCCTCGATGGTCAGCTCAGGTGCGACCTCGCAGCGAATGGTCTTGCCGGCCAGACGATGGGCGCTGGCGAGCAGGCGGCGGGCGTCGTCGAGGAGCTCCGCGACACGGATCGAGGCGACGCTCATCTCCCTCCGGGCTGCCAGGTAGTCCTTGAGAATCATGTCCATGCGCACGACCTCCTTCACCACGGCGGCCAGAATGGGACGCTGACTGGGGGCGGTCTCCGGCGCGTGCAGCAGGCTATCGAGTGTGGCGCCGATGGCCACCAACGGGTTGCGGATCTCGTGGGCCAGGTGAGCCGCCATCTCGCCCATGGTGGCCAGCCGCTCCTGGTGTAACAGGTGATCCGAATCCCGTCTGGCCGGCTGTCGCAGCACGACGAGAAAGCCGACCAGTTGGTGCGCGTCGTCGGCCAGGAGCAGGGTCTCCGCGCACACCGCAACCAGGCCCCCGTCTCGGCGGCGCGCCACCGTGGTCCGTTCGGCAGACGCTTTCTGCGGATCCAGGGCCTGCTGGCTGAGGATGTCCATCACCTCGTCCAGGGCCGGGAAGAGGGCCCCGAGGTGCTGGCCGGTCACCTCTGCCGATTCGTAGCCCAGCATCTGCGCCGCGGCCGCGTTGCACGAGGTGACGTGCAGGTCGGGATCCAGGAACAGGGCAGGGGCCGGCTCGCCCAGGGTCAGGCGCACGAGTTGATGCTCGAGCGCGGACGAGGCGTCTCGTCGCCCGGAGAGCTGGACGAGAACCCCCTGCGTGGCCTCGAAATCGAGGCGGGAGAAAGTGAGGCGCAGCTCATCCGCGACATCCACGTGCTGGCGCTGAGGCCGTGTCCCGTCGAGGTAGCCGCGTGCATGGCCGCCGATGGTGCGCAGGAGGGTGGGGTCGCGCAGGACCCGTTCGATGGCTGAACCTCCTCGTGGCCCGTGACCGCGCAAGTCGCCTCGCGCGTCGAAGAGCAGGCTGTCGACCTCACAGTCGGGGATCTGCTCGAAGAGCGCTTGCCGCTGGCCGAGCAGATCGTTTTCGACGATCTCGCCAATCCGCCTCGCGTAACGCAGGAGCACCTCGCGTTGCTGCCGGCTGAAGGCCTGGGTTCCTTGCTTCTCGAAGAGGAGAACGCCGTAGGTCCGCGTGGCGCTGAGGGCGGGCACGCAGGCGAAGCGACGTTCGCCCACCAGGGCCGCCAAGAGGGAGAGCACGGCGGGAGGTAGGGCCGTCCCGACCAGTTCGGCGAAGGAGGCCGTCTCGCAGAAGAGGGCCTCGCGCCAGGAGCGGGCGACCAGACTCCCTTCGGCTCTCGCCATGGGCCACGCGAACCTGCGGAAGGGGGAGCCCAGCGCCTTCTCGATCTCCGCGATGACGGGCAGGGCGCCAGCCGTGATGCCCAAGTGGACCCGCACCTGGGCGGCCCTTTCGTCGAAAAGGATCAGGTTCGTGGAATCGCAGCCGACGATCTTGGCTGCACCACGCAGAACCGATTCCAGGAACTGAGCCAAATCCGCCGAGCCCACCATCGAGGGCGCATGATACGCAGAGGAGCCCGCGTAAGGGAATCGGGTTCGGGGGGGCAGGCGTGCGGATTCGCACGCGCGGGTGGTTCCGCACGGACTCCGCAAACCCTGCGCCGCAGGAGGCGGCTGCAAATCCGCGGGATGCCCGCGCACCGGCTGGCGGGCAGGTGGTGCGGGCCTTGCAACGGCGGCGACCCATGACGAAAGGGCTCGCACGATGAAACTCTCGGTCGCCTGCAACTTCGACGAGGCCCTCTTGGAGGGGCTGGCGGGGTATCCGGTCTACGAGGTCTACGGGAAGCTCACCAGGGATTACTTCGGCGGGGGCCGCCCGGCCTTCTACCTGCCCGAGGTGAACCGAAGCCGGCTCGAACGTACCGTGAAGAAGGCCCACGAGAAGGGCATTCAGTTCAACTACCTGCTGAACGCATCTGCCATGGGCAACACGGAGTTCACCCGCGTCGGCCAGCGCAAGATGGAAGAGATGCTCGCGTGGGTGGACGGCGCGGGCGTCGACTCGATCACCGTGGCCAACGTCTACTTCCTCCGGCTCATCAAGAAGCGCCATCCCCGGCTCAGCGTGCGGGTGAGCTCGCATCGCTTCACGGATACGCCGCGCAAGGTGCGCTTCTGGGTGGACAACGGCGCCAACGTCATCGTGGTGTCCGAGGTGGGCGTGCACCGCGAGTTCGCCACGCTCGCGGCGATGAAGGAGGCCGCGCAAGGGGTCGATCTGCAGCTCATCGTGAACAATTGGTGTCGTCAGGACTGCGCCATCGCCGGCAATCACGCGGTTGCGCTGTCGGCCGCCTCGCAGGCCAAGAATCGCGGTTTCCCGCTGGACTACTGCTCGATCCTTTGCAACCACGTCCGCCTGCGCGACCCCGTGAACTACGTTCGCGCCAACTGGATTCGCCCGGAGGATTTGCACCACTACGAGAAGCTCGGGTACGAGACCTTCAAGATCGTCGAGCGCAACACGCCGACGCAGATCCTGCTGGAGAGGGTGAAGGCCTACGCCCAGCGCCGCTATGACGGCAACCTGCTCGACCTGGTACAGAACTACGCCTACCCGAAGGACAAGCTGGGGGTCGTGGGCAGGGACTCCCACTCCTTCAGGCGCATGTTCAAGTACTTCATCAAGCCCTTCACGGTGAACCTGTTGCGCTTCCGCAAGCTGGTCGATTTCGGGCGCGCGGCGAGCATGCTCTACCCGCGCGAGGGCGCCAATCCCGTCATCATCGACAATCGCGCCCTCGACGGCTTTCTCGAGCGCTTCCTGGGGCAGGGGTGCCAGTCGGTCGATTGCGAGAGTTGCCGTTACTGTCACGAGTGGGCGGCGCGCGCGGTCACCATCGACCCGGAATGGCGGGGCAAGCTGCAGCCCATGTACGAAGACCTGCTGGGTGATATCGAAGGCGGCGGTTTCTGGGAGCCGTACACGCGGACCGTGGCGCGACGATTGCGGGGGCGCGCCTCGTGAACGCGACCAGCCCGGCCGCCAC
>JAEXQJ010000199.1 GCA_023438785.1 Pseudomonadota bacterium
GGGGGGGCGCCCCCCCCCGGCGCCGGCCCCGCGACGGGGGGGGGGCGCACGGGGGGGGTTACCGCCAGCGGTGGCGCGCGTACGGGTGGCGTGACAGCGACGGGAGGCGTCCGTACGGGCGGAACCACCGCGACGTGTACGCCCTTCCACTTTGGAACCCGGTCCTGCACAAGCTGCCATCAGAGCTCCTGCACCTGCGCTACCCAGTGGCAGAACTGCCTGGACCTAAATAAGTAGCGCAGGGTTTGGCGGGGCTGAGTCCTCCCTAAGAAATCCCGAGGGAGGCGAAGTCGGTGTAGCGGCGCGCGCACCGAGAGGGGATCTCTTTCGGCTGTTCAAGCTGAAGGAGGTCCTCGATGCGCGTCGCCAGGATCGTGGCCCACATTTGTTCCCGTTGTCTCGTCGGTCTCCACGCTGTCCCCCAGAAGGCCATCGCCGCCGTGGTCGAGACCATCGTTCTGTTCGGCCGCCTGCAGTTGTCCGCCGTGGGGCGAGCCGTCCTGGGCCGCGGCAGACCCAAGCACAACATCAAACACGTTGGCTGCCTGCTCGCCAACGCCCATCTGCGCGCGAACGATGGTTGATCTTCGAGGCGGTGGCCGCGTGGTTGCTTGGCAATGCGTTCTGCGCCGCCATTCTCGTGCTTTTGAACTAAGGTCTGCGGCGGCATACACGCGTTGCCCGCCCGAAGGGCCACGGGACCGCGTGGCCGCGGGCTGGGAGGGGACTTAGGGTGTTGTCAGTTCGAAGGATGAGATCTTGACCGAGCCGCCCAGGGCTTGCGTGGCGTAGTTGAAGATGCCGAAGCGATAGCCCATGAAGAACTGCCAGTCCTTGTTGAGGCTGAACGAGCTGCCCAGATTCGTGAACTGCGAGCCGTCGGTGCTGTAGGAGAAGCGAACGTTGGCACCTCCCGCGTCGGTGCGGACATTGGCCACGGCGCGCAGCCAGATCTTGCCCCCCGATACGTTGGCGCTGTCCACCTCCGTGCCCTTGCCCACGGTCTTCCAGCTCGTGTCCAGCTTGACGTTGTTCACCATGGCGACCTTCGTGGCTCCGGCGGATTTCTTGATCCCGATCCACGCCGAGGAATCTCGGAAGGCCGCGAGTCCTGCGACATCGCCATCCTTCATCGAGCTGTAGTCGAGGACGATGGTTGCCGTGGAGATGGGGCCGACCATCCGTCGGACCAGCGTGTTGCGGGCCGAGAACAAGTCGTCGGTGACGGTTGCCGTCTGCAGGGTCAAGCCCGAGCCGGTGGACCACTTCGTGTTGTCCGGGTTGTGGTTCCATGACCACTGCGGCGCGAGCTTCTCTTCCGAGAAGTTGTCGGTACCGATCAGCGGCTTCACCAAGCCCGCGCCGCATGGGAGCTTGGGGAAGGGATAGGACCCGCCCCACTGGCCATTGACCAAGGTAACGGAGGGCCATCCGTCGGTCCACGTGACAGGGGCGAGGACCGGTATGCGCCCAACCGGGTAGGAATCGTTGAATCCCATGTAGTACCAGTCGCCGTTTTGCGTCTGGATGACGCTGCCTTGGTGCGGGCTGCTACCGGAGCCCGGGGCGCCGGCATAGGGGATCTTGACGGCAAACTTCTGCAGCGTGTACGGACCGAACGGGCCGGTGGTGGAGCGGAGCACATACTCGCCGTTCGCGTATTGGGTCGTGAAGATGTAGTAGTTGCCGTTGATCTTGTTGAAACGCGAGCCCTCCAGTGCGCCCACGTTGGTCGGAGACTGGAGCACGACCTGCGACTTGACCTGGCTCGTGCCGTCCTTGCTGAGCTGCGCGACGTTGATGGTGGAGTTGCCGTAGGCAACATACATGGTGTCGTCGTCGTCGATGAGGAGGCCAACGTCGTAGTAGCAGTTCGAGGTGGCGTGCTTGGTCCAAGGGCCTTCGATGTTGGTGGCGGTGTACAGGTACGAGCCACCGCTGTTGTGCATGCAGCCAATCCAATAGTAGGTCTTGTCGCTCTTGCGGTATTGGAGCGAGGAGGCCCAGATGCCGTTGTTGTAATTGCGGCCCCCGTTGAGGCTGTAGTTGTTGTTGAAGTCCAGGGCCGGCACCGAGTGGGTGAGGTATTCCCAATGGATGAGATCGTACGAGCGGAGGATGGGGGCTCCGGGTGAATGGTGAAAGCTCGATGCGCTGAAGTAGTAGACGTCGTCGACGCGGATGATTTCGTTGTCGGGGAGGTCCTCCCAGATGATGGGGTTGGTGTACGTGGCGGCGCAGGTCCCACCGTCTGGCTTGCCGCCCGTGCCTCCGGTCCCGCCGGTCGCGCCGCCGGTCGCGCCCGCACCCCCGGACCCGGATGTCCCGCCCGAGGCCTTGCCACCGGTGCCCCCGGTCGCGCCTGCGGCGCCCCCGGACCCGGATGTTCCGGCCGAGGCCCCACCAGATGAAATCGTGCCACCCTGCCCGGCGAGTCCACCGCCTGCGCCCCCTCCCGAGGCACCGCCGGTAGCCGCACCGCCACTCCCCGCGGCGGCCCCTCCCGCGCCAGCCTGTCCGCCGCCCCCACCTGCTGTCCCGCCTTTTCCACCGGTGGCGGCGGTGCCACCGGCCGTCCCGCCCTTGTGCCCTGCGCCAGCAGAGCCGCCAGCGCCGGCGTCGCCCTTGGCGGTCGCGGCATCCTGGGAACAGGCGCCCAGAGAGGCCAGGCACGCGGCGAGGAAGACAGGCGTTACGTTGGAACTCAACCGTCGAAGAATGCTTGGCTTCATGCTGGGAGCCTTTCTAGAGGCTGGTTTGGCGGGCAGATCGCCTGTCCGCGCGCGTTGCTCGTGTGCCTGGACGCCAACACCAGCCCTTCCGGTCGCGCCGGCAAAGCGCCCGAACGCAGGCATGCCCCCGACGTTACCACACCGGCTCACGTCCCCTGCCGCGGTCCGGATGTCCGATGTTGGGTTCATCTGTGACTCCCACCGACCGCGCTGCTCAGGAGACGAGCGGGCGGCGATGATCCCGCCGGCGCCGGACCCCGTGAGGTGTGGAAGCCTCGCGATTCCGGCTCTGCGTGGAGGCGGGAGCTCAGGTGGCGGACGCGCCCGGGTCCGCGGGGTCCGCTTCCTCTGTCTCGGGCTCGTCGGCGGCCAGACTGCCGGTGCGAATGAGATCCAGGAGATCCTCGCTGTTCAGGCGGGCCGCACTGTCGGCACCGTCGAGGATGCTGGCCGCGAGGGCGCGCTTCTCCTCATGCAGAGAGAGCACGGCCTCTTCGATGGTGCCGCGGGCGACCATGCGAATGACGGTGACGGGTCGCTCTTGACCGATGCGGTGGGCGCGGTCGGTGGCTTGATCTTCGACGGCGGGATTCCACCACGGGTCCAGGTGAATGACGTAGGTCGCGGCGGTCAGGTTCAGGCCCGTGCCGCCGGCGCGCAGAGAAAGCAGGAAGACGTCGGCGCGGCCGGCCTGGAAGGCACGCACGCGGTCCTCGCGATCCGCGGCGGGCGTGGAGCCGTCGAGGGTCAGTGTGCGCAGGCCCGCTTTTTCGAGGAGAGGACGCGCCAGATCGAGGAAGCTGGTGAATTGGCTGAAGACCAGCGCGCGGTGACCCTCGTCGCGCAGCTCGCTCAGCAGGTCGACCAGGGCGGCGAGCTTGGCGGAGGAGCCGCTGCCGTCCTTGAGCACCAGGCTTGGGTGGCAGCACAGAAGGCGCAGGCGCGTGAGGGCGGCCAGGATCTTGATCCGCTGTTGCGCATCCTCGATGGCGCCCGCGCCCTTGTCCGCGCCGGCATTCTTGGTCAGGGACTGCAGGGCCTCGGCGCGGGCCGAATCGTAGAGGCGCCGTTCGGCCGGGCTCAGCTCGACGAGTTGGTTCATCTCGGTGCGCGGGGGCAACTCGGGCGCCACCTCGGCCTTGGTCCGGCGCAGGAGGAAGGGGCGCACCACGCGGGCCAGCGCGGCCTGGCGACCGCGATCGCGATGGCGCTCGATGGGCACGGCGAAGCGCTGGCGGAAGTGCTCCCACGATCCGAGCAACCCGGGCGTGACCAGGCGGAAGATGGCCCACAGCTCGCCCAGGTGGTGTTCGATGGGCGTGCCCGTGAGCGCCAGACGGAAGTCCGCCTGCAGATCGCGGACGGCGCGGAACCTGTGCGTGAGCGCGTTCTTCACCGACTGGGCTTCGTCGACCACCAGGGTGGAGAAGTGCAGGGCGGCCAGCGACTCGGCGTCGCGCACGGCGATGGCGAAGCTGGTGATGAGCAGATCTCGGGGCCCCAAGTGCGCCAGGAGCTGGGCGCGATCCGGTCCGCGATAGACATGGGGCGTGAGTCCGGGCGCAAACCGGCGAGTCTCGTCGGCCCAGTTGGCCACCACCGACGTGGGCGCGATGACCAGAGTCGGGCCCAGCTCGGCCCGCCGCAGGAGCAGGGCCAGGGTCTGCACGGTCTTGCCCAGGCCCATGTCATCGGCCAGACAGCCGCCCAGACCCCAACTGGCCAGGCGGGCCAGCCAATGGAAGCCCTCCACCTGGTAGGGACGGAGCTCGGTGCGCAGATCGGGGGGCAGTTGCGGGCTCTCGGTGCGAGCCGCGTCCAGATTCCTGAGCGCAGTACGGAAGGCGGGCACCAGCTCCAGTTGTCGCTGGTCCTCGACCAGGTCCGCCAGCACGGGCGCGGCCAGCAGGCCCAGCTCGATTCCGTTCGGCGTTTCGAACACCACGTCGTCGAGCGCGCTCAGGCGGGTGCGCAGGTCCTCCTCGATCTCGGCGAAGCGGCGGTCACTCAAACGTACATAGCGGCGGCCCGCGCGCGCCGCGGCCAGCAATTCGGAGAGTGGCACGAGTTGGCCGTTCACCTCGATGCCGCCCTCGGCGCCGAACCAATCGCGACGGCGGCGCACCTCGACCTTGAGGCCGGCGCGCCCGACCCCGTGCACCTGGATGTCACCCGCGGGCCATTCCACCTCGGCCAGATCGCTCACGCCGCGCAGCCTGCGCAGGAGATCCAGGGTGGCGCTGTCGTCGGTCAGGCTCCACGTCCAGGCGCCGTCGGCCGTGGCCTCGCGCAGGTCCAACTCGCGCACCAGATGGGCGGCCCTCTCGCGTTCGGCGCCCAACTCGCGCACGGTGTGAAGGCGGCGCCCGTCCGTGGTGTGCAGCAATTCGGGTGACCCCTCGCCGGGCGGAAACACCGGCCCGCCGGCGATGGGGCGAACCGCCAGCTCCACGCGCACGCCCGCGTCGGGAAGCGGCTCCAAGCGGCAGAGGATGCTGGCCGGGGCCTGAACGCGCTCGCCGCGCACCATCTCGGGCAGATGCAGGTCCAGCCCGGCCTGCAGGCGTGGCAGGCGTCCGACCAGTTGGTCCAGCGCCTCGGGGGGCAGGACCACCGGGAAATGGGCCATGGCACGCAGGAGCGCCGTGATCTCGGGTTCCAGCTCGGCGATGAGACAACGGCTGTGCTCGGCGTCGAGGAGCACTGCATGGCGCTCGTCACCCGCGGCCCCGAGCAGCGCGCTGGCCGACAGGTCCATGGAGCCCAAGCGCAGGCGGAGCTGGAAACCGGACTCGGCCGGCTCGATGGCCAAGGCGGGGCGCACCTTGCGGATGGCCACGGGTTGCTGGCGTGTAGGATCGGCGAACACGTGGGTGCAGCCCGCCAGGGCGGCCAGGGTCCGCCACACCTGCTGCGGCGACTGATCGCGATCTCCGTAGTAGCCGTAGCGCTCGCGCATCTGCGTCAGGATCTCGCAGGCGGCTCGGTCGGCAGGCTCGTGCAGCAGCTCGTTCTGGCGGACGAGGGCGTCCAGGGACAGCCGCTGACCGCGCCCCCAGCCGCGCTTGCCACGCCTCTGCTGCACGGGCAGTACGCCGCGCACCTGCCCGCTGTCGTGCAGAATCTCCCAGACCAGCCGCTGCTCTCCGCGCTCAGGGGGCGCGGCCTTGCGCAGGCCCGCGTCCAAGGTGTCGAGGAACCGCGACCAATTGGGAATGCGCAGCAGCGGCCTCAGCGCCTCGCCCAGCGGGTCGGCGGGATCTCGCAGTACGGCCAGGATCTCGTCGAGAGCCGTCGCGCGATGGGCGCAGACGCGTGGCTCCTGGCAGTACCGGCAGGCGATGGGGAGCACGCCGCCCTCCCAACTGGACAGGTGCACGATGACCGCGGTTTCGCCCGGTACTCTCGGCGTGACCCCGCGGTAGCTCTCCCATTCCTTGCAGAGCAGGGATGGCGGGTCCATCTGCAGCACGACGCTACCCACCTGGAAGACGTGCGGCGGGCAAGGCTGGGTGCTGGCAAGTTGGGCGGCGCGCTCCTTCTTCAGCAGCTCTTCCAGTCTCTGCAGATTGGCGTCGTCGATGGTCCGCGCGCGGCCCTCCCGTTCGCGCTGTCGCCGTCGAGCGAATGCAACCGCCAGCGCCGCCTGGTGAAGATGGTTGGCCGCCGCGGTCGCGACCTGAGAGGCCAAATAGGCGCGCAGGCCGCTGGGCGCCGAGATGGTCTCGGGGGTGGCCAGCGCTGCCTCACGCACGGTGGCTGGAAGGTCCTGCCGCACGCCGCTGTAGATCGTGCGCACATACGTCGGATTCAGGCGGTCGTTCAGCCGCTCCTTCACGTCATACATCTCGGCCCAACACTCCAGGGCCTCGCGTCCGTGGGGTGGGGGAGGGATGGTGTCAGTGGCAGGGCGGGGCGACGCGGGAGCAGGAACCGGCAGCGTCCCCGTGCCGTCGTCGGACCGGTCATCATCCAGCGCGTCCCAGTCGGCATCCTCGGGCGGCTCGTCCTCCGGGTTGGGGACGAGTCTTGCGCCGTCATGCGCCGGGAGGTGCAGCCACTGCAGAAGCCGGTCATAGGTGAAATCCGCGACCTGAGGGGAGAAGCGATTGGAGATCACCGCCTCGGCTTCGGCGCTGCACAGACCGCGCACGTCGCGCAGACGCAGGATGCTGGCGACCGTCTTCAGGGCTTTCTGGATGGGTTGGGAAAGGGCGGCGTCATTGAGAAAGTCACCGACGGGCCGCTCCAACTTCGCCTTCGCGTCGGCGTCGCGCAGGACGTTCGGCAAGCTAGCCAGGCTCTTGGTCTTCATGTGCGCATTCGCCCTTCGCGAGCGGGCCAGACCTAACACATCAGCGCCCACGATGGTGAATGGTGGCAGGCGTCCCGGCCACGGCAAGGAAAAGGCCCCCCGGCCGACCCGCGCCCCTACGCGATATCTTCCGTCGCCGTCAGGTTGCTGCCGCCACGTCCGCGATGGTGAAGATCAAACCCCTGGGAGGGTTTCCATGCCTTCCCGCGAAGGTCCGCGTCGAGCAAAGCTCGCCGCTCCCCACGCGAGACTGGACCGGGGTCGCTGGGATGCGGCTACGCGATGTATTCCGTGGCCGTCACGTTGCCGCCGCGCCCCGTCCAGTTGGTGTGGAAGAACTTGCCGCGGGGGTGGTCGAGGCGCTCGTAGGTGTGGGCGCCGAAGTAGTCGCGTTGCGCTTGCAGCAGGTTGGCGGGCAGGCGGTTGCAGCGGTAGCCATCGAAGAAGGTCAGGGCCGAGGTCATACAGGGGGCGGGGATGCCCAACTCGACGGCCTTGGCGATTACGCGACGCCAGGACTCCTGCGCCCCTTCCACCTGCTCTTTGAAGTACGGGTCGAGCAGCAGGTTGGTAAGCCTGGGGTTGCTGTCGAAGGCCTCTTTGATCTTGCCCAGAAAGACCGAACGAATGATGCAGCCGCCGCGCCACATGAGGGCGATCTCGCCGTACTTGAGGTCCCACTTGTATTCCTCGGCGGCCGAGCGGAGCAGCATGTACCCCTGCGCGTAGGAGATGATCTTGGCGGCGTACACAGCGGCCTCCAGATCGCGGAGGAACTGCTTCCTGCCTCCCGCGAACCTCGCGCCGGGACCCTTCAGCGCCTGGGCAGCCGCCACGCGCTCGTCCTTGAGGGCCGACAGCGAGCGGGCCAGCACGGCCTCTGTGACCATGGTAAGCGGAATGCCCTGATCCAAGGACGCCACGCTGGTCCACTTGCCCGTGCCCTTCTGGCCGGCCGCGTCCAGGATCTTCTCGACCACCGGGCTGCCGTCCGCGTCCTTGAAGCCCAGGATGTCGCGCGTGATTTCGATGAGGTACGAATCCAGGCGCCCCTTGTTCCACTCGGCGAACGTGTCGTGCATCTCCGAGGCGTTCATGCCCAGCGCATCCTTCATGAGCTGGTACGCCTCGGAGATGAGCTGCATGTCGCCGTACTCGATGCCGTTGTGGACCATCTTCACGTAATGGCCGGCGCCGTCCGCGCCCACCCAGTCGCAGCAGGGCTCGCCGTTGGTCTTGGCCGCCACGGCTTGGAAGATGGGCTTGATGTGCGGCCAGGCCGCGGCCGAGCCGCCGGGCATGATGGAGGGCCCGCGGCGCGCCCCTTCCTCGCCGCCGGAGACGCCGGTGCCCACGTAGAGCAGACCCTTGGACTCGACGTACTTGGTACGGCGGATGGTGTCCGGGAAGTGGCTGTTGCCGCCGTCGATGATGATGTCGCCCTTCTCCAGGTGCGGGATGACCACGTCGATGAACTCGTCCACCGCGCTGCCCGCCTTCACCAGAAACATCACGCGGCGCGGACGCTTCAGCGCCCTGACGAACTCCTCGATGGAATGGCAGCCGACGATCTTCGTGCCCTTGGCCTCGTCGCTGAGGAATTCGTCCACCTTGGACACCGTGCGGTTGAACACGGCGATGGTGAAGCCGTGATCGTTCATGTTGAGGACGAGATTTCGGCCCATGACGGCCAGACCGATGAGGCCGAGATCTGCGGTGGCCTGAGTGCTCATTCGCGGTGTCTCCCTTCTGAGGTTGGATGCCGGACTCGTCGGGCCGGCTCACGGGCACGTCCTGCGACATGAGGCCGCCGTTCTCTTGAGGGCTTCATTCTAGTTGAGCGACACGCCCTTGTCCGCCCCGACGCGGCCGCAGAAAAACTCGGAAACCTTCGCTGTGGTCGGGTTGTCCATGCAGTGAAGGGCCGAGGAGGGTGGCGGAAGGGCCGCCGCCCCCAGGCCCCGAGGTGCCCGCCGCGCTCCGGTTGTGTGATCACCGCGAGCCCCCGGTGCCAACGCGAGGAGAGAGCCATGAGCACCGTCGCGACCACGAGAGACATCTATCCCCATTTCCTGGATCAGCCGGGCCACTCGAGCGTGGAGGTGCAGGCGCGCTACCGGGGCGTGCTCATCGGCACGTGCCACTTGGTGGGGCAGCCTCGGGCGCGCCGACCCGACCGCCGTCGCGGTTACACCGTCGGGGCGGGCCCCGGCGTGGACGCCCCCGCGCCGGTGGAGGTTATCGGCGGCGAAGCGTTGCCCCTGCTCAGCCCCTGGAGCGGCGGCTATCTAGTCAACACCACGCCTGCCATGCGCGGCGAGCTGCGGGTCGGCGGCAAGCTGATTCGCCTGCAGGACTACGTGCGCGAGAGGGGGCGCAGCTTCAACCTGCCCGACGCGGGCGCGACCCACATCGAGTGCGGCGAGATGACCTTCGAGGTGCAACGCACGCCCGCGCCCGAAGCCGTGCCGCGTCCCTGGTGGTCGTTGCGTTGGGCGGAGCACAAGTACACGCTGGGCGCCCTGGCGGGCCTGGGGCTCCTGCTGGTCCTGGCCCTGTTCGCCCCACCCGAGCCGGCGGCCATCTCCGACGGTGCGCTGACGGTTCGCGATGCCGTGCGCATCTCCGCCATCGCCATTCCCAAGGTGGAACCGCAACTGCCCCCGACCTTGGAGCACAAGAGGGGTGACGTGGGCCAGGCCCACGAGGGCAAGCCCGGGGCGATGGGCGGCGAGAAGCCCAGCAAGGCCAGGGGTCGTTGGCGTCTGACGGGCAGGGCGGCCGAGCCGCGGATGTCCAAGGAACGTTCCGCTGATCTGGCGCGCAATGCGGGCGTATTGGGATTCCTCAACAACCAGCATTCGGCGTTCGCCTCGATCCTGAGCCGGGACATGGCGGTGGGCAGTGATCGCGAGACCGTGCTCAGCGGTCTGGTGGGCACCGACCTGGGGGCCGCGATGGGCGTTAACGGCCTGGGCCCGACGGGAACGGGCGCCGGGGGCGGTGGCACGGGCCAGGCCACCCTGGGCGTCGGCAACCTGGCGCGCCTGGGCCACCTGGGCCGCGGCATCAAAGGCGACGGGTCGGACTACGGGCGCTTCGCGGGCCCGCTCAAGCCGCGGCGTCCAGGTGGCCTGCCCATCAACCCGGGCATCGTCACG
>JAEXQJ010000246.1 GCA_023438785.1 Pseudomonadota bacterium
GTCTCACGCGGACCACCTGAAGCGCGTGAAGGACGACTGCAGCGTGTGCCACAAGCAGCTTTCCGAGTTCTCCAAACCGGGATTCCACCCGCCGACCATGGAGACCTGCAACACCTGCCACAACCACCAGGTCGATACCGAGGAGGCGCGCTGCCAGAAGTGCCACGTGGACCTGACGCGCTACCATCTCAAACCCGTTTCGGCCTTCTCACACAAGGGCGATTTTCTGCACGAACACGGCCGCGTGGCGCGCTCCAGCGCCGATGCCTGTTCGGCGTGCCACGACCAAACCTTCTGCGCGGACTGCCACGCCAAGACCGCCCCCACGCGCATCGAGGTGAAATTCTCCGAGGACGTGGAGCGGGACGTCATCCACCGCGGTGATTACCTGAGCCGGCACAGCATCGAGGCTAAGGAGAACCCGACCCTGTGCCAGCGCTGCCACGGGCAGAGCTTCTGCACGGCTTGCCACAACGCCAGCCAAGCCGGCCCCGGCGCTGCCAATCCGCGCAGCCCGCACCCGGCCGGCTGGGCCTATCCCGGCAGCGAATCGCACGCCATCGCAGCCCGACGAGAGATCGTGAGCTGTGCCGGCTGCCACGACCAAGGGCCGCGCTCGAACTGTATCAATTGCCACAAGCGGGGCGGCGTGGGCGGCGACCCTCACCCGATGGGCTGGCGCGACAAGCACAGCTTGGACGAGGCCAACTCCAAGCCCATGTGCGGCTACTGCCACAACTCGTAGGCAGAAGCCGACGCCGCGGCCCGGATCGGCGTGTCGCCTCGATGGCCGAGGGGGCGCGTTGCTATCGCTCGACGACGATGAGGACCTCTTCGGCGTGCAGGTTGTCGTCCTCGCCGAGAGCCCGCACCTGACCATCATCCAGCGCGTAGCCCGCGACCACGCGGACACCGGACGATTGGGACCAGTCCAGAAGGTCGCGCAACGTGAAGGGGTGGATGTTGGCGCTGTCGTACCAGGCGTAGGGCAGCCACTCCGTGATGGGCATGCGTCCGCGCGCCACCAGGTCCACCGCGACCCTCCAGTGGGCGAAGTTGGGGAACGACACGATCCCGCGGCGGCCCACGCGCAGCATTTCATTGAGCATGTCGTGCGGGCTGCTCAGCGTCTGGAGCGTCTCCTCCAGGACCACCACGTCGAAGCTACCGTCAGGAAAGCGGCGTAGGCCCTCGTCCAAATCGGCCTGCAGCACGGGCACGCCGCGATCCACGCACGCGAAGACCGCCTCGGGATCGATCTCCACGCCCTGACCGCGCACCCCGCGCTCACGCATCAGCCGCTCGAGCAGGGCGCCCTCGCCGCAACCCAGATCGAGCACGCGAGCACCTTGAGGGATCTCTCGCGCGATCACCTCGTCCTGCCAGCGGGAGGTTTGCCGCGCGCGTGTGCCCGCCGGCTTCTCCGTGGCCAGCAGGCGCGCGATCTCGGCGGCGCGGCGTTCGAAGTCACCCACGGGTAGGCGGTCCACGTCGCGGTCGGTGACCAGGTTGGGGTCGATGCGGGGTGGTGGCCTGGACGTCATGGCTCTCCATCAGTGGGCGAGAAAGCTGCGCAGCAGGCGTCCCACCTTCGCCGTTTCGACCAGGAACGAGTCGTGGCCGAAGCGAGAGGGAACGTTGACGTGGGTGACGGGCTTGCCGGCCTTGGTCAAGGCCAAGGCCAGCTCTTTGCAGCCCTCGGGAGGATAGAGCCAGTCCGAGTCGAAGGACACGATGAGGCTGCGCGCCTGGATGCGGGTACACGCCCGCACCAGATCCCCGTCACCCCACGCCGCGGCCGCGTCGTAGTAGTCCATGGCGCGCGTGATGTAGAGATAGCTGTTCGCATCGAAGCGCTCCACGAAGGCGCGCCCCTGGTAGTCGAGATAGCTCTCCACCGCAAACTCGATCCCGAAGCCGGCCTGTTTGCCGTTGCCGGTGATTTGCAGGCGGCGGCCGAACTTCTCGTGCATGCCCTCGTCGGACAGATAGGTGATGTGGGCCAGCATGCGCGCGGCGGCCAACCCGGCGGCCGGGCCCTCCGCGTCGTAATAGTCGCCCGCCATGAAGTGGGGATCGTTCAGGATGCAGTAGCGCCCGACGGCGTTGAAGGCCAGGCCCTGCGCGGACAGGCGCGCGGAGGCGGCCAGCACCACGGCGCGTTCGATGCGGTCGGGATGGGCCAGCGCCATCTCCAGCGCCTGCTGCCCGCCCAGTGAGCCGCCCACCACCGCGTGCACGCGCTGGATGCCGAGGGCGTCGAGCAGGCGGATGTGCAGGGTGACCCAATCACCCACGGTGACCATGGGGAAGCGCAGCCCGTAGGGCTTGCCCGTGGCCGGGTCGAGAGAGGAGGGACCGGTGGTGCCGTAGCAGCTACCGAGCACGTTGGGGCAAATGACGAAGTAGCGGCGGGTGTCCAACGCCTTGCCCGGGCCCACGATGGCGTCCCACCAGCCAGGCTTGCGCAGGCGCCACGCGCGACCCGCCTTCTCCGCCGTACGATCCCAGCCGGCCACATGCGCGTCCCCCGAAAGAGCGTGGGTCACGAACACCACGTTGTCTTTGGCCGGGCTCAGCGTGCCGTAGGTTTCGTACTCCACGTCCACGGGACCGATATGCCCGCCCAACTCTAGTTGCAGCGTCTCGCCCTCCGCAACCAGGCGCGCCGTGCAGGGCTCGGTCCAACCAACCGAGTCGGCGGCCTCCGGCGAGGCGGCGCGCTTGTCGTCCTTTGCGTCAGGACTCATGGAGTCGCGTTATGGGCCCAAAGGCCTGCGTGGTGCAAGGGCAGATCAGACGGCGCAGGCCTGCGCCCGCGAGCGTAGGTTCGTGCGGTACCGGTCAGCCAAATCCTTGAAGTTGGTGCGCTCGAAGACATCGGTCATGGCCTTGGAGGCCTCTTCCCAGATCGGGATGAACACGCATTCCGCGATGTGAGGGCAGTTGGGAACCGGGTGATTCGCACAGCGGGTGTCGAGCGTCGAGCCCTCCAGCGTGCGCAAGACGTCGCCGACCGAGACCTCACCGGGCAGCTTGGCCAGGATGTAGCCGCCCACGTTTCCGCGCCGCGAAGCCACGAAACCGCCCCGCTTGAGCTGAGCGAGAATGGCCTCCAGGAAGCGCGCGGGAATGACCTGAGCCTTGGCAATCTGGGAGATGGAAACCGGCCCTTGCCCATACCGAAACGCCAATTCGAGGATCGCCTTCAACGCGTATCGGCTCTTCTGACTTACATTCACGGCTCAATTCCAGGGCTAGTTTGTGACCTATCCGCCCAGACCTATCGGCGTTGATAGTGCTACCGACGGCAACTGTCAAGAGAGCGCATCGGCGCTGTGCAGCGCCGGCGCATTGTGCGACGAGCCGCGTGCGGCTGGCTCCGCGTGGCGCCGCGCTGAAGCGACGGAGCGAGGATCGATGCTGGCTCCGCGACGCGGAGACTTTCCCCAAGGGCCGCTAGTGCTATACACACGCTGCAGTGTCTGAAATCGATTTGAATTCCATGCCGCCCGCTGAGGACCGCCTCTCTATTTCCGGGACCGTTGCCATCCTGGGCCGCCCGAACGTGGGGAAGTCCACCCTGCTGAACCAGATCGTCGGCGAGAAGCTGGCCATCGTGACGCCCAAACCGCAGACCACGCGCAATCGCATCGTGGGCGTGTGGAACGGCCACAGCCCCTTGCCCGCCGACGACGCGCGATCGGCGCAGGGGGACGCGACGGGACAGATCGTCTTCGTGGACACCCCCGGGGTCCACGAGGCGCACTCCGCCCTCAACCGCTACATGGTTCGCGAGGCCATGGGCACCATCGAGGACGTGGACGCGGTGCTCGTGGTCGTCGAAGCCCGCGAGGGAGTGACGGCGCGTCCGTCCTCCGCGGCGGCGCTGCCCGAGGCTGAGCGACGCATTCTGGATCGGCTGAATCAGGCCAAGCGTCCGGCGGTCCTGGCCATCAACAAGGTGGATCAGGTCAAGGACAAGGGTCAGCTCCTGCCGCAGCTCGAATGGTGGTCCAAGGTTCATCCCTTCACCGGTGTGGTGCCCACGTCGGCGACGCGGGGCAAGGGCATGGAGGGCGTGGTGCGGGAACTGCTGCGCCTTCTGCCCGAGCAGCCACCTCTCTATGGTCCCGACGTGCTCACCGATCGCACGGAGCGCTTCCTGGCGGGCGAGTTGATTCGCGAGCAGTTGTTCCTGCGTCTGCGCCAGGAGCTGCCCTACGCCACGGCGGTGCTGGTCGAGAACTGGAACGATCGCGAGCAAGGCGACGCCGTCATCGACGCCTCCATCGTGGTCGAGCGGGAGAGCCAGAAGGCCATCGTGGTCGGCCGCGGCGGCAGCATGATCCGCGACGTGGGCACGGCCGCGCGACAGGAGATCGCGCAGCTCATCGGCCGCCCCGTGCACCTGCGCCTCAATGTGCGCGTGGAACCCGATTGGACCGCGTCGAAGAATGATCTGGCGCGCATGGGATACAAGGAGGACCAGGAATGAGCGGCCGCGGGCCGGGGCGCCGGCACAACGAAGCCGAGGATCCCAACCTGCCGGTGGTGTCCTTCGTGGGCCGGCCCAACGTGGGCAAGTCCTCCCTGTTCAACCGTGTGGTGGGCGGCCAGCCCGCGCTCGTCGAAGACATGCCAGGGGTGACGCGCGATCGCCGCTACGGCGTCTGCACGTGGGAGAAGCAGCGTTTCCGCGTGGTCGACACGGGCGGACTCGATCCGAGCGCCGAGGGCATCCTGGGGGCCATGCGCAACCAGACCTTGCGGGCCGTGGACGAGGCGGCGGTGCTGGTCTTCGTGGTGGATGCCAAGGAGGGGCTGTCGCCCGTCGACGAAGACGTGGCGCGCGTCCTGCGTCGCACCGGCAAGCCCGTGATGGTGGCGGCCAACAAGATCGATTCATCTCACCGCGAACCTGGCATGGCCGAGATCTACGCCTTGGGCTTCGAGCAAGTCTTCGCTGTATCAGCGGCCCACGGCCGAGGGGTAGGGGACCTGCTCGATGCGGTGGTCACGGCCCTGCGTGAGGCAGGGACGGTTCGGCCCCTGCCGTTGCCCGTGCCCGAGGAGGCCGAGGCCGATCTGCCCGTGCGCCTGGCCTTCGTGGGCAAGCCGAACGTGGGCAAATCCTCTCTCGTCAACCGTCTGCTCGGGGAAGAGCGCGTCCTGGTGCACAACGAGCCGGGCACCACCCGCGATCCCATCGACACGCCCTTCGAGTCCGAGGGACGACAGTTCGTCCTCGTGGATACGGCGGGCATGCGCCGCCGCCGTTCGATTGACACCCAGACCGAGGCCGTGGCGGCCAAGATGGCCCGCGACCAACTGGCGCGCGCCGATGTGGTGGCCATGGTCATCGACGCCCAGAACGGCGCCACCGCCGAGGATGCCAAGCTGGCCAGCTTCATCGAGGAGTCCGGGCGGGCCGCGGTGGTCATCCTCAACAAGGGCGACTTGGTGCGACGTTCGGAGATCGATCAGCGCATCGCCGCCACGCGTGAGGTGCTGCAGTTCATGTCGTGGGCGCCCGGCGTGGTGACCTCGGCCGTCACCGGGCGTGGCGTGATGGAGATCCCGCGCGCGGCCGCGGCCGCGTTCGCCCAGTGGTCTCGACGCGTGACCACGTCCGAGCTCAACCGACACTTCGAGGAGATGGTTACGCGCCGCCCCCCCCCCGCCGGGCCCGCCGGTCGCTACGTTCGGCTGTATTACGTGACCCAGGCC